>JBFKAV010000178.1:0-6503 GCA_041621405.1 Paracoccaceae bacterium
ATGCAGCGAGGACGCGACGAAGACCGGCTCGTAGTCGAAGAGCGGCACGAAGCTCACGCCGGGAAGGTCCTCGGGGTCGGAGGAGACGACGAGGTCGACCTCCTCGCGGATCAGCGCCGGCAGCGCGCCGAAGGCCAGTCCCGGGCGGATGTCGACGTCGACGTCGGGCCATTTCTGCCGGAACTGCTCGAGCACCGGGAACAGCCACTCGAAGCAGGCGTGGCATTCGATGGCGATGTGCAGCCGGCCCGACTTGCCGGATCTGAGCGCCCGGAAATCCTCCTCCAGCGCCTCGACCTCCGGCAGCACCTTCTCCGCCAGCTTCAGGAGCCGCAGCCCCGCCGAGGAGAGCTTCAGCGGCTTCGAGCGCCGCACGAAGAGCTCGATCCCCGCCTGCGCCTCCAGCCCCTTGACCTGGTGCGAAAGCGCCGACTGGGTGATGTTGAGGACGCCGGCCGCCCGCGCCAGCCCGCCCGCCTCATGGATCGCCTTGATCGTGCGGAGATGCCGGAATTCCAGGTGCATCTTGCGGTCCGACTCATGATGAACTTGAAGATTATGAATTTGTCTCACATCGCGGCCGGTGCGACAAGAGGCGGGACAAGCCCTCCGGAGTGCCGCCATGCCCGTGCCCAGCGTTTCCTTCGAGTTCTTCCCGCCGCAGTCGCTCGACGCGAGCTTCCGGCTCTGGGAGACGGTGCAGCACCTGGCGCCGCTTTCGCCCTCCTTCGTCTCGGTCACCTACGGCGCCGGCGGCACCACGCGCGAGCTCACCCACGAGGCGGTCACCACCATCGGCAGCCACTACGGGCTGAACGTCGCGGCGCATCTGACCTGCGTCGAGGCGACCCGGGCCGAGACGCTGGAGATCGCCGAGGCCTATGCCGAAGCCGGGGTCACCGAGATCGTCGCGCTCCGGGGCGACGCGCCGAAGGGCGCCAGCCGCTTCACGCCGCATCCCGAGGGCTTCGCCCATTCCGCCGAGCTGATCGAGGCCCTGGCCGCCACCGGCAAGTTCACGATCCGCGTCGGCGCCTATCCCGAGCCGCACCCAGACGCTGCCGACACGCTCTCCGACGTGCGCTGGCTGAAGCGCAAGTTCGAGGCCGGCGCGGGCTCGGCGATCACCCAGTTCTTCTTCGAGGCCGAGACATTCTTCCGCTTCCGCGACGCCTGCGAGAAGGAAGGCATCGACGCCCCGATCATCCCCGGCATCCTGCCGATCCAGAGCTGGGACGGAACCAAGCGCTTCGCCGCCCGCTGCGGTGCCCAGGTGCCGGCCTGGCTCGACGACGCCTTCGCCACGGCGAAGCGCGACGGCCGCGAGGAGCTTCTGGCCACCGTGCTCGCCACCGAGCTCTGCACGGAGCTGATCGAGGGCGGCGTCGAGCACCTACACTTCTACACGCTCAACCGCCCGCACCTCACCCGCGAGGTCTGCCACGCCCTCGGCGTCAGCCCGCAGGTGGTGCTGCAGAAGGTCGCCTGAGGGCCCTTTTCCCCGGCCGCCGGCGCCTCTAGGCTCGGGCGGGTCCGGAGGTGCGCCCGATGCCCGAGCCCTGGCCCGCGAAACGCCCCGAGGATCTCGTCCCGCGCGAGGTCATCCTGTCGATGTCCGGACTCGACTACATGCAGGCCGTGCTCGAGGGCCGCTTCCCGCAGCCGGCGATGGCGGGAACGCTCGGCCTCAGGCTCTGCGAAGTGGCGCGCGGCCGCGTCGCGTTCCGCGCCGCACCCGCCTTCGCCCACACCAACCCGATGGGCGTCGTCCACGGCGGCTGGTACGGCACGCTTCTCGACAGCGCGCTCGGCTGCGCGGTGATGACCGAGGTGCCGCAGGGCCGCTGGTACACGACGCTGGAATACAAGGTGAACCTGACCCGGGCGATCCCGCTCGGGCTCGAGGTCGAGGCGGAAGCGAGGGTGCAGCACGGCGGCCGCTCCACAGCCGTGGCCGAGGCCACGATCCGGGGCGTGGAAGACGGCCGGACCTACGCCACCGGCTCCACCACCTGCCTCATCCTCGGCGGTTGAGCCTAGGCCGCCGCCAGCGCCTCGACCTCGCAGAGAAGCCCGGGCGCGGCGAGGCCGGCCACCACGACATAGGTCGCGGCCGGCGCCGGGCCGTCGCCGATCCAGGCGTCGCGCCGGGCGCGGTACATGGCCACCGCCTCGGACGAAGGGTCGGTGACGTAGACGGTGATCCGCATCAGGTTCGCGCGCGCCATCCCGGCCGCTTCGAGGCAGGCATCGACATTGGCGAAGCACTGGTCGAGCTGGGCGGCGAGGCCCTCGGGCAGGCTGCCGTCGGGGCGAAGCCCGACCTGCCCGGCGAAGGCCGCGAGCCGGGCGCCACCCTCGGCTAGCGCCACGTGGGAATAGCGCGAGGCCGGCGCCGCCACGCCCTCGGGGTTGATGAAGCTCACAGGCATCGCCGTCCTCCTTTCCAGCATTCAGAGATCAAGATGCATCCGGAAGTTGACCATCCGGACGCCTCGCCTCTCGATTTCCTGCCGCGCCCCCTCGGTCCAGCCGTGGCGCAGGAAGAACGGGCGCGCCAGAAGGCTCGCCTCTGTCCTCAGCCGGGCCAGCCCGAGCTGCCGCGCGTCGGCCAGCACCGCGCCGAGCAGCGCATCGGCGACCCCGCGTCCGCGCCATTTCGGCAGCACGAAGGCCATGTCGAGCAGCCCGTCCTCCTCAAGCAGCATGAACCCCAGGATCTCGCCATCCTCCTCCGCGACCCAGGTGCGCTCGCGCGCAAGCCAGGCCGGCCAGCTTTCGGGAAGCTCCGCCGCCGGGGCCCAGGCGTTGCGCTGCTCGGCATCGTAGTGGGCCGCGGCGCCCTCGTGAACGGCACGGTGGAACACGGCGTAGACCGCCGCCGCCTCACCCGGGTGAAACCGACGGACGATCACGTCACGGCCGCCCGCCGCCTGTACTCGCCGCGGTCCCAGAGCCGCCCGGCCACCACCTCGGCCAGCACCGCCACCGCCCGCGCCACCTCAGCCTCGCCGATATAGAGCGGCGCGAAGCCGAAGCGCATCATGTCGGGGGCGCGGAAATCGCCGATCACGCCCCGCGCGATCAGGGCCTGCATGATCGCGTAGCCCTCCGCGTGGCGGAAGCTCACCTGGCTGCCCCGCGCCGCCGGGTCCCTCGGCGAGGCCAGCGCGAGCTCGGGGCAGCCCGCCTCGACGCCCGCGACGAAGGTCTCGGTCAGCTCCACCGACTTCGCGCGTACGTCGGCGATGTCGGCGATCTCCCAGACGTCCAAGGCCGCGTCCAGCGCCGCGAGCTGCAGGATCGCCGGCGTGCCGACCCGCATCCGCTCGATGCCGCGTCCGGGCCGGTAGTCGAGGTTGAAGGCGAAGGGCGCCTCGTGGCCGAGCCAGCCCGAAAGCGCCGGCCGCGCCGCCTCGGCATGGCGCGGGGCGACGTAGATGAAGGCCGGGCCGCCGGGGCCGGAGTTGAGGTACTTGTAGCTGCAGCCCACCGCGAGATCCGCCCCCGCGCCGGCCACGTCCACCGGCAGCGCGCCCGCCGAATGGGCGAGATCCCAGACCGCGAGCGCGCCGGCCTCATGCGCCGCCTCGGTCAGCCGCGCCATGTCGTGCCGGCGCCCGGTCCGGTAGTCCACATCGGTCAGCATCAGCACGGCGAGGTCCGGGCCGATCGCGCCTTCAACGTCCTCCGGCGCCACGGTGCGGAGCTCGTAGCCCTGGCCCAGGGTACGCACCAGCCCGTCGGCGATGTAGAGGTCGGAGGGGAAGTTGCCGGTGTCCGACAGGATCACCCGCCGGTCGGGGCGCATCTCCACGGCCGAAGCCAGCGCCTGGTAGACCTTGATCGAGAGCGTGTCGCCCATGACCACGGTGCCCGGCTCGGCCCCGATCAGTCGCCCGATCCGGTCACCCACCTTGCGCGGCAGGTCCATCCAGCCGGCCCGGTTCCAGCTGGTGATGAGCATCTCGCCCCACTGGTCCTCGATCGCCGACCGCACCCGCTCGGGCACCGACCGGGGCAAGGGCCCCAGCGAGTTGCCGTCGAGGTAGACGATGCCCTCGGGCAGCCGGAAGAACGCCCGCGTGGCGGCGAAATCGGTGGTCATGGCACCTTCCCTCCCTCGAAGCGCGAGGCTTGCCCGCCCTGACGCCGGCAGTCAAGCGTGGCTCCGCCCGCTCTTTGCCCGTTTTCCAAGTACCCTCGGGGGGTGAGGCCGCCAGGCCGAGGGGGGGCGGAAAGCCCCATTCCCCGGCTCAGACCTGCCCGCCGGCGATCTCGATCGCCTGGCCGCTCACGCTCTCTGAGCCGGGCAGGCAGAGCCAGAGCGCGGCTGCCGCCACCTCCTCGGGCGCGATCAGCCGGCCGTGCCGGTTGGCACCCACCATGATCGCCATGGCATCGGCCTCGCTCACCCCCGCCCGCTCCGAGATCGCCGTCACGTTCCGCTCCACGATCGGGGTGTCGACATAGCCCGGGCAGAGCGCGTTGCAGGTGATCCCCGAGCCGAGGAGATCCTCCGACAGCCCCCGGATCAGGCCCAGAAGCCCGTGCTTCGAGGCGGTGTAGGCCGGTGCGCCCTTCAGTCCGCGCACCCCGGCGATCGAGGAGATCGCGATCACCCGGCCCCAGCACGCCTGCCGCATCCCCGGCAGGCATTCGCGGATCGTCAGGAAAGCGCCGTCGAGATTGACCGCCATCGTCCGCCGCCAGAACTCCAGGCTGGTCTTTCCGAGCGACCGGCCCTCGGCGATCCCGGCATTGGCGACCGAGATCGTCACCGGACCGCGCGCCGCGACCGCCTCGGCGAGGCCGCGCACCACCTCGTCTTCCGCGCTCACGTCCATCGCCAGCGGGTGGAGCCGTGCCGCGCCCTCGGCCGCCGCCTCCAGAACCTCGCGCCGCCGCCCGGTGATCGTCACCTCGGCCCCCGCCCCGGCCAGTGCCCGCGCGATAGCGAGCCCGATCCCGGTGCCGCCGCCGGTGATCAGCGCGTGCCTGCCCTCGAGCTCCATCGCCTGCCTCCCTCACCGCCGCGGCCCCGGTCCGCGCCCGAGACTAGCCCGGCTCCCGCGGCCTTCGCCAGCCCCGGGCGCGGCTTGCCACGGCACGCCGGGCGACCGATAGTCGCGCGACAACACCCGCGAGGCCGCAATGTCCCTGCTCCAGAAGGCCGACCTGCCGCCGCTCTGGCTCGCGCTCTTCGCGGCGCTGGCCTGGACGCAGCCGCGGCTCCTGCCCTTTCTCGGCTTCGGCGCCTGGGGCGATGCCGCCGGCTGGGGCCTGGTCGTGCTCGGCCTCGCGCTTGCGGCATTGGCGATCCGCGAGTTCCGCCGGCACCGCACCACGGTGATCCCGCACCAGGAGCCGAGCGCGCTCGTCACCACCGGCGTCTACCGGCTGTCGCGGAACCCGATCTACTTCGCCGATGCGCTGATCCTGGCCGGGCTCTGCCTGATCTGGGACGCGGTGCTCGGGCTCCTGTTGGTGCCCGCCTTCGCCCAGCTGATCGACCTGCGCTTCATCCGCCCCGAGGAGGACCGCCTGCGCGCCGCCTTCGGCCCGGCCTTCGAGGCCTGGTCGGCCCGCACCCGACGCTGGCTCTGAAAAAGGAATGTTCGCGCCAGCGCGCGCTTGTGAACGAATGTTGCGCGGGCTATTAGGTTTCCTCCTGAACCGGGCCAACCGAGGCCGGCGGGACGGAACGAGAAGGGGGACGGCCAGGTGAAGATCGGCGCACCGAAGGAGGTCATCAAGGACGAGGCGCGCGTCGCCATGACGCCGGCGAGCGCGAAGGAGCTCCAGAAGCTCGGGCATGCCTGCGTGATCGAGGCGGGCGCCGGCGCCGCCGCTGGCTTCTCCGACGCCGCCTACGAGGCCGCCGGCGTCGAGGTGGTGAAGACCGCCGCCGCGCTCTGGAAGGCGGCCGAGGTGGTCGTGAAGGTGCGCCCGCCGACCGAGGCGGAGGCCAAGCGCCTCGCGAAGGGCCAGACCCTCATCTCGTTCTTCTACCCCGCCCAGGACGAGAAGCTGCTGAAGCTCGTCGAGAGCAAGGGCGCCAACGCCATCGCCATGGACATGGTGCCGAGGATCTCCCGGGCGCAGAAGATGGACGCGCTCTCCTCGATGGCCAACATCGCCGGCTACCGCGCGGTGATCGAGGCCGGCGCCAACTTCGGCCGCTTCTTCACCGGCCAGGTGACGGCGGCCGGCAAGGTGCCGCCCGCCAGGGTCCTCGTCGTCGGCGCCGGCGTTGCCGGCCTCGCCGCGATCGGCACCAGCGTCAGCCTCGGCGCCATCGTCTACGCCTTCGACGTGCGCCCCGAGGTGGCCGAGCAGATCGAGTCGATGGGCGCCGAGTTCGTCTTCCTCGAGTTCGAGGAGGCGCAGGACGGCGCCGCCACCGGCGGCTACGCCGCGCCATCCTCGCCGGAGTTCCGCGAAAAGCAGCTCGCCAAGTTCCGCGAGCTGGCGCCGGAGATCGACATCGTCATCACCACCGC
>JBFKAV010000179.1:0-6451 GCA_041621405.1 Paracoccaceae bacterium
GCCCGCGTTCCGGAACGCGCTGACACAGAGCATCGGCGGCGGCAACACCATGGTGCTGAACCGCGCCGGGCTTGCGCTCGCCCGCGACGCTGCCGGGGAGGCGGGCCGAATCGTCATGCACGACTGGTGGCTATACCAGATCGTCTCGGGCGCTGGCGGCGCGGTGATCTACGACCCCGAGCCGTGGCTCTTCTACCGGCAGCACGGGAGAAACCAGATCGGCTCGAACTCCTCGGCCGCCGCCCGGCTGCGGCGGCTCGGCATGCTGGCCCGGGGCGTGCTGCGCGATTGGAACGACATCAACATCGCCGCGCTCCGCGTCTCGGCGCACCGCTTCACGCCGGAGAACCGCGCCCTGCTCGAGGCCTTCGCCGCGGCCCGCGCAGCGCCCTTCCCGCGCCGGATCGGGGCGTTCCGCCGCCTCGGCCTCTACCGCCAGACCCGGGGCGGCGAGATCTCCTACTGGTGCGCCGCCGCGGCCGGGCTGATCTAGGCGGCGACCGGCACCAGTTCGACCCGGCCCTCCTGCGTCAGGAGCCAGGCCCGCCGCCCCTCCACCGCCACCGCCGATAGCGCCAGGCCGAAGCCTGCCCCGGTGTCGATGTTGAGCCGGTTGCCGTAGTGCGTGGCCTCCTCGACCGGGGTGTGGCCGTGCACGATCAGCGCGCCGTGGTCGGAGGTGTCGAAGAGAAACGGCGCCCGGATCCAGACCAGGTCCTCCTCGTCCTGCGCCTCCAGCGGCACGCCCGGCCGGATCCCGGCATGGACGAAAAGCGCCTCGCCCGCCCGATACCAGAGCGGCAGGCCGGCCAGGAACGTGCGATGCGCTTCCGGCACCCGCGCCAGCGCCTCGGCGCGGATCTCGGCCGCGCTCCGGCCAAATGGCCGCGCGACCCCGTAGGAGGCCAGCGTCGCCGCACCGCCGAGGGAGGGGCGGAGCCAGTCGGGCACGCCACGGTCTTCGCCCATGTCGCGACCGGTGAGGAATTCCAGGAACATCCGGTCGTGATTGCCGAGAACCGTGACCCAGCTCTCGCCGCGATGCATCCCGTCGATCAGGTACTGGATCACGCCGCGCGCATCCGGCCCGCGGTCGACCAGGTCGCCGACATGAACCACGGGCGCCGCGGCATCGCCCACGCGCCGCCGGTCCTCGGCGATCAGCGCATGGGCCTGCCGGAGCTTCTCGAGATGGCCGTGGACGTCGCCGATGCCGTAGCTGAGCAAGAGGGTCCTCCGTTGCCGGGCCGAAGGCTAACGCCCGGACGCGCGGGAGGACAGGGGCGCGCGGCCCTGCGGCCTCAGACCGCCAGGACCTCGGGATCGTCGAGCATCGCGTAGGACGACACCGAGATGTCGCCGCTCCAGCGCCAGAGCGCGATCAGGCCCTCGGCGCCGGTACGGAAGGCGTGGGGCATCAGGCTCGGGTGATGGACCATCTCGCCAGCGCCGCGCTGGCGCACGTCCGTCCCGGCGGTCCAGAGCGCCGAGCCGGCGATGATCACGTAGGTCTCGTCGGCGTCGTGGGCGTGCAGCGCGTAGTAGCAGTCGGGCCGCTGGTAGAACAGGCCGAGCCGGTGATCCGGACAGGCGACCGGACCCTCGGGGCCCATCAGCGTCGCCACCGCGCAGATCGAGGAGAACCCGGCATCCACCCGGTCGGCGACCGGGTTGGTTCCCCATGGGATTCGCTCCTGTGCGGCGACGATCGCCGCGGCCGCGGGATGGGTCGAGCTGGCCAGCAGCGACTGGATTCCAAGGTCGAGTTCGCAGGCCGGCCGCGGCTGGAGGAGCGTCCCGCTCGGCGCCGACAGCAGCGCCGCGGCCGAAGCCGACGCCTCGGGTCGGGGTTCGGCGGCAAACACGTCGGCAATCGCGCAAAGAAGGGGGTCGCCCCCGACACGCCCGGCCATCGTCGCACCCCTCCAAGAAGAGGCCGGCGAAGGGCCGGCACGGGCGACGATCCCTGAATCATCCCCGCCTGCGCGCCGCCGGCAGCGACAGGAGGGTGTCGTTTTCCCGCCCGTGGGCGAGGACCGGGCTAACCGACGTCGAAGGCCAAGGGCTTCACCTGCTGGAACAGCCCCGTGGCCAGGAGCTTTTCGATCACCGCCTGCGGAATCGGATCGTCCACGTAAAGGAGAGCAATCGCGTCCCGCCCACGCGCCGAGCGGCCGAGCGTGAAGTTCGCGATGTTGACGCCGTTCTCGCCCATGGTGTTGCCAAGAGCGCCGATGATCCCGGGCACGTCCTCGTTGGTGGTGTAGAGCATGTGCTCGCCGATCTCGGCGTCGATGTTGATGCCCTTGATCTGGATAAAACGCGGCTTGCCGTCCGAAAACACCGTGCCGGCGATCGAGCGCTCGCGCTCGTTGGTCACGACCGTCAGCTTGATGTAGCCGTCGAACACGCCCGATTTCGCTTGGCTTGTCGTTCTCACCTGGATGCCCCGATCCCTGGCGGCCAGGGGCGCCGAGACCATGTTCATGTCTGGGTTCGTGGCCTTCATCACCCCGGCGATCACCGCGCAGTTCAGCGCGGCAAGGTTCATCTCGGCGGCATGGCCGTCGTAGAGCACGTTGATCGCCTTGATCGGCTCGTCGGTCATCTGCCCGACGAAGGCGCCGAGGTGGCCCCCGAGCTTCAGCCAGGGCCCCATCGTCGCGGCCTCCTCGGCGCTGACCGAGGGCATGTTGAGCGCGTTCTGCACAGCCCCGGTCAGCAGGTAGTCCGACATCTGCTCGGCGATGTGGATCGCGACGTTCTCCTGTGCCTCGGACGTGGACGCCCCCAGGTGCGGCGTCGCCACCACGTTCGGCAGCCCGAGGAGCGGGTTGTCGGTCGCCGGCTCGACCGCGAAGACGTCGAGCGCGGCGCCCGCGACGTGGCCCGACTTCAGCAGCTCGGCCAGCGCCTCCTCGTCGACGAGTCCACCGCGGGCGCAGTTGATGATCCTGACGCCCTGCTTCGTCTTGGCGAGGTTCTTGCGGGACAGGATGTTCCTCGTCTTCTCGGTCAGCGGCGTATGGAGCGTGATGAAGTCGGCGCGCCTGAGCAGCTCGTCGAGCTCCACCTTGGTCACGCCGAGCTGCACGGCCCGCTCCTCCGAGAGGAAGGGATCGTAGGCCAGCACCTTCATGTGCAGCGCCACCGCCCGCTCGCAGACGATGCCGCCGATGTTGCCGGCGCCGATCACGCCCAGCGTCTTGTTGTAGAGCTCGACCCCCATGAAGCGGTTTTTCTCCCACTTGCCGGCGCGGGTCGAGGCCGAGGCCTCGGGGATCTGGCGGGCGACGGCGAACATCATCGCGATGGCGTGCTCGGCGGTGGTGATCGAGTTGCCGAAGGGGGTGTTCATCACGATGATCCCCTTCTTCGAGGCGGCCGGGATGTCGACATTGTCGACGCCGATCCCGGCGCGGCCGACGACCTTGAGCCTGTCGGCCGCGGCAATGAGCTTCTCGGTCACCTTGGTGGCCGAGCGGATGGCGAGGCCGTCGTACTGGCCGATCGCCTCGAGAAGCTTGTCCTTGTCCTTGCCGAGTTCGGGCAGGTAGTCGACCTCCACGCCACGGTCGCGGAAGATCTGCACGGCGGTTTCGGAGAGGGCGTCGGAGACGAGAACGCGGGGGGCCATGATGGGGCTCCGTTGAATTGGATGGGGGACCGGTGCGTGCCTGCACGCACCGTCATGCAGCGGCCTTCTGGGCCTCGAGCTCGGCGCGGTAGGCCCATTCGACCCAGGGCATCAGCGCCTCGATGTCGGCGGTCTCGACCGTCGATCCGCACCAGATGCGCAGGCCCGGCGGCGCGTCGCGGTAGGAGCCGATGTCGAAAGCCACGCCTTCCTGCTCCAGCCGCTTGGCCACCGCCTTGGCGAAGGCCGCACCGTCGCGGATCGCGGGGTCGGTGAACTTCAGGCAGACGCTGGTCGTAGAGGCCGTCGCCGGGTTCTCGGCGAGGTTGGCGATCCAGTCCCGTGCATCGACGAAGGCCGCCACCGCAGCGGCATTGGCATCGGCGCGGGCGACGAGCGCGGGCAACCCGCCGATCCGCTTCGCCCAGCCGAGCGCCACGAGGTAGTCCTCGACCGCCAGCATCGACGGCGTGTTGATCGTCTCGCCCTCGAAGATACCCTCGATCAGCCTGCCACCCTTGGTCAGGCGGAAGATCTTCGGCAGGGGCCAGGCCGGAACATAACTCTCCAGCCGCTCGACCGCGCGCGGCGAGAGGATCAGCATCCCGTGCGCCGCCTCGCCGCCCAGCACCTTCTGCCAGGAGAAGGTGACGACATCTAGCTTGCCCCAGGGCAGGTCCATCGCGAAGGCAGCCGAGGTCGCGTCGCAGATCGTCAGGCCCTCCCGGTCGGCCGGGATCGCGGAGCCGTCCGGCACGCGAACACCCGATGTGGTGCCGTTCCAGGTGAAGACCATGTCTCGCGCGAAATCGACCTCGCCGAGGTCGACGATCTGGCCATAGGGCGCCTTGTGCACCGTGGCGTCGAGCTTCAGCTGCTTCACTGCATCCGTCACCCAGCCCTCGCCGAAGCTCTCCCAGGCAAGCATCTCGACCGGCCGGGCGCCCAGGAGCGACCACATCGCCATCTCCACCGCGCCGGTGTCAGAGGCGGGCACGATGCCGATGCGGTAGTCTGATGGAACGCCGAGGATCTCGCGGGTGAGCTCGATCGCCTGGCGGAGCTTGGCCTTGCCGGCTGCGGCCCGATGCGAGCGGCCGAGCGGCGCGTCCTGCAGCAGCTCGAGCGAATATCCGGGGGGCTTGGCGCAGGGGCCGGAGGAGAAGCGCGGATTGGCCGGCCGCGCGGCCGGGGTCGGGTTGGTCGTCATGCTATCCTTCCAGATATGCGCCCCTCGTTGGGGAGGGGTGTCCCGCCGCCGCAGATAAGCCCCCGCCCGATCTGGCACAAGCGGAAAAATCGCGCTAAGGCGCCGCTTCATGCGTCGAAACCGACGCACCGCTTCACCGCCGGAACCCCGCATGTTCGTCGCCACCCTGCTCACCGCGCCCGCCACGCCCCGGCTCGACGTCGCGACCGTGGAGTCGGTGCGGGACGCCTGGGGCGGCGGCGCGATCAGCTGGCTCGACCGCGGCATCGCCGCCGAGTTCCCGTTGGACAGGATTCCCGACAACCGCTGGGAGGTCTGGGAAAGCCTGCAGGGCCTCGGCATCGACCTCGCGGTGCAGAAGGCTCCGGGCCGCCGCAAGAAGATGCTCATCGCCGACATGGATTCGACGATGATCGGGCAGGAATGCATCGACGAGCTCGCCGCCTGTGCCGGCGTGGGCCCACGCGTGGCCGAGATCACCGCGCGGGCGATGAACGGCGAGCTCGACTTCGAGGGCGCGCTACGCAAGCGCGTCGGCCTGCTAAAAGGGCTGCCCGAAAGCACCATCGCGAAGGTGCTCGCCGAGCGCATCACCTGCGCGCCCGGCGGGCGCGCGCTCGTCGCGACGATGAAGGCGAAGGGCGGGCACACGGTGCTGGTCTCCGGCGGCTTCACCGCCTTCACCGGCCCAGTGGCCGCCCGGCTTGGCTTCGACGAGACGCGGGCGAACACGCTCCTGATCGAGAACGGCCGCCTCACTGGTCGCGTCGCCGAGCCGATCCTCGGCCGCGAGGCGAAGGTCGCCGCGTTGCGCGAGGTCGCGTCCAGGCTTGGCATCGGCCTAGAGGAAGTGTTGGCCGTGGGCGACGGCGCCAACGATCTCGGCATGCTGCATCTCGCCGGCATGGGCGTCGCACTCCACGCCAAGCCCTCGGTGGCGGACGAGTGCGAGCTCCGCGTCAACCATGGCGACCTGACGGCGCTGCTCTACCTCCAGGGCTACGCACGAGACGACTTCGCGACGGTCTGAGCCGGTGGCGCGAACGACAAGCGGCGCGCCCGGGGCCCGGGCGCGCCGCCTGAAGACGTGTCGAAGATGCGCCTGGCGCTATTCGGCCGGCGAGCCCTTCGCCCGGCGCTTCACCGGTGCCCAGATGGTCTTGTTGGTCACGTAGAGCAGCACCGCCAGCACGGCGAGGAACAGCCCCGCCTGGAGGCCGACTTCCTTGCGCGCGATCAGCTTCGGCTCAGCGGTCCACATCAGGAAGGCGGAAACGTCCTCGGCGATGTGGTGCAGGTCGTTGGCATGGCCGTCGGCGAAGGTCACCGCCTCATCGAAAAGCGGCGGCCCCATCGAGATCCAGCCGCCGGGAAAGGCGGTGTTCTCGTAGAGGATGGTGCCCGCCTCCTCCTTCTCCTCGCCGGTATAGCCAGCGAGCAGCGAGACAATGTACTCCGGCCCGCCGGTGCCTCGGAAGAGCTGGTTGATGCCAAGGCCATAGGGCCCGTGGAAGCCGGCCCGGGCCTTGGCCATCAGGCTGAGGTCGGGGGCGTTCGGCAGTGCGCTTTCGGGGAAGTGGTCGGTCGGCTCGCGCGGCCGCTCC
>JBFKAV010000180.1:0-6360 GCA_041621405.1 Paracoccaceae bacterium
AGACGGCGGGATGATCGCCGGCACACCCTCGACACCGGCGCCGGTAAGCCGGCCGAGGCGGGCGTCGATCTCGGCGATCTGCGGCACGGCGCGGTCGCTGAGGCCCAGCGCCTTCACGCCGTCGAAGTATTCCGGCGCGACCCGGCCGGGGAGAAAATCCATCTGCCGCCGGAGGAGCTCGCCCCAGACGGCGTTCTCCTCGGCGGTGTAGTGGTAGCGGCCGCTTTTGTCGGGAAATTTCGAGGCATAGGCCATGGCGGCACCTCCTTTGTCAGACAGGATATCCCGAGTCGAACGGCAATTCTTGCCAGATGGCCCGCGAATCAGCTTCCATGCGGAAGGATTTCTCACCATGATGAGAATCATGGAATTCACATATCAGGAACGCCTGCTCTTGCGGGAGATCCAGGCCGACGCCTCGGCCTCGCTGGCCGAGCTCGGCGAGCGGGCCGGGATGGCGGCCTCGACGGTCTGGCGCAAGCTGCAGGAGTTCGAGGCGGCGGGGCTGATCCGGGGGCGGGTGGCGCTCTTGGACCCGGCGAAGGCGGGGGCGAAGCTCTGCGTCTTCGCGCAGGTGTCGCTGGAAAACCATGCCGAGGCGACGGTGAAGGGTTTCGTGCGCATGGTCGCGGGGCATCCGGAGATCCTGGAATGCCACGCGGTCTCGGGCACGGCCGACTACATATTGAAGATCAGGGTGGCGGATGTGGAGGCCTACGAGGCATTCATGTCGGCCAACCTGCTCCGAAGCCAGCACGTGCGCACGGTGGTCTCGTCGTTCTCGCTGCGGGAGCTGAAGTACACGACCGCGCTGCCGCTCTGACGGCGGAGCCGCCTGCCCCGCTTGCCCCCCGGGAGCCCTTCGGCTATGCCCGCCCGCGACGAGGCGAAAGGCCGATCCCATGGCGAAGGACCAGAAGACACGCCGGCCGAAGGCGGAGGCCCCGAAGGGGTTCCGCGACTATTTCGGCGCCGAGGTGGCCGAGCGGAACGCGATGCTCGCCCGCATCGCCGAGGTCTATGAGCTGCACGGGTTCGAGCCCCTGGAGACCTCGGCGGTGGAGACGCTGGAGGCGCTGGGCAAATACCTGCCCGACGTCGACCGCCCCCATGCCGGCGTCTTCGCCTGGGCCGAGGAGGAAGGCGACTGGCTCGCGCTCCGCTACGACCTGACCGCGCCGCTCGCGCGGGTGGCGGCGCAATACCGCAACGAGCTTCCCTTCCCCTACCGGCGCTACGCGATGGGCCCGGTCTGGCGCAACGAGAAGCCGGGGCCGGGGCGGTTCCGGCAGTTCTACCAGTGCGACGCTGACACGGTGGGCGCGGCGAGCGTGGCCGCCGATGCCGAGATCTGCGCGATGCTGGCCGAGGCGCTGGAGGCCGTGGGGATCCCGCGCGGGGATTACGTGGTGCGGGTCAACAACCGGAAAGTGCTTGAAGGCGTTCTAGATTTTGCTGGCATCAAGGACGAAAGTGGTGAACGCCAACAAGTAATGCGCACCATCGACAAATTCGACAAGGTCGGTGAGGCAGGAGTCCTTGAGCTCCTCACGACCGGTCGCCGGGACGCTTCCGGAGCCTTCATCGACGGCGTCGGCCTGCACGTACAAATTGCCCAACAGATCGTCCAATACCTCTCACAAAAATCTGTGGTGCATAAAGCGCAGATCAACGAACGCCGTCTTGATTCAATGCGTCAATCAGTGGGAAACTCCAAAATCGGCTTGGAAGGGGTCCAAGAACTTCAGCAAATCGCGGACATGCTGCGAGGTCAGGGCTACGGCCCGGACCGGATCGTCATAGACTCTTCGGTCGTCCGCGGCCTCGGCTACTATACCGGGCCGGTCTACGAGGCGGAGCTCACCTTTGAGATCCTCGACGAAGAGGGCCGGCCGCGGCAGTTCGGCTCGGTCGCGGGTGGCGGGCGCTACGACGATCTCGTCAAGCGCTTCACCGGGCAGGAGGTGCCGGCGACGGGCATCTCGATCGGCGTTGACCGGCTGCTGGCGGCGCTCAGGGCCAAGGGGCGGACCCACGCCGAGGCGCACGGGCCGGTGGTGGTGACGGTGATGGACCGCGAGCGGATGGCCGATTACCAGGCGATGGCGGCCGAGCTCAGGCGGGCCGGGATCCGCGCCGAGGTCTATCTCGGCAACCCGAAGAACTTCGGCAACCAGCTCAAGTACGCCGACCGGCGGGCGGCGCCGGTGGCGGTGATCCAGGGCAGCGACGAAGCCGGCCGCGGCGTTGTGCAGGTAAAGGACCTGATCCTCGGCGCGCGGCTCGCGGAGACTGCGACCCACGAGGAGTGGAAGGACCAGCCGGCCCAGGCCGAGGTGCCGCGGGGCGACCTGGTGGCGGCGGTCAAGGCGGTGCTGGCGCGGCACGGGCGCACTGGCGCGGGCGCTCCCGAGGCGCTGGCCGGGGCCGAGGGCCGGGTGGCGCCGCCGAAGGAAACGCTCTGAGCATGGGCGCCAAGGCCCGCGCCCGCGCCGAGGCCGAGCGGCTTCTGGCCCGCTTCCGGGAGGCTGGCGCGGTGCCGGTCGAGGCCGAGATCTTGCAGCCCGCGGAGACGCTGCTCGACCTCTACGGCGAGGACATCCGCGCCCGCGCCTACGTGACTCGCGACCCCTTGCGCGGCGAGATGATGCTGCGCCCCGACTTCACCGTGCCGGTGGTCGAGATGCACATGGGAGGCGGCGATGCCAACGCCTCGGGTCCGGCGCGCTACACCTATCTGGGCGAGGTGTTCCGCAAGCAGGAGCACGCGAGCGAGCGGCCCGCGGAGTTCCTGCAGGTCGGCTACGAGGTCTTCGACCGCGCCGACCCTGCGGCGGCCGATGCCGAGGTCTTCGCTCTGTTGGCCGAGCTCCTGGCGCCCTTGGGCCTGCGCGCCGCGACCGGCGATCTGGGGATCCTGCTTGCTGCCGTTCGCGGGCTTGCGACGACCGAGCGGCGCAAGGCGGCGCTTCTCAGGCACATCTGGCGGCCGCGCCGGTTCCGGGCGATGCTTGACCGCTACGGCGGCCGCGCGCCAGTGCCGGAGACCCGGGCCTTGCTGCTCGCGGCGCTGGAACGCGACGGCGCCGAGGCGGTGATGGCGGCGGCGGGGCCGGAGATCGGGCTACGCACGCGCGAGGAGATCGTGGCGCGGCTCGCGGCGCTCATCGAGGATGCCGCCGCGCCGCCGATCGCCGGGGGCGAAGTTGCGCTGATCGAGGACATCCTGGCCTTGCGCGAGGTCGCGCCCGCCGCGCTCAGCCGGCTCCGCGACGTCGCGGTGGACCTGCCGGCGATCGCCCCGGCGGTCGACCGCTTCGAGGCCCGGCTCGCGGCGCTCGAGGTGCGTGGCATCGACGTGGCCGGGCTCGATTTCGAGGCGAGCTACGGCCGCACGACGCTGGAATATTACGACGGCTTCGTCTTCGGCTTCTACGCGGAGGCGCGGCCCGACCTGCCGCCGGTGGCCTCGGGCGGGCGCTACGACGCGCTGACCGCGGTCTTGGGTCAGGGGCGAGGGGTCCCGGCGGTGGGCGGCGTGATCCGGCCGGCGCTGGTGGCCGAGCTCAGGGAGGGCGCGCCATGACGCTGCGCCTCGGCCTGCCGTCCAAGGGCCGGCTCATGGAGAAGAGCTTCGACTGGTTCGGCGAGCGCGGGCTTTCGCTGGCCCGGACCGGCGCGAGACGGGAATACGCCGCCGCCGCCGATGCCGACGGGGTGGAGATCGTGCTTCTGTCGGCCGCTGAGGTGCCGCGCGAGCTGGCGGCGGGGCGGATCCACTTGGGTGTGACCGGGTCCGACCTGGTGCGCGAGGGGCTGGCCGACTGGGAAACCGAGGCCGAGGAGCTGGCGGCGATGGGCTTCGGCTTCGCCGACCTGGTGATCGCGGTGCCGAGGGCCTGGGTCGACGTCGACACGCTCGACGACCTCGACGCCGCCGCCGCCGCGTTCCGCGCGGCGCACGGGTTCCGGCTGAGGATCGCCACGAAGTACCATCGCCTCGCGCGCGAGTTCCTGCGCGGGGCCGGCGTGGCCGACTACCAGCTCGTCGACAGCCAGGGCGCGACCGAGGGCACGGTGAAGAACCTCACCGCCGAGGCGGTGGCCGACATCTCCTCGACCGGCGAGACGCTTCGCGCCAATCACCTGAAGATCCTCGCCGACGGGCTCGTTCACCGCAGCCAGGCGACGCTCTACCGAGCCCGGGGTGCGAATTGGGGAGAGGCGGAGCGGGCGGAGCTTGCGGCGCTGGTCGAGCGGCTGGGGATCGCGGCGCCGGACTATCCCTGAGGCACCCGGCCCCGGGCCGAAGCCGGGGGTTTCGGACCCCGTGCTCCCAGGTGGATCCTTGCGAGAGCAACATGCCAGACCTGTGCTCGTGTGCTCTGCTGGACCGAGCGGCCATCTGAATCTCATGGCATGGCCGTCCTCTCCAAGCCGCCGCCGGGCCATCGCCGGGCGGCCAGCGCAATGGATCACGCCCGGTGGGGCCCGGCGGCCCCCAAGGCCGTCGGGCAGCGTCGTCCGCCGCCCGGGCGGCCGTCGCAGCCCTCCGTCTCGCGATGCGGTGACGGTGAGATCGGCTGCGGCTTGCGCCATCGCCGATGCGACGCGCGCGACCTGCCACTGGTAGGTCGCTTTCGCGCGCCGCGGGCGCCGACTGAAGCGTGCCGCGAAAATCCAATTCGGGCTCGGAGCGGGCCAAGAAGGCCTGGAGATCTGGCCTTTGGAAACGGGGCAGGGCGGGGGCTCAGCGCACGCCGATATCGGCCAGCGCGGCCATCAGCTTCGGCGGCAGTCCGGGCTCGCCGGCGCGGGCCTTCGGCAGGTCGCGCGGAGTCTCGGCGGGCTCGAGGTAGCGCCAGCCCTGGAACGGGCGGCGGGGGACCGGCTCGGTGCGGCGGAGGTCGGGGTCGAGCACCAGGGCGCAGCGCAGGATGCCGTCCTTGCCCCGGACCTCGTCGAGCCTCAGGATCCGCTGGCGGGCGAGGATCACGCCCTTGATCACCCAGTAGAGCGAGCCGCCGTTCAGCACCTCCCCGGCACGCTTGGGGAACATCCGGGTGACGTGGCGCGGCAGGCCGTCGGCGGTCTGCGCGCGGCGGCTTTGCTGCCAGTCGATCAGCTCCCGCACGTCATCGGTGCCGACGCAGAGTTTCACAATATTTACGCAGTCACCCATGCGACTCCCCCAAGCCCTATGGTAAGGATACCCCTCGGAGCGCCGAAGGCAAGTTGACCGGGAAAGGGGTCGGGCGTATCCTGTCGGGCCCTCCCCGAGCCGTGGAAGTCGCGCCGATGACCCGTTTCGCCGCCCCGATCGCCGAAGCCATCTGGGACATGAAATACCGCCTGAAGGACGAGGCGGGCCATGCCGTCGACCGGACGGTGGAGGACAGCTGGCGGCGCGTGGCACGGGCTCTGGCGGCGGTGGAGAAGAAGCCCGATGCCTGGGAGGAGCCGTTCTACCGGGCGCTCGAGGATTTCCGCTTCCTGCCGGCAGGGCGGATCGTCGCCGGCGCCGGCACCGAGCGGTCGGTGACGCTCTTCAACTGCTTCGTGATGGGCACGATCCCGGATTCGATGGTCGGCATCTTCGACGCGCTGAAGGAAGCGGCGCTTACGATGCAGCAGGGCGGCGGCATCGGCTACGATTTCTCGACGATCCGGCCGAAGGGCGCCGAGGTCAGGGGCGTGGCGGCGGATGCCTCGGGACCGCTGAGCTTCATGGACGTCTGGGACGCGATGTGCCGGACCATCATGTCGGCCGGCTCGCGCCGCGGCGCGATGATGGCGACGATGCGCTGCGACCACCCCGACATCGAGGATTTCGTGACCGCCAAGTCCGACCCGGCGCGCCTCAGGAACTTCAACCTCTCGGTGCTGGTGACCGACGCATTCATGGCGGAAGTCAAGGCCGACGGGCCCTGGGAGCTCGCCTTCGGTGGCAAGGTCTTCAAGACGGTGCGGGCGCGGGATCTCTGGAACCGGATCATGCGGGCGACCTTCGACTACGCCGAGCCGGGGGTGATCTTCATCGACCGCATCAATGCGATGAACAACCTGGCCTACGCCGAGACGATCAGCGCCACCAATCCCTGCGGCGAGCAGCCCTTGCCGCCCTACGGCGCCTGCCTCTTGGGCTCGGTCAACCTCGCGCGGCTGATCGAGGACCCGTTCGGCAAGGGCGCCAAGCTCGACGAGGCGGCGCTGGGCGAGCTCGTCGCCACCGCGGTGCGGATGATGGACAACGTGGTCGACGCCTCGAACTTCCCCTTGCCGCAGCAATGGGAGGAGGCGCAGGCCAAGCGGCGGATCGGGCTCGGGGTCACCGGGCTCGCCGACGCGCTCCTGATGCTG
>JBFKAV010000181.1:0-6332 GCA_041621405.1 Paracoccaceae bacterium
CCGATCTGGGGCCCCGTCTACGACAGCACGACGGCGCCGCTCGGACCAGCCGTGGCGCTCGCGCGGCTCATCGAGCCGAGGATCGAGCCCGAGATCGTGCTCCGACTGGGTCGCGCCCCGCGCGCGGGGATGAACCCGGCCTAACTCATGACCTGCGTCGACGGCGTCGCGCTCGGCTTCGAGCTGATTCAGTCGATCTACCCCGGCTGGCGCTTTCGCGCGCCGGACACGGTGGCCGCCTTCGCGCTCCACGGCGCCCTGCGCCACGGACCCTTCACCGAGGTCAGGGCGGACGCCGCGCCCGCCTGGGCCGGGCGGCTCGCCGCCTTCGACGTCACGCTCTCGCGCAACGGGGTCGTGGCCGACATCGGCAACAGCGCCAACGTGCTCGGCGGCGGCCCGCTCGCCGCGCTCTCGCATCTGCTCGAAGTGCTCGCCGCCGACCCCGGCGCCCCGCCGCTCGGGGCGGGCGAGATCGTCACCACCGGCACGCTGACCCGCGCCCTGCCGGTCGCCCCGGGTGAGCGCTGGCGCGCCGAAGCAGAGGAACTCGGCCTGCCGCCGGCCGAGACCGCGTTCGGCTAGGCCACCCGTGCCGGGGGCGTGTCATACTCCTGTCAACGGGTTAAGATTCGGTGAATCTTTTTCGTGAAATCGTTTCATTGCAATAGGTTAGAACAGCCTTTCACAGTGAAAAATCGGGGCTACCACAGGCTCTCACGTCACCGATTCCAACCGCTCTTTCGACAGCTCCCCCGGCACGATCGTGATCGGCACCGGCAGGGTGCCGGACGAGCGGGTGAGCTGGCTGACCAGCGGACCGGGCCCCGATTTCTCCGTGCCCGCGCCGAGGACCAGCACGCCGATGTCCGAGTCCTCCTTGATCTGCGCCAGGATCTCCGGCACCGGCTCGCCCTCGCGGATCACCAGCTCGGGGTCCACGCCCTGCCGGTCGCGCATCCATTTCGCGAACACCTCGAAATGCGCCTCGATCCGCTCCCGCGCTTCCTCGCGCATGATGTCGCCGACGCCGATCCAGTGCTGGAACTCCTCGGGCGGGATCACCGAGAGGATGGTGACGCCACCCCCGGTCTTCGCCGCCCGCATCGCCGCGAACCGCATCGCGTTCAGGCATTCCCTGCTGTCGTCGAGCACGACGAGGAACTTGCGCATGGAGGGCCTCCCTTACCGGCGGCGATCATGGCGCGGCTTGCGGCGGGGTGCAACGGGGCGAAGGAAAAGCCGGCCCAAGGCGCGCGGGAGTAAGCCTAGCGCGAGCTGGCCAAGCCCCGCAGCGAAGGCCGCGACGAGGCCGATCGCGCCCAGCGCGAGGTCAGAGACGCGGGTCAGCGCGCGGAAGGCGCGGACCTTGCCCAGCACCTCCAGCGTCGCCCGGGTCTCGGAGCCGGAAGCGGCCGAGAGCCGGGCCAGGCGGGCGGCGTCCTCGGCGGACTCGACGTGGCGCAGCAGGACCAGCGCCTCAGCCGAGGAGGTGTTGGCCCTGAGCGTGCCGAGGTCCTCGGCGATGCGGCCGAGCCGGGCCAGTTTCGCGGTGTCGGTGATCTCCGAGAGCGGCGCGGCGCGAAGCACCGCCGACCAGTCGACCGGCAGGTCGGCCGCCTCGCCCAGCACCCGCTTGAAGGCCGGCGTAACCGCTCCCATCCGACGCGCCACCCGAAGCGATGTGGCGCCCGCCTTCACGACGTAGCTCGTTCCGCCTGTGGCGAGCACCGCCGCCGTGGCGCCGAGGCCGACCAGCGCGAGTCCGGTCTCCACCCGGTCCACCGCCTCGCCCGCCAGCGCCGCCTGCGCCTGACGGCGCAGCGCGTTCACGTCGCCAACCGGCGTCAATTCGAAGGGCAGGGCGCAGGCGGCTATCTCGGCCAGGGTTGCGCAGGCGTGGATGTCGGCGGCGCAGAGCACGCAGTCATAGGCGCGCTCGGCAAGTCCCGGCGGCGTGAGCGCGGCGTCGACAGCCGCCCAGGTCTCTGGCGGGAGCGGCACCCCGTATTTGGCGGCGAGGCCCGCGAGCATCTCCACCCGGTCGCGGTCGCCCGCGTCGAGCGCCGCGAGCAGCCGCGGCATGAGCCAGTCCGGCGTGACCTCTCGCGCCATGGCCCGCTCGAGCTCCAGCCGCACCGTGCTCGCGCTCCGCTCGACCAGCGGCTCGGCGAAGGGGTGCTCGGAAAGCGTCCAGAGCGCGGCGCCCCCGGTGGCGAGCGTCAGCCCGGTCAGCGCGGCACGGGCGAGGCGGCGCATCGTCCTCAGGCTTTGCCCGAATGCGCCCAGTCCCAGTAGAGCTCGCGCACCCGCCGCGTGACCGGGCCGACCTGGTAGTGGGTGCCGTCGAACTCGGTCACCGGTGTCACCTTCGACATGTTGCCGGACATGAAGACCTCGTCAGCCTGCCTGAAGTCGTCGAATCCGAGCACCGTCTCGTGAACTGTATGGCCGTCGGCACGCAGGTTCTTCATGTGCCGGGCGCGCGTGATGCCGGCGAGGAAGGTGCCGTTGGCGACTGGGGTGAATACCTCGCCGTCCTTCACCATGAAGATGTTGGCGGTGGCGGTTTCGGCCACGTTGCCCAGCGCATCGGCGACGAGCGCGTTGCCGTAGCCCTTGGACCGCGCCTCGGCCAGCATCCGCGCGTTGTTCGGATAGAGGCAGCCGGCCTTGGCGTTGACCACGGCGTCCTCCAGCACCGGCCGGCGGAAGCGGGTCGTGGTCAGCGTGGTCGAGGCGTCGGGCTTCGCCATCGGGATCTCCTCGAGGCAGACGGCGAAACCGGTGGCGCCAGGCTTCGGCACCACCGCGAGGTGGTCGCCCTCGAGCGCCCAGTACATCGGACGAATATAGACCGCCGAGCCCTTGGGATAGCCCCCGAGGCCCTCCCAGACGATCTCGACCATGTCCTCAACCGAGACGGTGGGAGTGATCATCAACGCTTCGGCCGAGCTGTTCACCCGCGCGCAATGCGCCTCGAGATCGGGCGCGATGTCCTCGAAGTACCGCGCGCCGTCGAAGACCGTGCTTCCGAGCCAGGCGCCGTGGTCGGCCGCCTTCATGATCGGCACGTCGCCGACATGCCACGTGCCTTCAAAAAAGGTGCGGATGTTGGTGCCGCTCGCCATGCCCTTGCCTCCCTGATCGGGCGGCAGTCTAGGCAGGCGGCCGGGCAGGGTCCACCCGCCTCAGGGCGCCTCGGCGAGCAGCGCGCGCAGGTCCAGGGGTGCGTTGACCATGCGCAGATTGCCCTCGGCGTCGCGCGGCCACTCGGCCTCCGCGCGGTCGCGGTAAAGCTCGACGCCGTTGCCGTCGGGGTCGCGCAGGTAGATCGCTTCGCTGACGCCGTGATCGGCGGCGCCGTCGATCGGGATGCCGGCGTCGACCACGCGGCGCAGCGCGTCGCCGAGCGCGGCACGATCGGGGTAAAGGAAGGCGGTGTGGTAGAGCCCGGTATGGCCCGGCGGCGGTGGCGAGCCGCCTCGGCTTTCCCAGGTGTTGAGCCCGACGTGGTGGTGGTAGCCGCCGGCCGATAGGAAGGCGGCGTCGGCGCCGTACCGCTGGGTGAGCTCGAAGCCGAGTACGCCCGAATAGAAGCCTATGGCGCGCTCGAGATCGGACACCTTGAGATGAACGTGGCCGACGCGGGCCTCGGGATGGATCGTCCTGGTCATGTGCAACTCCTCGGCGGGCAGCATAGATCTGTGCGCATCGCTACAGAAGCTCAAGATTTCGCGCGCAACCTGTGCGAGAACGGTAGACGCAATCGCTCACTTCAACCTGCCCCTCGCGGCGGCATTGTCGGGAATGTCGCGGTGATTCTTGGCTGCGGCGGTTTCGCTGGCTCTTTTGACCCCGAGGCCGGTGTTCGGGCTTTGAACCATTCGCTCGCGGATGCGAAGATCGCCTGCCACGGGTTGAAAGCGGCTGGCCGGAGGCGAGCACTGCCAGGACCCGCAGCCGGAATGGCGGCTGCCGCACCTTGGCACGGCGCCAAATCGGATTCGCGACGCTCATCGCGAGCGGATCATGCCGACGATGTCATAGGTCCGTTCGAGAATCGGTTGGGCGATCGCCTCGGCTCGCGTTGCGCCGTCGCCGAGGATGCGGTCGATTTCGGCCTCGTCGGAAATCAATCGCGTCATTTCCGTACTGATCGGTTCAAGCTTGGAAACGGCGAGGTCGGCGAGCTTCGGCTTGAACACGCCGAATCCGTGGCCGGCGAATTCGGAGAGCACCTCTGCAGGGCCGGTGTCGGCGAGGGCTGCATAGATGTTCACGAGGTTGCGCGCCTCCGGCCGGTCGTTCAGCCCGTCGAGGTGGTCGGGCAGCGGCTCGGGGTCGGTCTTTGCCTTGCGGATCTTCTGGACGATCTGGTCGGCGTTATCGGTCATGTTGATCCGGCTCATGTCGGAAGGGTCGGACTTCGACATCTTGGTGGTGCCGTCGCGCAGGCTCATCACCCGCGTCGCCACGCCCTCGATCACCGGCTCGACCACGGGGAAGAACTCCACGCCGAAATCGTTGTTGAACTTGATCGCGATGTCGCGGGTCAGCTCCAGGTGCTGCTTCTGGTCCTCGCCGACCGGCACATGGGTGGCATGGTAGACCAGGATGTCGGCCGCCATCAGGTTGGGATAGGCGAAGAGCCCGACCGAGGCGCCCTCGCGGTCCTTGCCGGCCTTTTCCTTGAACTGGGTCATGCGGTTGAGCCAGCCCATGCGGGCGACGCAGTTGAAGACCCAGCCGAGCTCGGCATGGGCCGGCACCTGGGATTGGTTGAATAGGATCGAGCGGGTTGGGTCGATGCCCGAGGCGATGAACGCCGCGGTGGCCTCGCGGGTGGCGCGCTTGAGCTTCTCGGGGTCCTGCCAGACGGTGATCGCGTGCAGGTCGACCAGGCAGTAGATGGTCTCGATCCCCTCCTCCTGCTTCTCCACGAAACGCTTCAGCGCGCCGAGGTAGTTGCCCAGCGTCAGCCCGCCGGAGGGCTGGATGCCGGAGAAGATGCGCGGGGCAAAGGCGGGCATCGGGGCCAACTCCGTCTGGAAATCGGTGCCGCGCCCGCTTATCGCTGGCCGCAAGCGCCGTCAACCGAAGGGCCCGAGATGAACCCCGACTACAACGCCCCGCCCCTGAACCCGCTGCCGCCCGTGGTCTGGCTGCTTGCGCTGCCGATCGCGGCGGCCGAGATCGTGCTCAGCCTCGGCGCGCGCGGGATCGTCGGAGGACCGGAGGCCATGGGCTGGCGGCTCGCGGCGCTGCAGGATTACGCGTTCCTCGATCCGGTCTTTGATTGGATGCTCGAGAACGGGACCTACCCGCCCGAGTACCTGCTGCGCTTCGTAAGCTACCCATTCGTCCACGGCAACTTCACCCATGCGCTCATTGCGATCGTGTTCCTGCTGGCGCTGGGCAAGTTCGTGGGCGAGGTGTTTCGCGCCTGGGCCTTCCTCGCGGTGTTCTTCGGCGCGGCGGTCGCAGGCGCGCTGGCCTACGGGATCGTCCTCGACACCCGTGTGCCGCTCGTCGGCGCCTTTCCGGCAGTCTACGGCCTGATCGGCGCCTTTACCTTCATTCTCTGGGCGCGGCTCGGCGCGATACAGGCCGACCGCCGGCGGGCATTCCTGCTGATCGGGTTCCTGATGCTGTTCCAGCTGGTCTTCGGCATCGTCAACTGGCTGCTGTTCGGCAGCGCCAGCTTCGACTGGGTGGCCGATCTCGCGGGCTTCGCCGCGGGCTTCTTGCTGTCGTTCGTGGTCAGCCCGGGCGGCTGGGCCGGTCTGCTGGCACGGCTGCGTCAGCCCTGACGGCGGCCGAGCGCACGGCGGAACTCCGACAGGCGGAACGCGCCGATCAGGTGGCCGATCCCGAAGTAGCTGACCACGCCCAGCGCGACGAGGATCACCAGCGCCAGCGTGTCTGTCCCGTCGCGGACGAACAGCGGCGAGAGCGCGAGGTTCCCGACCCAGAGCACGCCGCCCATCATCGCCGAGGCCAGGATGATGCGCGGCACGCGGGCGCGCGCCCGGTCGTCGAGCCGCGCCGCGTCGCCCATCCGGCGCGAGCCGCGCCAGAGCTGCCAGACCATGCCCCAGCCCGCCAGCGTCGTGCCGAAGGCGGCGGCGATGAAGCCGATCGTGGGCGCCAGGCCGACCGCGACGACGGCGTTGATGACGAGTGCTACGAGCGCGTAGCGGAAGGGTGACCTCGTGTCCTCGCGCGCGAAGAACAGCGGCTGCAGCACTTTCTGGAGCACGAAGGCGGGCAGGCCGAGGCCATAGACGGCGAGCGCGAGCGCGGTCGCGGCGGTGTCGTCGGCGCCGAAG
>JBFKAV010000182.1:0-6324 GCA_041621405.1 Paracoccaceae bacterium
AGGCGAAGCTCGAGATCGCCGAAGCCCGGCTCCGCGACCATCTCTTTCTCGCCGGCGCCACCTTCACGATTGCCGACATCCAGTTCGGCCACGTCCTCTACCGCTACTTCGACCTCCCGATCGCGCGCTCCAAACTTCCCGCGATTGCGGGCTACCATGCCCGGCTCGGCGAACGACCGGCCTACCGCGAACACGTCATGGTCGCCTATGAAGACCTGCGCGCGAACTGACCCCGCCCCCGGCCGCGTCGCCCTTGCCACACGCCGTCCTGGCCGGTACCCAATTCCGCAGCCTGGCGCGCCTGTGTTCTTCCCCCTTCCGACGGCGCCGCCTCCTCGCACGAAGGGGCGGGAGGGTCTCAGATGTCCGAATTCCTGATCCGGAACGCCACCGTTGTGGTCACCATGGACGACGCCCGCCGCGAGATCGCCGGCGGCGACGTTCTGATTCGCGACGGCACCGTTGCCGCCGTGGGGCAGGGGCTCTCGACCTCGGGCGGTGTCCTGAACGCCGAGGGTTGCGTCGTCACTCCAGGCTTCGTCAACACCCACCACCACCTCTACCAGACGCTCACCCGCGCGGTCCCCGGCGGGCAGGACGCGCTGCTCTTCGGCTGGCTTCGCACGCTCTACCCGATCTGGGCCCGGATGGGCCCTGAGGATATCCGCGTCTCGGCGACGATCGGGCTTGCCGAACTCGCGCTCACCGGCTGCTCGCTCACCTCCGATCACCTCTACCTCTTCCCGAATGGCGCCCGGCTCGACGACACGATCGAGGCGGCCGCCGGGATCGGGCTGCGCTTCCACCCCACGCGCGGGGCGATGTCGATCGGCGAAAGCCAGGGCGGCCTGCCGCCTGACAGCCTGGTCGAGCCCGAGGCGGTGATCCTGCAGGACATGGAGCGCGTCATCGACGCCTTCCACGAGCCGGGCGAAGGCGCCATGGTCCGCGTCGGCCTCGCTCCCTGCTCGCCGTTCTCCGTGAGCCGGGAGCTGATGCGCGACGCCGCGGTGCTCGCCCGGGACAAGGGCGTGATGCTCCACACCCACCTCGCCGAGAACGACGAGGATGTGGCCTATTCGCTGCAAACCTTCGGCTGCCGCCCCGGCCAGTATGCCGAGGAACTGGGCTGGACCGGTCCCGACGTCTGGCACGCCCATTGCGTGAAGCTCGACGGTGGCGAGATCGGGCTCTTTGCGAAAAGCCGCACCGGCGTGGCGCATTGCCCATGCTCGAACTGCCGCCTCGGCTCGGGGATCGCCCCGGTCCGGGCCATGCGCGATGCCGGCGTGACGGTCGGGCTCGGGGTCGACGGTTCGGCCTCGAATGACGCAGGCGCGCTCGTCGCCGAAGCACGCCAGGCGATGCTCCTGCAGCGCGTCGCCAGAGGCGCCGACGCGATGAGCGCGCGCGAGGCGCTGGAGATCGCCACCCGCGGCGGCGCCGACGTGCTCGGCCGGCCCGATTGCGGCCGCCTCGCCCCCGGCAAGCGGGCCGACATCGCCGTCTGGGACCTCGCCGGCATCGAGGCCGCCGGCGCCTGGGACCCGGTCGCCGCGCTGCTTCTCTGCGGACCGCCGCGCGTGCGCGACCTCTTCGTCGAAGGCCGGAGGGTGGTGGACGGGGGCGAGCTCGCCACGTTGGACCTCCCCCGCGCGATCGAGCGCCAGACCGCGCTCGCCAGCCGCCTCGCGGTCAGCTGATCGTCAGGTGATGACGTCGGGCTTCGTTCGCCCGGTATGCCTGGCGATCCCGGCGATCTGCTCGGCCGCCTTGATCACCGGGGCCAGCGCTTCGCCCGGGTCGAGGCCGAGCCGGGCCGGGTCGGTCTCCAGCTGCTCGATGTAGACCCTGAGCGTCGCCCCCACGGTGCCGGTGCCTGACAGCCTGTAGACGATCCGCCCGCCGCCCTCGAGCGCGATCCGGATCCCCTGGTGATCGGTCTTCGAGCCGTCAACCGGGTCCTTGTAGGCGAAATCGTCGGCTGCCTCGATCGTCAGTCCGGCCGCGCTCACCCCAGGCAGGTCGGAAAGTTTCACTCGCAGCATGTCCATCAGCGCCTTGGCATGGACGGCATCCACCGCCTCGTAATCGTGGCGGGAGTAGTAGTTGCGTCCGAACTTCTGCCAGTGATCCTCGAGGATCGCCTGCACCGGCTCCCTCCGCACCGCGAGGATGTTGAGCCATAGGAGCACCGCCCAGAGCCCGTCCTTCTCGCGCACGTGGTCGCTGCCGGTGCCCGCGCTTTCCTCACCGCAAAGTGTGGCGCGCCCGGCGTCCAGGAGGTTGCCGAAGAACTTCCACCCCGTCGGGGTCTCGTAGCAGTCGATCCCCATCGCCTCCGCTACCCGGTCCACCGCCTTCGAGGTCGGCATCGAGCGTGCCACGCCCTTCAATCCGCCGGCGTAGCCCGGCGCCAGATGCGCGTTGGCCGCCAGCACCGCGAGGCTGTCCGACGGGGTGACATAGATGCCGCGACCCACGACCATGTTCCGGTCGCCGTCGCCGTCGGAGGCGGCGCCGAAATCGGGCGCGTCCTTGCTCATCATCAGATCGATAAGCGGCTTCGCCCAGACCGGGTTCGGGTCGGGGTGGCCGCCGCCGAAATCCGGCAGCGGCACCGCGTTGATCACGCTGCCTTCGGGCGCGCCGAGCGCGGCCTCGAGGATCGCCTTGGCATAGGGCCCGGTCACCGCGTGCATCGCGTCGAAACGCAGCCGGAACCCGGAGTCCAGATGCGCCCGGATCGCCGCGAAGTCGAACAGCCGCTCCATCAATGCCTGGTAGTCGGCCACCGGGTCGACCACCTCGACCTCCATTTCGCCAATCTTGGCCGTGCCGGGCTTCGAGAGATCGACGTCCTGCGACTCCAGCATCCGGTAGTTGCCGAGCTTCCGCGTCGCCTCGAAGATGCGGTCCGTCACCTCCTCTGGCGCCGGGCCGCCGTTCGGCGTGTTGAACTTCACCCCGAAATCCTCCTCCGGTCCGCCGGGGTTGTGGCTGGCCGAGAGGATGATGCCGCCGTCGGTCTTCCGGCTGCGGATCAGGTGCGATGCGGCGGGCGTGGAGAGAAGCGCGCCCTGTCCGACGATCATCTTTCTCGCGCCCGAGGCGGCGGCCATCCGCAGGATCACCTGCGCCGCGCGGTCGTTGAAGTAGCGCCCGTCGCCGCCGAGGACGAATGTTTTGCCCTGCGCGCCGCCGATCCCCGTCCAGATCGCCTCGACGAAGTTCTCCAGGTAATGCGGCCCCATGAACGTGTGGGTCTTCTTCCGCAATCCGGAGGTGCCCGGCTTCTGTCCCTCGATCGGCTTCGTCTCGACTGTGATGACGCTCATGGCTCTTCTCCCTGTCGGCCCGAGGATTTCATGATCGCGGCCAGTTCGGCAAGGCGCGCGTCGGCGCCCAGTTCGGAGGTGGTTTCGGGCAGCCGGCGCCGCCAGTTCGGGTGCTCGTGGGTGGTGCCGGGCAGGTTCGCCTGCTCCTCGAGCCCGAAGATGTCCTCCGCCTGCACCGCGACGAGCCGGCAGGGGGTGCTGGCGAGAAAGCGGTGCATCGCCGAGACGTCGCCCACCGCGCCGCCGATCGCGGCATCCAGCGCCGCCACCTCGCGCGCCCGGGCCTGCCGCTCGGCCGCCGGATCCGCCGACCGCCCGATCCGCGCCCGCCAGTCGATGTCGCGGCCGTTGCGCCAGCCCTTCCAGGTCGGCAGGTCGTGGGTGGCGAACGAGCCCAGCACCTCGGCGTCCCACTGGCCGGCATCCTTGAACCCCTGGCTCGCCCAGTCGCGCTCGAAGATTCCCACGCGGCAGCCGAGGATGCCCGAGCCGTGGAGCGCCTCCTGCAGGCCGTCGGGAATGTTGCCGAGATCCTCGCCGACCACCGCGGCCCCGGCCCGGGCGGCCTCGATCCGGGTGACCGCGAGCATCGCCTCGCGCGGCATCTGCACGTAGAGCCCGGGCAGGCCCCCTTCCTGCGGCACCCAGAAGGCGCGCTCGAAGCCGAGGATATGGTCGATCCTGAGCAGTCCGGCGTGGCGGACCTGCACGGCAAGCGTTTCGGCCAGCGCGGCGAAGCCGGTGGCAGCAAGCGCCCGCGGCGAGAACGGTGCCACGCCCCAGGTCTGACCCGAGGGCGAGAACGCGTCGGGCGGCGCACCGAGCGAGATACCTCCGGCGAACAGCGAGCGCTCGGCCCAGGTTTCGGCGCCGTGCGGGTGAGTGCCGACGGCGAGGTCGAGATAGAGCCCGAGCGCCATCCCCGCCGCGCGGGCCGCTTTCCGCGCCCCGGCCAGGCCCTCCTCCGCGCGCCACTGCAGCCAGGCATGGAACGCCAGCCGCTCGGGGTGGGCGGCGGCGAAACCCGCCACTTCCGGCGACGCGGGGTCGCGGAAGGGCTCGGGCCAGGCGTTCCAGTAGGGCCCGTGCACTTCCGAGAGGGCCTGGTGCGCGGCGAAGAGCTCGAGTGCCGCCCCCTCCCGCGCCCGCCAGGCGGCGAACGCGGCCCCGCCACCGGTGGCCGCGAGCTCCGCCTCGAGCGCCGCTCGCTTGGCCTTGAGCGCCGCGGCATAGTCGACGAAGCCGGGCAACGCCTGAGGCCCCTCGCCGGCGGCGATGTGCAATGTTGCGAAGCGTCGCCGGTGCGACGGGGAATAGGGGCTGATGGCGGTTGCGTCTTCGGGAAAGCCGGCATGAACCGGATTCACCCCCACGAAGGCCGCCCCGGCTCGGCCCAGCGCCGTCGCCCACAGGCCGAGATCGTCGTATGTGCCGATGCCGCCGCCCGCCTCGGGCGGCAGTCCGTAGAGCGGCAGCGTCACCCCCCATCCCCGCGTCGGCTGTCGGAGCCGCCGCGGCGCCGCGAAGAGCCATGTCGCGCGGCTTCCGATCTCGAGCCGATGGCGCCCGAGCGGCAGGGTCGGCAGTTCCAGCGCACCGCCCTCGGCGCGGCCCTCGATCGCGGCGCCGTCCTCGAACGCCAGGCGCCAGTCCCCGTCCGGCACCGGCCCCAGCCCGAGCGGCGCCTCCGCCTCGGCGACGATCCATTCCGGCAGCGACCGCGCCGAAGCCTCGGCCCGAAGCGCGCCGAGCGTCTCCGCTGCCTCGGCCTCCGATCCCGCCGCCAACCCCATCGCCGCCAGCGCCGCCACCACCGTCTCCGGCGGCGCCTCGCGCCAGGTCCCGTTCTGGTCGGAATAGCCCGGCCTCAGCCTCGCCTCTGCCGCAAGCTCGAAAAGCGCGCTCACCCGGCCACTTCCCAGATTGCGACATGCCCGTTGGTAAGGCCCTGCCGAAGGCACGACAGGGGGCAGACAGCCCTCTTCCGCGGTTGGGCTCGCGGCGCTCGGCTCACGCCTTCCGCTCCAGTACCAGCGCCATCACCGACTGCTCGGCCACCCGGAGCCGCGGCCCGCAGGTCCCGGCCCGGTCCGGGTCGGCGCTGTCGAGCCCGAGCGTCCAGACCCAGCCGGAGGGCGGCGCCGGCAGGGCCACGTCGGTTGGCACGCCGGCGTTGAAGATCAGGAGGATCGCCTCCTCGCGTGCGGCGTAGGTTGGGGTTCCTGAGGCGGTCCGCATTTCGGCGATCACGATCTGAAGGTTCGCATCTGACCAGTCCGCAGCCTGCATCGGCCGGCCGGAGCCGTGGTGCCAGAATAGGTCCGGCTTCCGGTCCTCGGCACGGGCGCGGGAATGCAGGAACCGCTTCTGCCGGAGGATCGGGTGCGCCTTGCGGAACGCGACGAGCCGCCGGACGAAGCCGAGAAGCGCCTGGTCGGCCGCTTCCCAGTCGAGCCAGGAGGTCTCGTTGTCCTGGGCATAGGCGTTGTTGTTGCCGCCCTGGCTATGGCCGATCTCGTCGCCCGAGAGCAGCATCGGCGTGCCCTGCGACAGCATCAGCGTGGCCAGCATCGCCCGGGCCCGCCGCGCCCTTGCCTCGAGGATCTTCGGGTCGCCGGTCGGACCCGCGGTACCGAGGTTGTCCGAGTAGTTCTCGGAATGGCCGTCGCGATTGTCCTCGCCATTGGCCTCGTTGTGCCTGCGCGCATAGGAGACCACGTCCCGAACGGTGAAGCCGTCATGGGCGGTGAGGAAATTCACGGAAGAGGTGGCCGGCCGCCCGGGATGGTCGAATTCGCCGGCCGAACCGGTGATCCGGGCGGCGAGTTCGGCCGCCGAGCCGCGATCGCCGCGCCAGAACCGGCGCACGCCGTCGCGGTAGCGGTCGTTCCATTCCAGGAAGGGCGGCGGGAAGCCGCCGAGGTGGTAGCCGCCGGGGCCGATGTCCCAGGGCTCGGCGATGAGCTTCTTGCGCACCAGCAACGGG
>JBFKAV010000183.1:0-6083 GCA_041621405.1 Paracoccaceae bacterium
CGGGGTGCCGGCCGATATCTTCCAGATGCGCCATCGGCGTCGTGCCGTGGGTGTTGGAATCGCCGAAGAGCAGGACCGTGCGCCTCACAGCCGCCGCCCCGTTTCCTTGTCGAAGAGGTGCACCGCGCCCGGATCCGGCGCTAGGGTCAGCTCCTGGCCTGGACGGAACCCGTGCCGCTCGCGAAAGAGCCCGACGATGTCGCGCCCGCCGGCGCGGACGACCACATGGGTCTCCGAGCCGGTGGGCTCGACCACCGCGACGGTGCCGGGGATGCCCTCGTCGGCAAGCGCCAGATGCTCGGGCCGCACGCCGTAGATCACCGCCCGTCCCTCTTCGGCCGCAACCGGCAGAGGCAGCTTGACGCCCAGGGCCTCGACGGCGCCGCCGGCGACCCGGCCTTCGATCAGGTTCATCGCCGGCGAGCCGATGAAGCCGGCCACGAACAGGTTTGCGGGCCGGTCGTAGAGATCCAAAGGCGCGCCGATCTGCTCGATATCGCCGCCGTTCAGCACCACGATCTTGTCGGCCATCGTCATCGCCTCGATCTGATCGTGGGTGACGTAGACGGTGGTGGTGCTGAGGCGCTGGTGCAGCTCGCGGATCTCGGTGCGCATCTGCACCCGGAGCTTGGCGTCGAGGTTCGAGAGGGGCTCGTCGAACAGGAACACTTGCGGGTCGCGGACGATGGCGCGGCCCATCGCGACGCGCTGGCGCTGGCCGCCGGAGAGCGCCCGGGGATAGCGGTCGAGATAGGGCGTGAGGCCGAGGATCTCGGCCGCGCGCTCCACCTTGGCGCGGACCTCGCCCTTCGGCATCCCGCGCAGCTTCAGCGCGAAGCCCATGTTGGCGGCGACCGTCTTGTGCGGGTAGAGCGCGTAGTTCTGGAACACCATGGCGATGTCGCGCTCGGCCGGCGGCAGGTGGTTCACCACGCGCTCACCAATGGCGATCTTTCCCGAGCTGATGCCCTCGAGCCCCGCGATCATCCTGAGCAGCGTGGACTTGCCGCAGCCCGACGGCCCCACCAGCACCACGAACTCGCCATCGGCCACGTCAAGGTCAAGCCCGTGAATCACCTCGACGGCGCCGTAGCTCTTCCGGAGATCCCGGATGGTGACGCCCGCCATTCCCTCCCCCTCGTTTGCCCAAGAGGTAACCCAAGGGCCGCGCGCCTGTCCACGGCCTGACCATACTAACATGTTAGATTCTTGACAGGCCCCGCCCCGAGGGTGGATCGTGGGCACCGACGCGGGGGAGCGAGAGGGCCCGAAGGCCCCGGCCTGGCGCGGGAAAATTGAAATCAGGGAGGATTTCGACGTGAAAACGCATCTCTACGACTATGCGGTGAAGAACGGCCTCACTCGCCGCCGGCTCCTGCAGAGCGCCGCGGCGATGGGCGCGGCCTCGGCGGTGGGCTTCTCGCCGCGGCAGGCGGCGGCCGCCGCCCATGGCAACGTGCGCGCCGAGATCCTGCAGATTCCGGGCGTCGGCATGGGCTCGCCCACCGACGCCGATTGGCTGAAAGTCGGCGAGATGTGCCTCGGCCCGACCAAGGAGCGGGTGGCCGAGGGCGAGTTCGCGGGCGTCGAGCTGACCTTCATGGGGCTCAACAACCAGAACCTGCACAACTTCATCTTCCGCGGCTTCCTGAAGCCGTGGGAGGCCTATACCGGTGCCAAGATCAACTGGATCGACCTGGCCCAGGCCGACTACAACGCCCGCCTGCAGCAGTCGATTGCGACCGGAACGGTGGACTTCGACATCATCGAGATGGGCGCGCCCTTCGAGGGCGACACCGCCGGGCGCGGGCTTTTGGACGAGATGCCCGACTGGGTCGCCGAACAGATCGACGTCGACGACCTGGTGGACTACCTTAAGGCGCCGGTCGGCACCTGGGACGGCAAGACCTACCGGATCACCATCGACGGCGACTGCCACACCTTCGCCTACCGCAAGGACTATTTCGGCGACGGCGCCATCGGCGGCGCCGAGGTGCCGACGACCTGGGAGAAGGTCAACGAGGTTTCGAAAGCACTCATCGGCCAGACCGATCCGCTGACCGGGCTTGCCGCCCACGGCTTCCTCGATCCGCTGAAGGGCTGGGGCGGTTTCGGCTTCTACTTCCTGGAAGACCGGGCCTCGGCTTACGCCAAGCACCCCGACAACCCGGCCTGGCTATTCGAGCCGGAAACGATGAAGCCCATGGTCAACAACCCGGCCTGGGTGCAGGCAATCCAGGACGTGATGGACTTGATCAAGGCCGGCGCCTATCCGGCCGACCAGATCAACGCCGATCCCGGCGCCACCGGGTTCCAGCAGTTCCTGGCCGGTACCGGCTCGATGCTCTGCTGGTGGGGCGACATCGGCTCGAACGCGCGCACCTCGGACACCTCGGTGGTCGGCGACGTGATCGGATTCTCGATCAATCCTGGCGCGGCCCGCGTCTACAACCACGCCGCCGGCGCCTGGGAGGAGACCGAGAACTTCGCCCCGAACATGGCCTATATCGGCTGGGGCGTCTACGTGACCAGCCGCGTCTCGGGCGACGAGAAGAAACGCAAGGCGGCGTGGAGTGCCGCGGCGCATCTCGGCGGCAAGGACATCTCGCTCTGGACGGCGGCCTATCCCTCGGGGTTCCAGCCCTATCGGAACTCGCACTTCGTCTACGAGGAGTGGGAGGAGGCGGGCTACGACCGGGACTTCGTCGAGGACTACCTCGGGTCCAACGCCGACAGCTACAACCACCCCAACGCGGCGATCGAGCCGCGCATCCCCGGCATCTTCCAGTACTACTCGATCGCCGAGGACGAGTTGGTGAAGGGCATCGCCGGGCAGTACGGCTCGGCGCAGGAGACCGCGGACGCCATCGCGGCGGCCTGGGAGAAGATCACCGACCAGATCGGGCGGGAGAGCCAGATCGCGCTCTACAAGGCGTCCTTGGGGATGTGACTCAGAGGCGGGACGCGCGTTCCGGCGCGCGCCCCGCTATCCCGTCAGGATCGGCTTCAGCGCCTCGGCATTCCTGCCGACGAAATCGAAGAACGCCGCCACGCCGCGCGCGTGGCGCTGGCCGGGATGGGCCAGCAGCCGCCAGGCGCGGGTCAGCTCCGGCACCGGCCCGAGCACGCGCACCAGGTCGGGTTCCGCATCCCCGAGCGCGATCGGCAGCGGCACCAGCCCGACGCCGGCCTTTGCCGCCTGCACCAGCCCAAGCACGCTCGTCGCCCGCGCCACGATCCGCGCCCCGGGCGCGACCTCGGCCAGCCAAAGCGACAGGCGGTGCTGCCCGAGGCTCTCGTCGAAGGCGCCGATCGGATGGTTGCGCAGGTCGTCGACCCCCGCCGGCAGGGCGTGCCCCGCCGCGTAGTCAGCGCTGGAGTAGATCGCCCAGATCGAATCGGCCACCTTGCGGCCGACCAGCACCCCGTCGTCGGTGTCCCCCGAGCGCAGCGCCACCTCGGCCTCGCCTTTCGAGAGGTCGACGTAGCGGTCGGCCAGAACGAATTCCACGCGCAGGTCTGGGTGCGCGGCGTGAAATCGGTCGAGCAGCCCCGACCGGGTCAGCCTGAGCGCGATCGGTTCGGGACAGGTCAGCCGCACCGTGCTGCCGCCGGCGCGGGCCAGCTCGGACGCCTTCGCCTCGAAGGCGTCGACGGCGGAGGCGACGCTCTCGGCAAAGGGCAGAAGCGCCTCGCCTTCGGCGGTCAGCCGGTAACCGGAGGGCAGGCGCTCGACCAGCCGGAGGCCGATGCGCCGTTCCAACTCGGCCACGCGGCGCTGGACGGTCGACTGGTTGACGCCGAGCGCGCGCCCCGCCGCGGTGGTCGAGCCGTGGCGGGCAACCGCGACGAGATAGCCCAGATCGGTCCAGTCCAGCATCCCGCCGCTCCCGCGATGTCGCACGACTATGCATCCCTGCGGCCCCGTTCCGCAATCCTGCGGCTGCCGCGACCGCACTCCGGGGCGTAGATTGCCTGAAGCCGGCGGACGCCCCGCCGCCGCTTCTCCGCGAGGACCCCCACCATGCCCGATACCCGCGAGATAGATCCCGACGCCGAAGCCACGAAGGCCGCCACCCGCGCGCAGTGGAACGACGCCGCGGAAGGCTGGGACGCACAAGGCCACGCGGTGCGCCGCTGGCTTCTCGAAGCGACCCGGGCGATGATCGAGATGGCAGGCGTCGCGCCGGGCCAGCGCGTGCTCGACATCGCCGCCGGCGCGGGTGATCAGACGCTGGACCTCGCCCGGCGGGTCGGGCCTCGGGGTGCGGTCGTCGCCACCGACATCGCGCCGGAAATCCTCGCCCGCGCCGCCGCCAACGCCCGCGCCGCCGGGCACGCCAATGTGGAGATCCTCGTCGCCGACGCGGAGCGTCTGGACGGGATCTCCGGTCCGTTTGACGCGGCCGTCTGCCGGCTCGGCCTGATGTTCCTGCCCGACCCAGCCGCCGGCCTCGCCGCCATCGCAGACCGCCTCGCGCCCGGCGCTCGCTTCGCGGCGATGGTGTTCTCGGAGCCCGCCGCGAACCCCACCCTCGGCATCGTCATGCGCACCGCGCTCCGCCACGCCGGCCTGATGCCGCGCGACCCCTTCGCGCCGGGCAGTCTTCTCAGCCTCGGCCGGCCGGGACATCTCCAGTCGCTCTTCGAGGCGGCGGGCTTCGCTGGGGTTCACGCGCTCAGGGTCGATGCGCCGTTCCGGATGCCGACGACGCGCGACTACCTCGACTTCCTGCGCGCCTCGGCGGGTCCGATCCTGCAGATCCTGGACCGCCTCACCGAGCCCGAGCGCGACGCGGCCTGGCGCGACATCGAGGCCGGGCTTGCCGAATTCCAGGGGCCCGACGGCTGGGCCGGGCCGAACGAGCTTCTGCTCGTCGCGGGCCGACGGCCGTGAACGCCGGCATCCCCTGCGCCCTGCCCGTGAGATGGCGTCGCATCGCAGTCGTCGCGGCGCGCTTCGGCACCCCCGCGCTGGCGCTCGTGGTGGCATCCGGCATGGCGGCCGATATCGCCGGTCACTGCGGCCTCGCCATGCCCGACGCCGTCTGCCTGCGCGGCGCGCTCGCCGACTGGGGCGCGATGGCGCCCTTGGCGCTCATCCTGCTGATGGCGGCCGCGATCGTCTTCAGCCCCATCCCGAGCGGCCCGATCGCGGTCGCGGCGGGGATGATCTACGGCACTCTGCCCGACGCCGGTCTCGTCATCGCGGGCGCGATTCTCGGCGCGCTGGCCGCCTTCGGCCTCGGCCGGATGATCGGCGAGGGCGTCGCCCGCGTTGGCGTCTTCCGCGGGCTCGACTGGCTCGCGCGGCCGCGGTCCCAAACCCGGCTCATGGCGCTCGTCTTCGCCTCGCGGCTAGTACCCTTCATCTCATTCGACGCGGTCAGCTACCTCGCCGGGATGACCTGCCTCGCGACCTGGCGCTTCGCGCTGGCCACCCTGGCGGGCGTCTTGCCGATCTGCCTGGCGCTCACCTGGGGCGGAGAGCAGCTCCTTGCGCGCCACGGACTGCCGGCCGCGCTCCTCCTTTGCGGCACGACCGCGCTGCCCCTGGCGGCGCTGGCGCTCCGCCGCTTCCGCCGCCGCCGACGGGCGGTCGCCAGCGGTGAGATCGAGCTTCCCAGCCGGTTGCCACCATCCTAACATGCCGGCATGGCAACCGAGGGCGACCTCCTCCACGTCGTCACCGCGAACGACATCTCCGCCCTGCGGCGCAGAGGCGGGCGCGCGCTGATCTGGGGCTCGTTCGCCCTTCTCGCGCTCGTCGCCCTGCTGCAGATCCTGAATGCTGCCGATGCGATCGACCTCGGCATCCGGTCCTGGCGGCCGACGCTCTATGCCTACGCCTTCTGGGGTACCTGCCTCTGCATCGGCCAGGTCATGCTCAAGGGCGAGCAGGGCAAGCGGCTGGTCTTCGTCCTGCCCGCCGCCTTGTTCACCGTCGCAATGGTGGTCTTCCCGCTGATCTTCGGGCTGACAATCGCCTTCACCGACTGGAACCTCGCCTCGCTCTCGGGGCGGAAGTTCAACGGCTGGGACAACCTCCGCCAGATGTGGACCGACCCGTTCTACTGGAACGC
>JBFKAV010000184.1:0-6022 GCA_041621405.1 Paracoccaceae bacterium
CCAGGTGGAAGCCCAGGGCCTCGAGTGCCGGCTGCAGCTCGGCCTGGCGCAGGTAGTCGTAGACCACCTGGGAACCGGGGGCCAGCGAGGTCTTCACCCAGGGCGGCACGCGCAGGCCGCGGGCCACCGCGTTGCGCGCCAGCAGCCCGGCCGCCACCATCACGTCGGGGTTGGAGGTGTTTGTGCAGCTGGTGATCGCCGCGATCACCACGGCGCCCTGGCGCAGTTCGAAGCGCTGCCCGTCGAGGTCCACGGCCACCCCCGCAGCCGCCTCTTCGCCGGCCTCGCCCAGGCTGGCGCGAAACGCGCCGGCGGCGCGCGACAGGGCGATCCGATCCTGTGGACGCTTCGGCCCGGCCAGGCTGGGCTCCACGCTGCCGAGGTCCAACTCCAGCACGGCGCTGAACTGCGGCTCCGCGCCCTCGGGCGCCCGCCACAGCCCCTGCGCCTTGGCGTAGGCCTCGACCAGCGCGACCTGCTCCGCGGGGCGCCCGGAGAAGGACAGGTAGCGCAGGGTTTCGGCGTCCACGGGGAAGAAACCGCAGGTGGCGCCGTACTCGGGCGCCATGTTGGCGATGGTCGCGCGGTCGGCCAGCGGCAGGTGGTCGAGCCCGTCGCCGTAGAACTCGACGAACTTGTTCACCACGCCCTTCTGGCGCAGCATCTGCACCACCTTCAGCACGAGGTCGGTGGCCGTCGTCCCTTCGGCCATCTGGCCGGTGAGCCTGAAGCCGACGACCTCGGGGATCAGCATCGAGATCGGCTGGCCCAGCATCGCCGCCTCGGCCTCGATCCCGCCGACCCCCCAACCGAGCACGGCGAGGCCGTTGACCATCGTGGTGTGGCTGTCGGTGCCCACCAGCGTGTCGGGATAGGCGACCTCGGCGCCGGTCTGGTCGGTGTCGGTCCAGACCGTCTGGGCCAGGTATTCGAGGTTCACCTGGTGGCAGATGCCGGTCCCCGGGGGCACGACGCGGAAGTTGTCGAACGCCTTCTGGCCCCACTTCAGGAAGGTGTAGCGCTCCATGTTGCGCTCGTATTCCCGGTCGACGTTCATCTGGAACGCGCGCGGGTTGCCGAATTCGTCGATCATCACCGAGTGGTCGATGACGAGGTCGACCGGGTTCAGCGGATTGATCTGCGTCGCCTCGCCGCCGAGCGCCACGATGCCGTCGCGCATCGCCGCGAGGTCCACCACCGCGGGCACCCCGGTGAAGTCCTGCATCAGGACGCGGGCCGGGCGGTAGGCGATCTCGCGCGGGTTCTTGCCGCCGGCCTTGCCCCAGTCGGAAAACGCGCGGATGTCGTCGAGGCTCACGGTCTTGCCGTCCTCGAAGCGCAGCATGTTCTCGAGCACAACCTTGAGCGCGGCCGGGAGCTTCGCGAACGTGCCGAGCCCCGCGGCCTCGGCGGCGGGAATCGAGTAATAGGCAAGCGTCTTTCCGCCCGCTTCGATCTCGCGGCGGATCTTGGCGCTGTCTTGGCCGGTGACGATGGGCATGGGAATCAAGCCTCCAAGATGAATGTCCGGGGTCTCGCTCGCGTCTCTCCTGCCGTATCGGGGGACGTCGATCAAGGGGGTGCGACGAATTTGTATACCATTGTGCACAGAAAATCGACCGGCGCCGGCTGCGGCGCTGATGACGACCGTCTCGCAAATCCTTGATTAGCTCCCGGCGCCCGGCTGGATTAGGGTCGGAACGTACTCTCAGGGGAACTGCATGGGCCGGATTGGCGTGATCACGGGATGGCTGGCGGGCGCATTGGTGAGCCTCGGGCTCACCGGGAGTGCAGCAGCGGGGGAGGGGCCAGTGGTCGTCGAGCTCTATACCTCGCAGGGCTGCTCCTCCTGCCCGCCGGCCGACGCACTCCTGACCGAGCTCAGCAAGCGCGACGACGTGCTGCCGCTGGCGCTCCACGTCGACTACTGGGACTACATCGGCTGGCCCGACGACTTCGCCGACCCCGCCTACACAAGGCGGCAGAAAGCCTATGCCCGTGCCGCCGGCACCCGCACGGTCTACACGCCGCAGATGGTCGTAGGCGGGCGCGATCACCTGATCGGCACCAGGGCGATGGAGCTCGGCGAGCTGATCGAGGCGCACCTTTCGGAGCCGGCGCGGGTGGTGCTCGAGGTCGCGCGCGGCTCGGCGCGGCTGACGATCCGCGCCGAGGCTCGGGGCGCGCTGCCGGGAACCGTGGTGGTGCAGCTCGTGCGCTTCAGGCCGGAGCAGACGGTGGCGATCGGGCGCGGCGAAAACGCGGGCCGCACCATCACCTACGTCAACATCGTCACCGACTGGCAGGTGATTGCCCGCTGGTCCGGCGCCGCGCCGCTCGCGCTGACCGCCGAGGCGCCCGGCCCCGACCGGGCGGCGGTGATCCTGCAACAGGAGGGCCCCGGCGCCATCCTCGCCGCCGCCCTGGCGCCCTGAGGCGCCACTCCCAGACGGTCTTTCCCTTGATCCAATCATCCTCGGGGCCGACGTGGCCGGCAAGGGACCGGAGCAGAAGGCCCAGCTCAGCAGGCATCAGGGCTTCCAGCGCCGGTGGATCCAGAAATACTGCTCAGGGTGGGCGCGCACCCGTGCGCCGAGGCTGTCGGTGACGGCCTGCATCATGGTCACCGGGTCGGTGTGCGGGATCGGCGCCTCGGTGGCTATCTCGAAGCTGAAGCCGTCGGGCTGCCTCAGCCCGTAGACCGGCACCAGGAGCGCGCCGTACTTGAGCGCGAGCTCGGCCGCCGAGAGCGCGGTCAGCGCCGGGTGGCCGAGGAAGTCGAGCCGCTCGCCCTGCACGATGCGCTGGTCGAAGAGCACGCCGAGCATGCCGCCCTGCTTCAGGAAGCCCACCATCTTGCCGAGGCCCCGGCGGCCGCGCTCGAACACCGGCCCGCTCACGCCCTCGATGGCGTCGACGTAGGATTCGTTGAAGGCGGCGTTGGCGAGCGGCTTGTAGAGCCCGCCGACCGCGATGCCCTGCGCCGCGAACCAGCCGCGCGGCACGTCGTAGTTGCCGAGATGCCCGGAGACCAGGATCACCGGCCGGCCCTCGGCGCGCGCCGCCTCGATCGCCGCGAGGCCGGGGCCGGTGACGCGGGCGCGACGGGTCCGTTCGACGAAGGCCCGGCCGGAAAAGATCTCGATCAGCGTGCGGCCGGCGTTGTCGGCCGCGGCGCGGGCGATGCGGTCGCGCTCCTCGGGGGCCATCTCGGGGAAAACCATCCTGAGGTTAGCCCGGCTGCGGCGGCTGTAGCCGGCGAGCGGCGCCACCACCGCGCGGGCCAGCCGGCCCACCAGCGCGACCCGCCGCTCGTAGGGCAGGAGCCGCGCGAGGCCCAGCAGGAGCCTCAGCGTGAGGTTCACGATCCAGTCGAAGGCGGCTTGCCGCACGGGTCACTCCGGGCTGCCCTGGCCCGCGCGGGGGACCGCGGGTCTCGCCGGCCAGACATAAATCCCGGCCGCGGCGATCTCAAGCACGGCGGGCGTGCTCGCGGGCTGGCGCGGGGCATGGGCCCGCGGGCCGGGCCGGAGATTTCCGGCGTGCCTCGGCGGCACCTGCCGGCGGGCGGGCGGCTTCTCCGTGCCGGGCGGTCGCGCCGGACGCCGTTTCAGCCCTCTCCGGCCACCATCACCAGGTCGCCGCGGGCCTCGAGCTCGCGGATTGCCGCGACCACCTTGCCCATCGCGGCCTCGCCGTCGGCCGGCTTGACCTTGCCGTGCTCGGCCACCTCGTCGCGGAGCTGCCCGGCCATCCGCTGCGACATGGCGCCGAGCAGGAACTCGGCCGCGGCCTGGTTCCGCTCGTCGCTGGCGAGCGCGGCCGCGAGCGCCGTGACGAGCGCGGCGGCGTCGCATTCCTTGGTGATCTTCGGCACGTCGCGCGGCTCGATCCGGGCCGGGATGTCGGGGAAGGTGAAGATCGCCCGGCGCACCTCGGCGGCGAAGTCGGCGTCCTCCTGCTCGAGCCCTTCGAGCACCTCGTCGCGAGTGGCGGCCGGGGAATAGTTGAGAATCGCGCCGACCCGCTCGACCGGCGTCGTCTCGAAAGCGGGCACGGGCTCGGCCTCGATCTGCTCGATCAGCGCCAGCCCGATCCGGCGCACGTTCGCCGGGCTAATCTGGCTGGTCTCGGCGATGGCGCGGGCGAGCCGCCGCGCGCGCTCGCCCGGGATCAGGCCGAGGAGTTCCGCCGCGCGCGCGACCGAGAGCTTGGAGAGGATCACCGCGCCGACCTCGATGCTCTCTGCCTGCAGCGCGGAGAGGAGCGGCGGGGTGCCGAGCCCGGCGATGCGGGCCCAGGGGTCGCCCGCGCCCTCGGCCAAGGCCTGGCGACGCAGCCGGCTGGCGGTGGCCGGGCTCAGGTGGTCCTCGAGCACGTCGAGCGCGCCGTCGATTCCGCCCGGGAAGGAGAGGCCCACCGATTCGAGCTCGGCGAGGAATTCCTCGACCACCGCACGCAGCGTGGCGCGATCGATCGTCCGCATCCGGCCCATCGCCTCGGTGAGGTCGGCCTGGTGGTCCTCGGATAGGGCGGACAAGGGCACCTGTTCGCCCTGGGCGACCAGCAGCCGCACGATTACCGCGGCCTTCTGCCGACCGGTCAACGCCCCCCGCGGGCTGCCGCCCGCGAAGCCGGATTTGCCGAATGCGAGTTCCGTCACCACATCAGCCTCCGCCGCGGATTTCACCGCGCGGAGGGTGGCGCAGAAGCGTTAAGGGCGCCTTACGGGCGGGACGTCAGGCGGTGGTGTCGACGCAGGATTGGGCGTCGATGTCCCAAGTCTGGCCCTCGCCGCAGACGGAGGTCGTGATATCCCGATGGCCGTCCGAGCACATCGGCCCGGCCACCGCCGGAACGGCAGCGAGGAAAAACGCGGCCAGGGCGAGTCTGAACTTCATCACACGTCTCCCGTGTTACCTAACGTAAGCAAACAGCAGGAGGGGATTCGAAGCAAGCCCCGCGTCCCGTGGCCGGCTCAGCCCTTGCCGAAGACCCGGGCGAAGATCGTGTCGACATGCTTGAGGTGGTAGGAGAGGTCGAACTTCTCCTCGATCTCGGCCTCCGAGAGCGCGGCGCGGACCTCGGCGTCGGATTTCAGTTCGGCGAGGAAGTCCTTGCCCTCCTCCCAGACCTTCATCGCGTTGCGCTGCACCAGGCGGTAGGCGTCCTCGCGGCTGACCCCCTTCTGGGTCAGTGCCAGCAGCACGCGCTGGGAATGCACCAGCCCGCGGAAACGGTTCAGGTTCCGCATCATGTTCTCGGGGTAGACCACGAGATTCTCGACGACATTCGTCAACCGTGCGAGCGCGAAGTCGAGCGTCACGGTGGCGTCGGGGCCGATCATCCGCTCGACCGAGGAATGCGAGATGTCGCGCTCGTGCCAGAGCGCGACGTTCTCGAGCGCGGGGATCGCCATCGAGCGGACCATGCGGGCAAGGCCGGTCAGGTTCTCGGTCAGCACCGGATTGCGCTTGTGCGGCATCGCCGAGGAGCCCTTCTGGCCGGACGAGAAGTATTCCTCGGCCTCCAGCACCTCGGTGCGCTGCATGTGGCGGATCTCGGTGGCGAGGTTCTCGACCGACGAGGCGATCACCGCGAGCGTGGCGAAGAACATCGCGTGACGGTCGCGCGGGATCACCTGGGTCGAGATCGGCTCGGGGCGGAGGCCCATCTTGGCGCAGACATACGCCTCGACGGCCGGGTCAACGTTGGCGAAGGTGCCCACGGCGCCCGAGATCGCGCCGGTCGCCACCTCCCAGCGCGCCTTCTCCAGACGGTTCTTGTTGCGGTCCATCTCGGTGTAGAAGCGGGCGAATGTGAGGCCCATGGTCGTCGGCTCGGCGTGGATGCCGTGGCTGCGGCCGATGCGGGGCGTGAGCTTCGTCTCGTAGGCTCTTTTCTTCAAAGCGGAAAGCAGCTTGTCGATGTCGGCCAGGAGGAGGTCGGCGGCGCGGCAGAGCTGGACGTTGAGCGTGGTGTCGAGCGCGTCCGACGAGGTCATCCCCTGGTGCACGAAGCG
>JBFKAV010000185.1:0-5948 GCA_041621405.1 Paracoccaceae bacterium
CGCACCGCCCTCTGAAGTGTCAGCGTAACGGCCTAGCGGTAGCCGGCGGCTTCCATTGCGTCGTTGGTGATCGCCTGGGCCTTCTCAAGCGCCTCGTCGATCGACTGCTGACCGGCATAGGCCGCCGAGAACTCCTGGCTGACCTCGGTCGCGATACCGGCGAACTCGGGGATGGCCACGAACTGGACGCCGACATAGGGAACCGGCTTTTCCGTCGGGTTCTGCGGATCGGCCATGTCGATGGACTTCAGCGTCATAGCGGCGAACGGAACGTCCTTGTAGTTGTCGTTCTGATAAAGCGAGGTGCGGGCACCCGGCGGAACGTTGGCCCAGCCTTCATTGGCTGCAACCAGCTCGATGTAGTCCTTCGAAGTGGCCCACTCGATGAACTCTTTCGCGGCCTCTTCTTTTTGGGTGCCGGCCGGGATCGCAAGCGCCCAGGCCCAAAGCCAGTTCGCCCGCTTGTCGTGGCCTTCGGCGTTCGGAGCCAGCGCAAATCCGACCTTGTCGTGCACTTCCGAGTCGTTCGGGTTGGTCACGAAGGACGCCGCAACAGTGGCGTCGATCCACATGCCGCACTTGCCCTGGTTGAACAGCGACAGGTTCTCGTTGAAGCCATTGGTTGCGTATCCCGGAGGACCGGATTCGTTCATCATGCCGACGAAGAATTCCAGCGCGTCCTTCCACTCGGGCTGGTCGAACTGGGCGTTCCAATCCTCGTCGAACCAGCGCGCGCCGAACGAGTTGCCGGTGACGGTGATGAAGGCGCCGCCTTCGCCCCAGCCGGCCTTGCCGCGCAGGCAGATGCCATTGATGTCGTTGGCGCGATCGGTCATCGCGGCCGCGGCTTCGCGGATGAATTCCCAGGTTGGCGCATCGGGCATTTCCAGACCGGCCTTCTCCATCAGGTCGGTGCGGTACATGATCATCGAGCTTTCGCCGTAGAACGGCGCCGCATAGAGCGTGCCGTCATGGCTCAGGCCCGCGCGCATCGCAGGAAGGATGTCGTCGACGTCATATTCCGCCGACAGATCGTCGAGCGGGACCAGCCAGCCATTGGCGCCCCAGATCGGGGTTTCGTACATGCCGATGGTCATGATGTCGAAGGCGCCGCCCTTGGTCGTGATGTCCGTGGTGACGCGCTGGCGCAGGACATTCTCCTCCAGCGTCACCCACTCGACCGTATGACCGGTCTTCGCGGTGAAATCGTCGGTGTAGCCCAGCATGCGGATCATGTCGCCGTTGTTCACGGTGGCGATGGTGATTTGCTCGGCGACGGCGGCGGTCGCAGCGACCGATACCAGCGCAGAGGCCGCAATAAGTGCGTTCTTCATTCTCATCTAGGTTCCTCCCTTGGATGTTGTTGCAAGCACGGTAATCCCTAAAGTGTCTCCGCCGCGAGTCAATAAGTATTTTTACGCGCGTAAAAGAATCCGGATTCTCTCCTGATATCAGGATTATGCGCGATCACGCCGACTGCCGCAGTACGAGCTTGCCCTCGAAAAGCGTCACTTCACGCGATTCGCTCCTGCGGCCCGCGTCCATGATCTCGAAAAGCACTTCAACGCTTCTCCGCACGATGGCGGAGAAATCCTGCGACACCGTTGTCAGCGACGGGCACGTATAGCGCGACCAGGGATGGTCGTCGTGACCCGCGATCCGCATCGCGCAGCCCGGTCCCCGGCCCACCCGCAACCCCTGATCGTAGGCGGCCGCCAGCAAGCCGATGGCGATGCGGTCGTTGCTGCACAGCACGGTGTTGGTCGGGAACTTCCGCTCCGCTATCAGGCGCCTTCCCTCCTCGAAGCCCTTTTTCTCGAACTCCCAGCTCTGGCCACCGACATGGATGATCTCGGGCGTATGGCCGAGGCGCTCCATCGACTGCACATAGGCGGTGCGGTGCTTGATGGCGTTCGGATTTACCGGCGGCATTTCAAGTAGACATGGCGGCTCACCGGTGCGGCTGAGATAGTCCACGATCAGGCCGATGCTCTGAAAGTGGTCTGTTCCGACAAAGGCCTCCCCGACCTCCTGATTGCTGTCGAAGGCGACCGTCGGCACGTCATCGGCAAACCTGCGGATGGCCTCGAGGTCCGAGGCGCGCCCCAGGGGCGCGATCAGCGTGCCCGACGGCTTGAACGACCGCAGCGTCTCCAGCGCGTTGACTTCCAGTTCCCGCTGTCCGTGCGAACTGAACAGGATCGGCCAGTACCCAGCATCGATGCAGCGCCGCTCGATCATCCGCGCCATCTCGGCGAAGAACGGGTCGGCGAGGTAGGGCACCACGATCCCTATGGTCTTGGTCGACTTCCTGTTCTGGTTGACCGCGAAGATGTTGGGCGTGTAGTCGAACTTCTTCAGCGCCAGCTCGATCCTTGCCCGCGTGGTGCTGCGCACGCTTTCCGGGTCGTTGAAGTATTTCGAGACCGTCGGGCGGGATATCCCGCTGACCGATGCGAAATCCTCCATGGTCTGGACTTTTCGTTCACCCATCTTCGCGATCTGCCGTGCTCCGCCGCTGTCCATCGTCCCCAAAAGATGTATCTTATAACTTATCGCGCGTAAAGTTCTTTCTTGACGTCCGAAAAGATTTGGTCGAGATCATGGCGGATACGATCGGACATGGATTCAAGGGACCGCAGCCGGTCAGCGGTCCCTATCGGTGCGGCTCACTCGCGATCCTGGACGACCAGGAAGTGACGCGCGGCCAGCTCGCGGGGGATGTCTCCGCAGTTGGCTGCGGCGAATTCGGCCGAATGATCTCCAATCGCCTCCAATGCCGCTCGGTCGGCGTATCCGGCGTGTGGCACTGGTCTAGCCGACCACTGCCTAGCCGGGCCGCGATCGCGGGTGACAGCGCCGCCGTCGCCTGCTAGGCACCACCGCAACCTGCAACGTTCCGCACCCGAAGCCCCGATGCTCGTCGAAGACACCACCTTGCCCGAGGTGAAGATCCTCACCCCTCGCCGCTTCGCGGACGCGCGCGGCTTCTTTGCCGAAACCTGGAACGCCCGCACCTTCGCCGAGGCCGGCATCGACACCCGGTTCGTGCAGGACAACCACTCGCTCTCGCACCGGGTCGGCACCATCCGCGGTCTGCATTTCCAGGCCCCGCCCCACGCCCAGGCCAAGCTCGTCCGCTGCGGGCGGGGGCGGCTCTTCGACGTTGCGGTAGACATCCGCCTGGGCTCGCCGCGTTTCGGGGCCTGGGTCGGGGTCGAGCTTTCGGCCGAGAACGGCCGCCAGCTCCTGATCCCCGAGGGCTTCCTGCACGGCTTCGTCACCCGCGAGGCTGACACCGAGATCGTCTACAAGTGCTCGGCCCTCTTCGAGCCTTCCGCCGACGGCGCGGTGCGCTACGACGATCCGGCGATCGGCATCGACTGGGGCATAGAGCCGGCCAGGGCGATCGTCTCCGACAAGGATGCCTCCGCGCCGCTTCTGGCCGATCTCGGCAGCCCCTTCACCTACGAGGCGGCGCCATGAAGCTTCTCGTCACCGGCGGCGCGGGCTTCATCGGCTCGGCGGTGGTCCGCGCGGCGGTCGCCCGGGGGTACGCGGTCGTCAACCTCGACGCGCTGACCTACGCCGCCTGCCTCGAAAACGTCGCCTCCGTCGCCGAGCACCCGGCCTATGCCTTCGAGCACGCCGACATCCGCGACCGCGTCGCCCTCGACCGCATCTTTGCCGCCCACCGCCCCGACGCCGTGATGCATCTCGCCGCCGAAAGCCATGTCGACCGTTCGATCGACGGGCCTGCCGCCTTCATCGAGACCAACGTCACCGGCACCTTGAACCTGCTCGAGGCCGCCCGCCGCTACTGGACCGCCCAGGGCCGCCCCGAGAGCTTCCGCTTTCACCACATCTCCACCGACGAGGTCTTCGGCTCGCTGGGGGAAACAGGCCGGTTCACCGAAGACAGCCCATACGCCCCGTCGAGCCCCTATTCCGCCTCCAAGGCCGGCTCCGACCACCTGGTCCGCGCCTGGGCGCATACCTACGGGCTGCCCACGCTTCTGACCAACTGCTCGAACAACTACGGCCCCTTCCACTTCCCCGAGAAGCTGATCCCGGTGGTGATCCTGAACGCGCTCGAGGGGCAACCGATCCCCGTCTACGGGCAGGGGCAGAACGTGCGCGACTGGCTCTTTGTGGAGGACCACGCCGAGGCGCTCCTTACCGTGATCGAGCACGCACGGCCCGGTGCTACATACAACATCGGCGGCGATGCCGAGGCCAGGAACATCGACCTCGTGCGCACGATCTGCGCCATCCTCGACCAGCGCCGCCCCGAGGCGGCACCGCACGGCCGGCTCGTCACCTTTGTCGAGGACCGCCCCGGCCATGACCTGCGCTACGCCATCGACGCCGGCCGGATCCGCGACGAGCTGGGCTGGCGGCCCAGGGTGACGCTGGCCGAGGGCCTCGCGCGCACCGTCGAGTGGTATCTCGGCAACGAGGCCTGGTGGCGGCCGCTGCAGGCGCGTGCCGGCGTCGGCCAAAGACTGGGGAGAACCGCATGAGGCTGCTCGTCTTCGGCCGCACCGGGCAGGTCGCCAGCGAACTCGCCCGGCGCGCACCCGATGCAACCTTTCTCGGCCGCGACAAGGCCGACCTCTCGCGCCCCGAGGAGCTTCCAGGGATCGTCAGGGGGCAGGCGCCCGAGGCGGTGATCAACGCCGCCGCCTACACCGCGGTGGACCGGGCGGAAGAGGACGAAGAAACGGCCATTCGGGTGAACGGCGCCGCGCCAGGGACGATGGCGGAGGCCTGCCGCGACCTCGGGATTCCGCTGGTGCACATCTCGACGGATTACGTGTTCGACGGCCAGGGCGACCGACCATTCACACCGAACGACCAGACCGCCCCGCTGGGCGCCTATGGCAGGACCAAGTCGGCCGGCGAGGCGGCGCTGCGCAAGGCCGGCTGCTCGTACGCGATCCTGCGCACCTCATGGGTCTTCTCGGCCCACGGCGGGAACTTCGTGAAGACCATGCTGCGGCTCTCGGAAACCCGCGACCGCCTGACCGTGGTCGCCGACCAAATCGGCGGGCCGACGCCGGCCGCGGCCATCGCCGACGCCTGTCTAGGGATCGCCCGGACACTCGCCGATGAGCCGGCGAAAACCGGCACCTACCACTTCTCGGGCACCCCCGATGTCAGCTGGGCCGACTTCGCCCGCGAGATCTTCGCCCAGGCGGGTCGCGGCACGACCGTCGAGGACATCCCGACCTCGGCCTATCCCACGCCCGCCAAACGCCCTGCCAACTCGCGCCTCGACTGCAGCGCGACCGAGGCCGCCTTTGGCATTGCCCGGCCCGACTGGCGGGCGCATCTCGCCGATGTCCTCGCCGAGCTCGGAGTCCGCCCATGACCGCGCGCAAGGGCATTATCCTCGCCGGCGGCACCGGTTCGCGGCTCTGGCCGATCACGCTCGGCGTGTCGAAGCAGCTGCTGCCGGTCTATGACAAGCCGATGGTCTTCTACCCGCTCTCTGCGCTGATGCTGGCCGGGATCCGCGAGATCGCGGTGATCACCACGCCCGAGGACCAGCCACAGTTCCAGCGCCTGATGGGCGACGGCGCGCAATGGGGCCTCTCCTTCACCTGGATCGTGCAGCCGGCGCCCGAGGGCCTTGCCCAGGCCTACCTGCTCGCCGAGGCGTTCCTCGCGGGCGCCCCTTCGGCGATGGTGCTGGGCGACAACGTCTTTTTTGGCCACGGTCTGCCCGAACTCCTGGCCGAGGCCGATACGCGGAGCGAGGGCGGCACAGTCTTCGGCTACCGCGTGGCCGACCCCGAGCGCTATGGCGTGGTGGACATCGACGCGGACGGCCGGGTCCGCGCCATCGTCGAGAAACCCGAGCGCCCGCCCTCGCCCTTTGCCGTGACCGGGCTCTACTTCCTCGACGGCTCCGCGCCCCGGCGCGCGGCGACGCTCCGCCCCTC
>JBFKAV010000186.1:0-5859 GCA_041621405.1 Paracoccaceae bacterium
GGGACTCCCGCCTCCAGCCTCGATTCTCGACCGGGGCCAGGGCCCCGATGGCGTCAGGCCAGGTCAACCTCGGCGCCCGCGGCGGCGAGCTTGCCCTTGATGTCCTCGGCCTCGGCCTTGGCCACGCCTTCCTTGACCTTGCCGCCGGCTTCCACCAGGTCCTTGGCCTCCTTGAGACCGAGACCGGTGATCGCGCGGACCTCCTTGATCACGTTGATCTTGTTCGGGCCGGCGCTCTTCAGCACGACGTCGAACTCGGTCTTTTCCTCGGCGGCGGCGGCTTCGCCACCCGCGCCCGGAGCCGCGGCCATCATCACCGCGCCGCCGGCGGCGGGCTCGATGCCGTACTCGTCTTTCAGGATTTGCTTCAGTTCCTGGGCTTCCAGAAGGGTCAGACCCACGATCTGTTCGGCAAGTTTCTTCAGATCAGCCATTTCTCTCATCCGTTTCATTAGATGTGTCCAACGCATTGCGGTTCAAGCCGCGCGGGACCCAAGTTGCTCAAGCGGCAGCCCGCTCCTCCAGAGTGGAGAGGATGCCCGCGATGTTCGAAGCAGGTGCGCCAATGGCCCCGGCGAGGTTCGCGGCGGGGGCCCCGATGCACGACGCGATCTGAGCGATGAGCTCTTCGCGCGTCGGTAGGTCGGAGACCGCCTTGACCCCATCCGAGTCCAGGAACGTCTCGCCCATGGCGCCGCCGAGGATCTCGTACTTCGAGTTGTCCTTGGCGAACCTGACCGCGACCCGGGCCGCAGCCGTGGGGTCCTCGGAATAGGCGAGAACGGTCATGCCCTTCAGCAGCTCGGTCATGGCCTGACCGGGCTTGCCGTCGAGGGCGATCTTGGCGAGCCTGTTCTTGGCAACGCGCACGGAACCGCCCGCCTCGCGCATCCGCGCGCGGAGGTCCTGCATCTCGGCAACCGTGAGACCCGCGTAGCGTGCAACCACGACTACGCCAGAGCTTTCGAAGATCTGGCCGAGCTCGTCGACCACTTTCTCTTTCTGGGCTCTATCCACAGTTTCGCTCCAAGTGTGGAGGGGTTTCCCCCTCCGGCTCATGTCTGCCGGGGTCGCCCCCGGCGTTCGGGTCCGTAATCACGGGTCCCGAGGGCCAGATCGCCCGAGGCAGGCCTCGGTCGAAAAGTCTCGTTCCCCGTCTCGGGAAGGAAATTAAGCCCTCTTGCGAAGGCACCCTCCGTCTCGGACAGGACAGGGCGGTTTCCTTGCGGGCCGCCCCGCCATTCGCCGCGCCCGAAGGCCCGGCAAATCTCGTCGGGCGGGGTTCACCCCGCCCGTCTCTCAGGCGTGACCCGTCGCCGACGCGAGGTCGACCGACACGCCCGGCCCCATGGTCGAGGAGACTGACACCTTCTTCAGGAAGGTCCCCTTCGCCCCGGAGGGCTTGGCCCTGTTCACCGCCTCGACGAAGGCGCGCAGGTTCTCGGCCAGCTTCTGCTCGTCGAACGACGCCTTGCCGATCCCCGACTGCACGATCCCGGCCTTCTCGACCTTGAACTGCACCTCGCCGCCCTTGGCGGCCTTGACCGCGGCGCCGACATCCATCGTCACCGTGCCGACCTTGGGGTTCGGCATCAGGTTGCGCGGCCCGAGCACCTTACCGAGGCGGCCGACCAGCGGCATCATGTCCGGCGTGGCGATGCAGCGGTCGAACTCGATCTTGCCGCCCTGGATCGTCTCAACCAGGTCCTCGGCGCCGACGATGTCGGCGCCCGCCTCCTTCGCCTCGTCGGCCTTGGCCGCCCGCGCGAACACCGCCACCCGCACCGTCTTGCCGGTGCCGTTCGGCAGGGTGACCACGCCGCGCACCATCTGGTCGGCGTGGCGCGGATCGACGCCGAGGTTCAGCGCCACTTCCACGGTCTCGTCGAACTTGGCCTTGGCGTTGGCCTTGATCAGCGCCATCGCCTCCTCGACCGAGAGGTTCGCCTTGCCGGCGAAGGCCTCGCGCGCCGCTTTCGCCCGTTTCCCAAGCTTTGCCATCGCGCTTATCCCTTCACCTCGATGCCGATCGACCGGGCGGACCCCAGGATGATCTGCATCGCCGCTTCCACGTCGTTGGCGCTGAGGTCCTTCATCTTGGCCTCGGCGATCTCGCGCACCTGCGCCACGGTGACCGTGGCCACCGTCTCGCGGCCCGGCGTCTCGGCACCCCGCGGGCGATTGCGCTTGCCCACCGGCTTCAGGCCCGCCGCCTTCTTGAGGTAGAACGACGCCGGCGGCGTCTTGGTCTCGAAGGTGAACGACTTGTCGGCGTAGTAGGTGATCACGGTCGGCACCGGGGCGCCCGGCTCCATCTCCTGTGTCTTGGCGTTGAAGGCCTTGCAGAATTCCATGATGTTGATGCCCCGCTGGCCCAGCGCCGGGCCGACAGGCGGCGAGGGGTTGGCCTGCCCCGCCTTGATCTGCAGCTTGAGCTGCCCAACCACTTTCTTGGCCATCCGGCCTCTCCTTTCTCACGGCGCCCCTCCGGGCGCGCTTAGTGGTCCGGTCCGGACCTTGCGGCCCTCGCCTCCCACGGGCTCCCGTCAGATCCCTTTCGAGACCTGGCCGAATTCCAGCTCGACCGGGGTCGCCCGGCCGAAGATCGACACGCTCACCTTCAGGCGCTGCGCGTCCTCGTCGACGTCCTCGACGGTGCCGTCGAAGCCCTCGAAGGGCCCGTCGGCCACCTTAACCTTCTCGCCGATCACGTAGGTGATCAGGCTGCGCGGCGCCTCGGCACCCTCCTCGACCCGGTTCAGGATCGCGTTCACCTCGGCGTCGGGCATCGGCGAGGGCTTGCCCTGCGGTCCGAGGAACCCGGTGACGCGGTTGATCGAGTTGACCAGGTGATAGGTCCGGTCGTTCATCTCCATCCGCACCAGCACGTAGCCCGGCATGAAGCGTCGCTCGGTGGTCACTTTCTTGCCGCGGCGGATCTCGAGTACTTCCTCGGTCGGGACCAGCACTTCCTCGATCTGTTCCTCGAGCCCCTTCTCGGCCACGGCCTGCCTGATCTGCTCGGCCACGCGCTTCTCGAAATTCGAGAGAACGCTTACCGAATACCACCGCATCGCCATAGCCTGCCTGCCCTTGCGCCCTTCCGGCGCGTTCGCCGGGACTCGATAATCTTCTTCCGTTTGCCGAACAAACAACGGCGCGCAAATCGAATCATTGCACGCCGGTTTCGGAAACGCCGCCCGCATTAACGCCCCAAGGCCGCGAGATCAAGGCTCGGGAGCGAGAAATTTCCCGCCGAAGCGGCCTCAGGAGCCGAAGAAGTTCAGGACCCCCTGCAGGCTCGAGCGGATCAAGAGGTCGACGAGGAAGAAGAAGAGCGCCGTCAGCGTCGCCATGACGAAGACCATCACCGTGGTCAGCCCCACCTCGCGCCGCGTCGGCCAGGTCACCTTCGCGATCTCGGCCCTGGTCTGCTGCAGGAACTGGAGCGGATTCGCCATCGTCTCGTCCTTTCACGCCTGGCCGCCAGATACGCCCCGCCGGTACGGATTTCAAGCCGTGCGAGGGCGGGCGTGAAGCGAAGGGCTCGTCCGGGGGATCCTGGCAGGGGCAGCAGGACTCGAACCCGCGACCCTCGGTTTTGGAGACCGATGCTCTACCAACTGAGCTATACCCCTGCGGCAGCGCCGACCTAAGCCACGCCGGTGGCGAAATCAAGATGGCTTATCAGGGCGGGAAGGCGGAGGGGGGCGGAGGCGGGTGGATCGTCCGGACCCGCAGGCCGACGACGACAGGCCGCCCGGACTGGGCGGCCTGTCGATGCTTTGCGATCATCCGTTCACGATCGACCATACGGCCGAGCGAACTTCGCCGGCGCTGTCGCCGCTGTGGATCACGAGCTTCAGCGAATCGATCTGCGCCTGGGTCAGGCTGCCGAAGTCAACGCCGGTGACGTAGCTTTGCACCTTGCCCTCGAACACCGGATCGGCCTGGGTCATGGCATTGGCGGTGCCGGTGAGGGCGATGGCGGTCGCGGCGATGGCGAGGATCTTGCGGGTCATGTCTGAATTCCTTTCAAGGGTCTGGTTGCGGTCGTGTCTGTCCCGGCGCACTTGGCGTCCGGTGAAGCTAAGGTGGCAACGCCGCCCGGAAAGGGGAAATCACGTCCCGTTCCCGCAATCTCACGGCGAGTTTCTCTTGAAGTGAACGCCTCCGCACCACTGACCTCCGCGCGGCCGCAGAATGCCCGTACGCGCTGCTCTAGCCCGATCACCGGACTCTGGCAGCGGCGTGAGTTTTCGGCGCCGCGCGCCCAGTGCAGGGGGCCTGTGCATCCGGGCACAGCGCGCCCGAATGGCGAATTCGGCGGCGGATCCCGCGCGTCCGCCGGCGGGACTCGGCCGAATCGTGCCACGGCACGACGTCGGCAAGGACAGAACGGCCGCCCCGGGGGCGGCCGTTCTCGGTAGCCGGCGATGGGCCGGCGGTCACATGTCCTGAATGGTGGCGATGAATTCCACGAGCGCCAGGATGCGGCCACGGACGAAGGCCTCCTGGTCCTCGCGGCCGTATTCCCAGCCCAGCATCGCCGGTGCCTTCGACGCGTAGCGCTGGCCCCAGGCCGGCATGTCGACCGTGCCGTGGCTTCCCACCGGTGTCGTGCCCTCGATGACGCCATAGACGCGCGCAAAGGGAAACACGCCGCCGTTCTCCTTCTGCAGCACCGTCAGGTCGGGCGCAGGCACCGAGAGGAAACCGGCGATGACGCCGTCGCCCGTGCCGCCCAAGCCATGACACTGGGCGCAGCTGTTGACGAACTCGACCTGGCCGAGGCTTGCATCCTGCGCTGCCACGGCGAACGGCAGGGCGGCGAGGGCGGCAGCGAGCGTGAATGACTTCAGTGGACGCATGGTGAACCTCCCCTTCGGCACGGCCCGCGCTCGGGCCAGCCTTCCCACCCCAAGGATAGGGGGCTGCCCCGCCCGATCATTGATGGCCGTCAATGCAGGGACCGGCCGGGCCGGCGCGGCCAGTCGGCGGATCGCGGAAATGCAAGACGCTGGCACTTTCGCGCCCGCGTCCCGCCTTCCCGGAAGGGAATGGATTACTTCAGGATCTTCGAGACCACGCCGGCGCCGACGGTGCGGCCGCCTTCGCGGATGGCGAAGCGCAGCTTCTCCTCCATCGCGATCGGCGCGATCAGCTCGACCTCGAACTTCAGGTTGTCGCCCGGCATCACCATCTCGGTGCCCTCCGGCAGCTTCACCGTCCCGGTCACGTCGGTCGTCCGGAAGTAGAACTGCGGCCGGTAGTTGGCGAAGAACGGCGTGTGGCGCCCGCCCTCCTCCTTGGTCAGGATGTAGGCCTCGGCCTCGAAGTGGGTGTGCGGCTTCACCGAGCCCGGCTTGCACAGCACCTGGCCGCGCTCCACCGCGTCGCGGTCGATGCCCCTCAAGAGAGCGCCGATGTTGTCGCCCGCCTCGCCGCGGTCCAGGAGCTTGCGGAACATCTCGACGCCCGTCACCGTCGACTTCTGTGTCGGCCGGATGCCCACGATCTCGACCTCGTCGCCGACGTTGACCACGCCGCGCTCGACCCGACCCGTCACCACCGTGCCGCGGCCCGAGATCGAGAACACGTCCTCGATCGGCATCAGGAACGGCTGGTCGATCGGACGGTCCGGCGTCGGGATGTAGCTGTCCACCGCCTCCATCAGCGCCCGGATCGAGGTCTCGCCGATCTCCGGATCGCGGCCCTCCATCGCGGCCAGGGCCGAGCCCTTGACGATCGGGATGTCGTCGCCCGGGAACTCGTAGGACGACAAGAGCTCGCGCACCTCCATCTCGACCAGCTCCAGAAGCTCCTCGTCGTCGACCTGGTCGACCTTGTTGAGGTAGA
>JBFKAV010000187.1:0-5854 GCA_041621405.1 Paracoccaceae bacterium
CGGCGCGATCCCTGCGCTTCTGCGCCCCGATCAGATGCGACCTGCCGGCCTTGCGCCTGGATTCCGAGATCTGCCCCTTCCCCGTTTTCCAAGTACCCTCGGGGGGAGTCGCCGTGAGGCGACGGGGGCAGAAAGCCCCCCTTCGCCACCGCGGCTCAGGCCGCGCCCGGCTCCCGCAGCGCGGTGATCTCGGTCGCCGGCACCCTGGTTCCGCCATCGAGCACGAGGACCGTCGTGCCGCCTTCGCCGCGCGCCTCTACGATGCGCAGGTAGGCCTCCACCGGCGTGCTGCCCACCGGGTCGCCGTTCGCGAAGCTCACGAGCTCGAAGCTGTAGGTGCCGTGCAGGTAGGGTACGCCGTTCGGCCCGATCCCGTCCCAGACGTAGGGGTCGGTCGAGACCGGGATCTCGCGCCGCTCCACCTCGCGGCCGAAGCTGTCGCGGATCACCAGCTCCACCCGGTCGGCCACGGCCGCCGGGTTGGGCGAGAGCGTGACCGGCGCGCCGCGGAACGGCACCGGCGCCTGGGCGCGTGCCTCCATGCCGACCCAGCTCGCGAACTGCGCCATCCCCATCGCGCCGAACTGCGCTCCGAGCGCGGTCAGGAGCTCGTTGGTGCGGACCTGCTGCTCCACCGAGGAGAAGGTCGCCAGTTGCACCGCGAACTCGTCCGAGGGCGTCGGGTTGAGCGGGTCCTGGTTCTGGATCTGCGCGGTCAGCATCCTAAGGAAGGTCTGGAAGTCCGAGGTCACGACGCTGCGCTCGCTGGCCGGCACGGGCGGTTGCGCCGTGCGCGGCAGCGCCTGCAGGGTCTGCGCGGAATTGATCTCCATGGTCGGTCCTTTCAAAGCCTGAGGTCGAGCACGCCGGTCCCGAGGCCGTGCGGCGCCGAAGAAGCGTGCGGCGCCGCAAGGGCCGCCGGGTCGCTCCGCGCAGCGTCGCCCGACACCGGGGTGGCGGGTGGCGCGTAGCCGTGGCGCGGCGCCGCACCTCCGCCCGAGGCGGTGTCGGCGCCGAACTGGAAGCTCACCGCGCCGTAGCCGGCCTGCCTGAGCTCGCGCGCGAGCAGATCGGCGTGGCGGCGCAGGAGCTCCAGCGTCTCGCCGCGCTCGGCGGCGATCTGCACTGTGATCGTGCCGTCGCCGGGCGCGAGGCCGAGCCGCACCGGTCCGAGCTCCTCGGGGTCGAGCCGGAGCTCGATCCGGCCCTCGGGGCTCGCGGTCAGCGCTGCCGCCACCTGCTGCGCCGCGCGCGCGCCGATCTCGGCCCGCGCCTCGGGCGCCGCGTGCGGAGCTGCAGCGGCGTCACGCACGCCTGACGGGCCCTCGCCGAACCCATGCCCGGCGGCGGGCGGAGGCTCCGGGATGGCGCCGGGCCCGGCACCCGCTGCGCTGCGTTCGAGGGCCACCGCGGCTTTCGGGCCGGATGCACCCGGCGCGCCGTCCGGCGCAGTGGCCGCCTCGGCTCCGGCTGGACGGTTCAGCTCCGCGGCGGGCAGCATTTCCTTGGTGCCACGGGCCTCGGCCATGGCGGGCTTCGATCCGCGAGCCGACGCCGCCGTCGCAAGCCCCGCCCATGTTCCGGCCGGCTGCGCGGCAGGTGTCGTCGCGGGCCCGCCACCGGGCGGCTGCGGGTTTCCGGCCGCCTCCTTCTCGGGCGCCGCATCTGCCGCATCGACCGCCGCTTCGAGCGGCGCCACGAGACCTGCCGATCCAGGCTCCGCCACGAGCGTCCCTCCGGGCAGACCGACTGACGCGGGCGCACTCGGCGCGACCTCCGTCCCTACCGGCCCAGAGGCGAAGTCCGGGGCCTGCACTGCGCTGGCTCCCGACGGAGCCGGCACTGGCGTCTCCGCGGCCCGAACCCGGACTGCGCCGGGCAACGCCGCGCCGGCTAGCGGCGCGGCGCCCTTTGCCGCGCGATCCCCTGAGGTCCGCGTTCCCTCTGCCGGTACGGCCGACTGTGCGATCCGCTCAAGCTTCGCGCCCTCCTCGGGCCGGCCAACGTCGAGGCCGCGCCCCGGCACCGCCGCCGCGTCGCGCCGCCACGCGGGCAGATCCGCCGGCGGCGCGCCAGCCGCTGCTCCAATGCCACGGGCCTCCGGTTCGGCAGGACGAAGGCCCGGCTCGCCCGGGGCCGCGCTCGGCTCTGCTCCGAACCCGACGGGCGAATCGATAATGCCTCGCATCGGGACATCCGGACCCAGTCTCGAGGCAAGGACAATCCCGCCGCCGGGCGCGAGAACCTCCGCGCCCCGTGCGGATGCCGGCTCGGTCGACGGCGCGGCCGCGGAGATTCCGGGCGGCTCCGTCCGGGGTACCCGGGCCATCGGCGCGGCAGCGGCGCCTTGCGCGAAATGGCCTTGCGGTTGCGGAATCCCCGGCACCTGCCCCGCCGCCGCCGACAAGGCAACGCCGTTTCGTGCCGATGCGGCAAAGTCGCCGGGCAGGGAAGCTTCGGCCACAGTGGCGTCGACGGCCTCGGCCGCACCGCTCTCCGTGGCCAGCAGTTCCACTGGCGACGGCAGCGGCGGCGGCGGGACAGGCATCAGAAAGGCAAGGGGCGCGATCGCCGCCTCTGCCCCGGTCTCCGCTTGCCGGCGTAGCGACAGTGCCTCGGCCAGGGTGTCCTCGAGGACGGCGGCCGCCCCGACGGGACCCCGATGCGACACGGGAAGCAGAACCGGCTCGGCCGACGCCTCCGGGTTCTCGGCGGCGCCCGCGCCCGATCCCTCCGGCGCAGGCGATACGTCCAGCGCCGCGGAGGTCTTGCCCGGGAACCGCGGCAGCTCGAAACCCTGCGCCCGACCGGGCTCCGGCGCTGCCGGCGCGACCACCGGGCCGATGCCGACGAGCACCGATTCGAATGCCCCCTCCGCGCGCGGAGGCGCCCCGCTGTCGCCGGCGGCCACAAGCGCCGCCTTGCCGGCAGCCCCCGGAACAACGGCCTCGAAGATCTCGCTGACACGCATCCTTGCGCCTCTGGCTTTCTGCCTCGGTCAGGCCCGTCATAGTGCGGAGCGGGTTACCGGATGTTTACGCCCCGGGCGCAATCTCGCGGCAATTGCGGGCAATTGAAGGAATCCGCCCATGGCCGCCCCGATCCTCCCCGCCTCTGCCGCCATCTCCGGCGGCGCCTCCCCGGCGGCCGCGCGCCCCGCCCCCCGCAGCGATGGCGCGCTCCGCGCCGCGGCCGAGAAGCTGGAATCGACCTTCCTCGCCGAGATGCTGAAATCCGCCGGCGTCGGTCGCCCGCGCGCGTCCTTCGGCGGCGGCGCGGGGGAGGAGCAGTTCGCCTCGTTCCTGCGCCAGGCCCAGGCCGACGCGATGGTGAAGGCCGGCGGCATCGGCCTGGCCGAGGCGCTGTTCGAGGCCCTGAAGGAGCGCGCCGATGCAGAGAAATGACCCCGTCGCAAGCCTCGCCCGGCTCTTGGAGCTTGAGCGCGCGGCGCTGATGTCGGGCGATCTCGCCCAGCTGCCGTCCTTCATCGCCGGCAAGGAGCGGCTGCTGATCGCCATCGAGCGGGACGCCACCCGCCCGGACGCCGCCGCGCTCGAGCGGTTGAAGGAGCGCGCGAGCGCGAACCAGGCCCTGCTCGACGCCGCGCTCCGCGGCGTCCGCGCTGCCAAATCCCGGCTGGAGACCGCGCGGTCGGGCGGCCCGGCGCTGGCCACCTACGATGCCCGCGGCAAGGCCGAGAGCCATGGCCCCGAACGCCCCACCGTCGAGCGCCGCGCCTGAAGCGCCGGATTGCTTCGAATCCGAGGCAACTGGCAGGGCCCGCTTAGCGAACTCTTAGGGTTTCCCGACCAGCCTTACCCCTGCATCCGAGAGCGGATGGCGCGGTCTGGGGCCCTGAGGGCCGGCCGCTTTGGTCAGAAAGGCCCGAGCGCCGCCGAAGGGCGGTTTCCCGAAAACCGGCGCAAAAGCGCCGTCGGACCACAAGGATGAACACATGTCCAGCATTCTGACCAACACCAGCGCAATGGTCGCGCTGCAAACCCTCCGGGGCATCAATTCCAACCTGTCGAAGACGCAGGACGAGATCTCCACCGGCAAGTCGATCGCCACCGCGCGCGACAACTCGGCGGTCTGGGCGATCTCGAAGGTCATGGAGTCCGACGTGAAGGGCTTCAAGTCGATCTCCGACAGCCTCTCGCTCGGCCAGTCGACGATCACCGTGGCGCGCAGCGCCGCCGAGACGGTCACCGACCTCCTGACCGAGATCAAGGGCAAGATCGTCGCCGCCCAGGAAGACAACGTCGACCGCACGAAGATCCAGACCGACATCGTCGCCCTGCGCGACCAGATCAATTCGGTGGTCAACGCGGCGCAGTTTAACGGCCTGAACCTCTTGTCGAACTCTTCCTCGACGGTCGGCTCGGGCACGGTCAGCGTGCTGTCCTCGCTCGACCGCGACGCGTCCGGCAGCGTCTCCGCGAGCTACATCAACGTCACCAAGCACGATCTCGGCACCGCCGCCCAGGCGGTCGATGGCAGCGGCACCTATACCGCCGGCTCGGGCGGCGCATCCGGCACGCTGAACGCCACCCAGTCGACCAACCTCACCATCGCCAGCGTCACCGCGGGCAGTGCCTACTCGATCGGCTTCACCGGCACCGACGCGGACAGTTCGAGCTTCGTGCCGGGAACCTACACCACCTCGGGCGACGTGGCCGGCGCCTCGCTGATCACCTACGTCGTGCGCGACGGCGACACCGCGGCCGACGTCGTGAACGCGCTCGCCAACGCCTATGCCACCTATGCAGCCGGCAACGGGCTCGACACCAACGTGCTCGACTTCACGGCAAGCGGCAGCACCCTCGTGGCGACCTCCGGCGTGACCGACGGCACCGACACGATCGCGGTGCGGCTCGACACGGTGACCGGCAATAACACCGTCGGCGGCGGCCTTGCCGCGCTGGCCGGGATCGACGTCTCGTCCGCGGCGAGCGCCGAAGCAGCGCTGGCATCGATCGAGGGGCTGATCCAGACCGCGATCGACGCCTCGGCCGAGTTCGGCTCGGCCCAGGGCCGGATCGACATCCAGTCCGACTTCGTCGCCAAGCTGACCGACGCACTGAAGGCCGGCATCGGCACCCTGGTCGACGCCGACATGGAGGAGGCCTCGGCCCGGCTGCAGGCGCTGCAGGTTCAGCAGCAGCTCGGCATCCAGTCGCTGTCGATCGCCAACCAGCAGCCACAGTCGATCCTGGCGCTGTTCCGCTAAGGGAAGCTCCGCCGGGGCGCCGAGCAGGCGCCCCGGCTCCCGTGCCCGGCCGAAGCGCCGGCAGACCCCACTCCCACGGAAGGACAGAGTCGTGAACGCTCTCGATCTGGCTCGAACGGCCTACGCTACCCCCGGCGCCCCGGTCCGCAGCGGACGCTCCACCGAATACGACCTCTTCGCCCGCATCACCCGCCGCCTGCGCGAGGCCGCAACCGGCGCCGGCAGGGCGAACCCACCTCTCGTGGAGGCGCTGCACGACAACCAGAGCCTGTGGACCACGCTCGCCGTCGACGTCGCCGACGACGGCAACGGCCTGCCGCGCGAGCTGCGCGCCCGGCTCTTCTACCTTGCCGAATTCACCCGCGAGCATACCCGCCGGGTCCTGAAGGGCGAGGCCTCGGCCGGCGTCCTGGTCGACATCAACACCGCCGTGATGCGCGGCCTCGCCGCACGGGAGGGTGGCGCATGAGCGGCCTTGTCCTTAAGCTCGGTCCGCACGAGCGGGTGCTGATCAACGGCGCGGTGATCGAGAACGGCGAGAAGCGCAGCCGGCTGTCGATCATGACTCCCGGTGCCAACATCCTGCGCCTGCGCGACGCGATCCATCCCGGCGAGGTCACGACG
>JBFKAV010000188.1:0-5821 GCA_041621405.1 Paracoccaceae bacterium
GCGTTGCCGCCGCGCCGCGCCCAGGGCCTGAGCGGAATCTCGTGCAGGCTGGGGACGTAGAGCGCAGGCAGGATCTCGAGCCCTTCCCCAGCGATGAAGCGAGTGTAGGGCGTCTCCTTCTCGGCCGTGAACTTCGCCGCGAGGGTGTCGGAAACGATGGCGTCCTTCACGGGTGCTGCCCCCTCCCGAAGACCCCGGATTTTTCCGTTGCCGTCACGATAGGCGAGGGCTACTGTTCCGTCAATGGACCGTCGGTCCATATAGAGGAACGAATTCCCGATGTCCGAGAAGCCCCCGAAGCCCGGCCGCCATACCATTGACGACCACCGCTTCGGCGACTTCTTCCCGCACGAGCACGGCCCCGATGCCGACCACGATCACGACGACATCAACCCCGGGCCGCTCGAGGACAACCCGATCTGGCAGCGCGACAACGTGGCGCTGACCTCGGTCGGGATCGACATCGGCTCGGCCGGAACCCAGGTGATCTTCTCCACCGTGCACCTGCAGCGGATCGGCGACAGCCTGGCCTCGCGCTACGTGATCGTCGACAGGCGCACGGCCTACGAATCCCCGGTGAGCTTCACGCCCTACCTCGCCACCGGCGAGATCGATGCCCGCGCGCTCGGGCAGATCATCGACGCGGCCTATGGCGAGGCGCGGGTGCGGCCGGCGGACATCGACACCGGCGTGGTGATCCTGACCGGCGAGGCGTTGCGGCGCGAGAACGCCGAGGCGATCTCAGGGGTCGTTGCCGAGAGGGGCGGCGACTTCGTCACCGCGACCGCCGGCCACCACATGGAGGCGATGCTCGCCGCCTACGGCTCCGGTGCAGCGAAGCTCAGCCGCGATCGCGGCGCGCGGATCCTCAACGTCGATATCGGCGGCGGCACCACCAAGCTGGCGCTCTGCGAGGCGGGCCACGTGCTCTGGACCGCCGCGCTCGACGTCGGCGGCCGGTTGGCGACGGCCGAGGCGGGACGTGTCGCCCGGCTCGACCCGCCGGGCGCCCATCACGCGCGGGAGGCGGGGGTTGCCCTGGCGCTCGGCCAGCCCCTGCCCGAAGGCGCCTTCGAGCGGATTGCCGAACACATGGCGGATCGCCTCGTCGCGGCGCTGACGCTCCGCCCCCTTCCCGAAGCGACCGCCCGGCTGTTCCTGACTGAGATCCCTGAGGCGCCCGAGGGACTCGCTGGCATCGTGTTCTCCGGCGGCGTGGGCGAGTATGTCGCCGGCGGCGAGCGCCGCGATTTCGGCGACCTCGGCCTGCCCCTGGGCCGCGCGATCGCCGCCCGCGCCGCGGACGGCGCCTTCGGCGCACCGCTCCTGCCCGCCGCCGCGCGGATCCGCGCCACGGCGCTCGGCGCCTCGGAATACGCCGTGCAGCTCTCCGGCCAGACCAGCACCATCACCGCGCCCGGCAAGCTCCTGCCGCGGCGCAACATGCCCGTCCTGAAGCCTGATATCGACCTCGCTGCTCACCCCGCACCGGAGGAGATCGCGGCGGCGATCCGGAAGCGCTACGAGGCCTTCGACCTCGACCCCGCGGGCAACGAGGCGGCGGTGGTCTTCGAGTATCGCCACGCGCCCGACTACGCTTACGTCCGGGCGCTGGCCGACGGGATCGCTCAGGGGCTGGCGCACCGGATCGCCGCCGGCCTGCCGCTCTTTGTGATGATCGACGGCGACATCGCGCTGACGCTCGGCGGCATCCTCCGCGACGAGCTAGATCTCTCGAACGACCTCCTGATCCTCGACGGCCTTTCGTTGCGCGATTTCGACTACATCGACCTCGGCAAGGTCCGCCTGCCCTCGTTCACCGTTCCGGTCACGGTGAAGTCGCTCCTCTTCTCCGACGACCCGCGCGGGCCGCGCAGGCAGGAGCGGGTGCACTTTCATCCGCACGGCCACCATCACCACGATCACCCTCACCCCCACGGCCAGGCGAAATCCGGGGCGTGCGATTGACAGGCAGTGCTGGAGCACGAAAGAGTGGAACAACGTTCTCCAAGACGGAACGAGCGAGGAAGCCCGTGACCGAGCCCACCGCCAAGCGCGCCGAGCCGAACCGCAACCCGCGCCGCGACAGCGGCCGGCTGTCGTCGGTGACGACCGCGATCCACCTGATGAAGACCTTCACCGAAGAGGACCAGGAGCTCGGCATCTCAGAGCTCGCCAAGCGCCTCGGCGTGGCCAAGAGCACGGTGCATCGGCTGGCGAGCGCGCTTCTTGACGAGGGGCTGCTGCAGCAGAATCCCGAGACCGGGCGCTACCGGCTAGGCATCGGGCTCTTCGCGCTCGGCTCGCTGGTGCGCGCGCGGCTCGACGTGACGAGCGAGAGCAAGCACATCCTCCACGAGCTGCGCGACCGCACCAACGAGAACGTCCGCCTCGCCGTGCTGGAGCGGCAGAACGTCGTCTTCCTGCACGACTTCGAGAGCCCGCAGACCCTGCGCCTGCGCTCGGGCACCGGCCAGACCAAGCCTGCCTTTTGCACCGGCGAGGGACTATGCCTGCTTTCGGGGATGCGCGAGCCTGAGCTGAAGAAGTTCCTGACCTATCCGCGGGCGGCGCGCACCGACAAGACGGTGACCGAGGAGGAGGGGTTGCGCGCCAGGATCAAGGGCGTGAAACGCACCGGTTACGCCGTCGAGGACGAGGAATGCGACGAGGGCACGCGCTGCATCGCCGCGCCGATCTTCAACGGCGACGGGCGGATCGTGGCGGCGGTGGGTGTGGCCGGGCCGCGCCTGAGAATACGCAAGAGCCAGTTCACCTCGATCGCGCCCCTTGTGGTCGCCGCGGCCGACCAGGTGTCGGAGCGGCTGGGCTACCGCAAGCCGCAGAAGATCTACGTCTGAGGCGCGCGGGGAGAGGGGGCGGAATGGCACGGATCACCGCGGAGCCCGGCGGAGAGGCGTTCGACTGCGGCCCCGGCGACACGATCCTGCGCGCGGCGCTGAGGGCCGGGCTGGGGATGAGCTATTCCTGCAATACCGGCTCCTGCGGCAACTGCCGCTTCGAGCTATTGGAGGGCGCGGTCGTGCACCGGCGCGCGGATGCCCCGGCATGGGGCGAACGCGACCTTAAGCGCAACCGCTGGCTCGGCTGCCAGGCGGTGCCCGAGGGCGACTGCCGGATCAAGTTCCGCGCCGACGACGCGGCGGTCTGCCGCGACCGGCCGATGAAGCGGCAGGGCCGGCTCGTCTCGGCCCAGAGGATCACCCACGACATCACCGAATTCGGCTTCGAGGTGGAGGGGCCGGACGGCTTCCGCCCCGGGCAATATGCGCTCGTCTACGCCCCGGTCGTCGATGGCGGCCGCCCCTACTCGATGTCGAACCTGCCCGGCCAGGGGATCTGGCGCTTCATGGTCAAGCGGGTGCCCGGCGGGGCCGTGACCGGGCACCTGTTCGACGGCGCGAAGCCCGGCGACAACCTCGCCCTCGACGGCCCCTACGGCACCGCCTGGCTCAGGGAGGACAGCCCCCGCGACCTTCTGCTGATCGCCGGCGGCTCTGGGCTTTCGCCGATGGTCTCGATCGCACGCGCCGCGGCCGAAAGTGCCGTGATTTCCAGCCGGCGCTTGCACTTTTTCTACGGCTGCCGCACCGAGGCCGACCTTGTCGACCCGGCGCTTCTGTCGTTCCTTCCGAAGGGCAGCCTGACCCAGGCTCTTTCCCAGCCGGGCCCCGGCTGGGACGGCAAGGCGGGCTTCCTTCACGAGGTGGTGGAGGCCGCGCTCGGGCCCGAGCTGCCCGGATTCGAGGTCTACTTCGCCGGCCCCGCCGCAATGTCACCGGCGATCCAGAAGATGGCGCACGAGGCGGGGCTCCCGCGCGGGCAACTCCATTTCGACGAGTTCTATTGAGGGCGCCATGGCGAACCTGCCCCTCACTCTCGCCTCGTGGGACTACGACCGGGTCCAGCCGCTGATCGACGGCCGCGTGCGCCCGAACGGCATCGACCTCACCTTTCTCAACATGGTCGTCGAGGAGACGTTCTTCCGGATGCTGCGGCACCGCGAGTTCGACGTCTCCGAGATGTCGATGTCGTCCTACGTGGTCTCGCTCTTCAGGCCGGACCGTCCCTTCGTGGCGCTCCCGGTGTTTCCGTCGCGCTTCTTCCGCCACTCCTGCATCTACGTGAATGCGAAGGCCGGCATCCGGGAGCCGAAGGACCTGATCGGCAAGCGCGTCGGCTGCCCTGAGTATCAGATGACGGCGCCGGTCTGGATCCGGGGGATCCTGGCCGAGCACCACGGCGTGCCGGTCGATGCGGTGACCTACGTGACCGGCGGCGAGGAGGAGCCGAACCGCGACGAGAAGCTGAAGCTTGACCTGCCGGCGAAGATCCGGGTGGAACGCATCGGCCCGAACGAGACGCTGGCCCGGATGCTTGCGACGGGAGAGATCGACGCGCTACACACCGCGCGCAAGCCTTCGTCGTTCGACGGTAAGCGGGTGACGCGGCTCTTCCCGGAGTTCCAGGCGGTGGAACGCGCCTATTGGGAGAAGACGGGGATCTTCCCGATCATGCACGTGATCGCCTTGCGCCGCGAGGTCTTCGAGGCGAACCGCTGGATCGCGATGAACCTCTTCCAGGCTTTCCGCGAGGCGCAGCGGCTGACCTACGAGGGGCTGAAAGAAACCGCGGCGCTGAAGGGGATGCTCCCCTGGTTCAATGCCCACGTCGAGGAGACGCTGGCACTGATGGGCGAGGATTTCTGGCCCTACGGCCTGCCGAGGAACCGCGCCTGCCTGGAGACCTTCCTGCGCTACCACCACGAGTCCGGCCTCTCGCCCCGCGTCCTTGCAGTGGAAGAGATGTTCGCGCCCGAAACCCTCGAGGAGTTCGTGATATGAGCCGCGTCACCATCCCTGCGCTGCACGAGATGAAGCGGCGGGGCGAGAAGATCTTCGGCGTCGTCGCGTGGGACACCCACATGGCCCGGATCGCCGAGCGGGCGGGGGCCGAGATCGTCTCGGTGGGCGACACGGTGGGCAAGAACCTCTGGGGGCACGAGAACCCGCTCGAGGTTACCCTCGACGAGATGATCACGGTGGCGAAGGCGGTGCGCCGGGGGGTCAAGGGCGCGCTTCTCAGCGCCGACTTTCCCTTCGGGCCTCTGCAGGAGGGCGTCGAGGCGGCGACGCGGGCTGCGATCCGCTTCGTCAAGGAGGCCGGTGTCGACATGATCAAGCTCGACGGCGCCGCCGATTACCCTGAGTCGGTGACGGCGCTCACCCGCGCGGGAATCCCGGTCTGGGCGCAGTTCGGGCTGACGCCGCAGACGGCGCTGTCGCTCGGCATCCCCTACGAGAACCAGGCCGGCGCGGCGGCGGGGCTGCCCGAGGCGCTGGCCGGGCGCCTCGTCGAGGAATCGCAGATGCTGGAAGAGGCGGGCGCGGTGCTGCTTGACTTCACCAACTCCGGGCCGGTGATCGGGCCAAAGGTGGTGGAAGCGGTGACGATCCCGGTGATCGGCGGCTTCGGCGGCGGCCCCTGGCTCGACGGGCGGGTACGGCTGGCCACGGCAGCGGTCGGCTACAGCTCGGCCGCACTGGACCAGGAACCCGACAGCTATGCCAACGTCGCCCGGGTGATCCACGATGCGCTCTCGGCCTGCGGCGCCGACGTCAAGGCCGCGCGCCAGATCAAGGGCCAGCCCGGGAGGTCGTGATGCCCCACGCCGTGATCGACGGCATTTCCACCCGCTACGAGGTGATGGGCGACGGCCCGCCCTTGCTGATGTTCTCTCCAGGCGGCTTCGACGCGCGGGTCGAGAAATGGACGGACCTCGGCGTCTATGCCCGGATCA
>JBFKAV010000189.1:0-5818 GCA_041621405.1 Paracoccaceae bacterium
GCGCGGGGACGCTCGGGCGGGCCCGGGCGCCAAGCCTGAGCCGAGGGCCGGATGGCCCGAAGGCGAGGCAGGGGTCTTGCGCCGAAGCCGCGCAATTGGATGTGGGCGGCGGTGACGCGGCGTCCGGGGGTGACAAGGGCGTGCCGAGGCGCCACGGTCGGGCGCAGCAGGGAGCCCGCCGATGAGCCAGTATCCGCACCTGTTCCGGCCGCTCGACCTGGGGCACGTGACGCTGCCCAACCGGGTGCTGATGGGCTCGATGCACACTGGGCTGGAGGAGACCGGCGACTGGAACCGGGTCGCCGCGTTCTACGCCGAGCGGGCGCGGGGCGGGGTGGCGCTGATGGTGACGGGGGGCATGGCGCCGAACCGGGAAGGCGGCGTCTTTCCCGGCGCGGCCGGGCTCTACACGCCCGAGGACATCGCCAACCACCGGATCGTGACGGGGCGGGTGCACGAGGCCGGCGGGCGGATCGCGATGCAGATCCTCCACGCCGGCCGCTATGCCTACGGGGCCGACTGTGTCGCGCCCTCGCCGATCAAGGCGCCGATCTCGCCGTTTCCGCCCAGGGAGCTCGACGAGGCGGGGATCGAGAAGCAGATCGCCGACATCGCGACAGCAGCGGCACGGGCTCGCGAGGCGGGCTACGACGGCGTCGAGGTCATGGGCTCGGAGGGCTATTTCCTGAACCAGTTCCTGGTGGCCCATACCAACAAGCGCAGCGACCTCTGGGGCGGCAACTGCGAGAACCGGATGCGGCTGCCGGTTGAGGTCGTGAAGCGGGTCCGGAAGGCGGCGGGGGCGGACTTCATCCTGATCTACCGGATCAGCCTGATCGACCTCATTCCCGAGGGTTCGACCTGGGACGAGGTGGTGACGCTGGCCAAGGCGATCGAGGCGGCCGGTGCCACGATGCTGAACTCCGGCATCGGCTGGCACGAGGCGCGGGTGCCGACGATCGCCACCAGCGTGCCGCGCCGGGCCTTCACCGGGCTGACCGGGCGGTTGAGGCCCGAGGTCGGGATCCCGGTGATCACCTCGAACCGGATCAACACGCCCGAGGTGGCCGAGGCGATCCTCGCCGAGGCTCAAGCCGACATGGTGAGCATGGCGCGACCGTTCCTCGCGGACGCCGAATTCGTGCGGAAGGCGGCGGAGGGTCGGGCGCACGAGATCGCGCCCTGCATCGCCTGCAACCAGGCCTGCCTCGACCACACGTTTGCGGGCAAGGTCTCGACCTGCCTGGTCAATCCGCGGGCCTGCCACGAGACCGAACTCGTCTACGCGCCGGCCGCCGAGCGGAAACGGATTGCAGTGGTCGGCGCCGGGCCGGCGGGGATGATGGCGGCGATCGTGGCCGCCGGGCGCGGGCACGCGGTCACGCTCTTCGAGAAGGCCGCGGAGATCGGCGGCCAGCTCAACATGGCCCGCGTGATCCCGGGCAAGGAGGAGTTCGACGGGCTCGTCGACTGGTTCGGCGCGATGCTGGCGCAGACCGGGGTTGAGCTCAGGCTCGGCGCCGAGGCGACGGTCGGCGCGCTCGGCGGCTTCGACGAGGTGGTGGTGGCGACCGGCGTCCTGCCGCGCGACCCCGGGATTCCGGGCCAGGAGGGGGCGAACGTCATCAGCTATGTCGAGGTGCTGCGGGGCGGTGCCGAGGTCGGGCCGCGGGTCGCGATCGTCGGCGCCGGCGGCATCGGCTTCGACGTGGCGGAATTCCTGGTGCACGAGGGCACGAGCCCGACCGAGGACCTCGCGCTCTGGAAGCGGGAATGGGGCGTGGGCGATCCGGCCGAGGCGCCGGGCGGGCTCGCGCCTGCGGGGCCGAAGCCGGAGCCGGCCGCGCGGCAGGTGACGCTTCTGCAGCGCAAGGCCGAGAAGCTCGGGCGGCGCCTGGGCAAGACCACCGGCTGGATCCACCGGGCGAGCCTGCAGATGAAGGGGGTGCGGACGCTCGGCGGCGTGAATTACGAGCGGATCGGGCCCGAGGGCCTCCATGTGAGCTTCGGCGAGGCGCGGGAGCGGCCGACGCTGATCGAGGCCGACACGGTGGTGCTCTGCGCCGGCCAGGAGCCGGCGCGGGCGCTGGCGGAGGACCTTGCACGTGCCGGGATCAAGGCGCACGTGATAGGCGGCGCCGACGTGGCGGCCGAGCTCGACGCCAAGCGGGCCATCGACCAGGCCGCGCGGCTGGCGGCCTCTCTCTAGGAGGGCGGCCGTCTGCCTTTGCGGGTCGGCACTGCCACCCGAGCGACATCCGGACCAGGGAAGCGGCGGGCTGGCGCGGCGCGCCGGGCTGCGTCGCTGCGGGCGCTCCGGGCCGGCGTCGCGGGCACGCCCGGGCGCCGGCGTGCGGTGCGGGACGGTGCGGCGTTAAGGTATTGGTGCGCATAGGCGTTGCGCCCCCCGCGACGATCTCCGTGAATCCTCAGTATTGTCGGGCGTTCTCCGCAATCCTGCCCGAATTGCCTGCGAAACAGTGAGCTACACCTTGCTGCCTTGAGGTACCGGATAATGGACCGACTGACGGAGATGGAGGCTTTTGCGACGGTGGTGGACCAGGGCGGGTTCACCGACGCCGCGAAGAAGCTCGGGATCTCGAAATCCGCCGTCTCCAAGCACGTGTCGGCGCTCGAGGCCCGGCTCGGGGCGCGGCTCCTCAACCGCACCACGCGGCGGGTGAGCCCGACCGAGATCGGCCTGGCTTATTACGATCGCGCCCGGCGGGTGCTGAACGATGCAGGGGAGGCGGATGCGCTCGTGACCTCGATGCAGTCGGCCCCCTCGGGGCTCCTGAGGATCTCCGTGGCAACCGATTTCGGGGTGAATCTCCTGTCGCCGATCCTCGGTGACTTCCTGCGCGAGTATCCCGAGATCACCGTGAACATGGTCCTGAACAACCGCTACGTGGAGCTGATCTCCGAGGGCTTCGACATGGCGATCCGGGTCGGCGACCTGGAGGACTCGAGCCTGCGCGCGCGCAAGCTGACCGAGACCACCAAGCGGCTGATCGCCGCGCCGGTCTACTTCGAGAAGTACGGGCGGCCGCAGCGGATCGACGACCTCAACGACCACAAGCTCCTGCATTACGCCAACAACGCCGCCTCGGCGGTCTGGAAGCTGACCGCGCCTTCGGGCGAGAAGCGGCAGGTGCGGACCGCGGGCTGGCTCACCGTGAACGACGGGCAATCGCTTCTGAATGCCGCGATCTCGGGGCTCGGGATCGCCTACCTGCCGAGCTTCCTCTACGCCGACGCATTGAAGGCGCGGCTGGTGGAGGACGCGATGCCGGAACTGCCGGTCGAGGTGCAGGGGATCTACGCCGTCTATCCGCCGGGGCGCTTCACCCAGCCCAAGGTGCGGGCCTTCATCGACTTCTTGGTCAGCCGCTTCGCCGAAAAGGGGCCTGACGGCTGGTAGCGCCGGGGAAGGCTGGCGGCGCGCAAGTGTCGGGCGCGGGATCGGGGGGCTGTCTGCCCCCCGTCGCCGTTCGGCGACTCCCCCCGAGGATATTTCGATCAGGGTGAAGCAGGCTTGGGGAAGGCCCCGGGGCCGGCCGTGCGGGGCTATTCGATGGACGTCAGCACCACCTCGACGCGGCGGTTGGAGCTGCGGCCCTCGTCGGTGAGGTTCGAGGCGAGCGGCATCAGGTAGCCGACGCCGTCGGCCTCGACCTGGGCGGCGGGCACGCCGGCCTCGATCAGCCGCTGCATCACAGAGCGGGCGCGGGCGCGGGAGAGCGCGATGTTGGCGGTGAGGCTGCCTGCGGCGTCGGTATGGCCGACGAGCGTGATGCGACGCCGAGGATGGGTTGCCAGGTAGTCGGCGAGCGAGTCGAGGGAGGCGAAATCGCCCTCGGCGAGGCGCGACGAGCCTGTTTCGAAGCTGAGATCCTCGAGCACGGCCCGGCCGGCGTCTTCGAGCAGCTGGGCAAGGCCGGCGGCGAGGCGCGGCGCCGCGGGGGCGGCGGCCGTATCGGGTGCGGGGAGCTCTTCGGGGGTCTTCGAGATCAGGTCGGCGCCGAGCTCAGCCGGGCGCGGCGGGCCGACCCGGGCGACCTGGACGTAGCCGGTGGCGCTGGTGCGGCTGACGAGAAGCGTGACGTAGTCCGCCGCGGCGCCGGCGCGGCTGGCGGCGAGGAAGCGGAAATCGGCGAGATCGACATGCATCTCGGGTTCGGGCAGGACCTCGGTCTCGTAGCGGAAATCGAAGCCGCCGCAGCCCTGGCCCTCGCATTCGAAGAGCACCGCGTAGCCCTGTTCGGTAAGCTGGTCGCGCAGCGGCGCCATGAGCTGCAGCGTGGTGGAGCCGCTTGGCACCTGCCAGGCCTCGAGGCTGACATGGCCCTCGGCGGAGAGCGTCTGGAGCCCGGCCTCCGACCAGGGCGCAGTGGGCACGGCGTAGCTGCCGAAGGCCTCGATCCGGGCCGCGGCGCGAGCGGCCGCGGCCGGCAGCTCCAGCGTGGCGGCTCCGGACGGCGCTGCCGGGGAAGCCTGCGCGGCGAGCGCCGCGGAAAGCGCAAGGGTGGGGAGGGCACGCATCAGCGGTTCATTCCATGGTATTCGGGGTTGGGGCGCATCTCGGTCGCCGAGGCGACGCGGTTGGTCATGTTGAAGAAGCCGGCCACGGCGGCGATGTCCCAGATCTCGCGGTCGGTGAAGCCGGCGTCGCGCAGGGCCTGGCGGTCGGCCTCCTCGACGCGGGCGGAGGCCTCGGTGAGCCTCTCGGCGAAGCCGAGCATCGCCCGCTGACGGGGCGTCAGCTCGGCCGTGCGCCAGTTCATCACCAGGTGCTCGCCGAGCTCGGGCCGGCCGGAAAGCGCCCGCACCGCCGCGCCGTGGGCCACGAGGCAGTAGAAGCAGCGGTTCAGCGCGGAGACCACCACGGCGATCATCTCGCGTTCGAGCTTGGAAAGGCCCGAGTCGCCGAGCATGAGCTCGTTGTACATCCCGGTGAAGGCGTCGAGCTTGGCGATGTCGAAGGCGTAGGCCCGGAGCACGTTCGGCACCAGCCCGAGCTTCTCAGTGCAAAGGTCGAAATAGGCCTGCGTCTCGCCTGGCAGGGGCGAGACCATCGGCAGGTCGAGTGCCGTGGGTACGGGTTCGGTCAACTGCTCCAGCCTTCTTCGCGGGCTCACTTCACGCGGTAGTGATAGTGTCCCACAACATCCATCCCGAGGGAAGCGTAGAGCGCGCGGGCGGCGGCGTTTCGCTCAAGCACGACGCAAGAAAACACAGTCGCTCCAACATCTTGCGCCCAACTGGCTGAGGCCCGCAGGATGTTGCGGGCGGTGCCCTTGCCACGCAGGTGCGGGCGGACCTCGATGGCGTGGATCATGGCGCAGTTCCCGTGCACCGCGACGAAGGCGGCGCCCGCCGGGGTGTCGTCGGTGCGGCCGAGAACGGCGCATTTCGGGCCCGCCGCGCGGTCCATCACGGCGAGCCGGCCGGGGCCGATGCCGGCTTCGGCCCAGACCTCCTCGGCGGCCGCGAGGCGGGGCCAGTGCGGGAAGGCCGAGACCGGCGGCACCGGCCCGGCGATGCGGGCCACGGGCGCGCCGTAGGCGACGACGGGGTCGACGATCTCGTAGCCCTGGGTCGCGAGCAACGCGTCCAGTGCTTCGTCGCCATCGCGGATCATCGCCAGCGCCGCCTGGCCGAGGGCTTCCTGCTCGGCCTCCATCAGCGCGATCTCGGCCGGGGTGACGTAGCCAAGGGCGGTGGCCGCGCTGACGCGCTTTCCGCCGCCCCGGCCCTCGCGCAGGGTCCAGGGACCCTTGCGGAAGCTCCGGGCCGGGGGCCAGGTGGCCTCGAACGC
>JBFKAV010000190.1:0-5812 GCA_041621405.1 Paracoccaceae bacterium
AGACGGTGGCGCTCGACGCCAAGGGGATGATCGCCGAGGGCCGCGAGCTCGCCAAGATCGCCAAGAACATCGCGATCAAGGTGCCCTTGACCTGGGACGGGCTCAAGGCGTGCAAGGTGCTGTCGGACGAGGGGCGGATGGTCAACGTGACCCTGTGCTTCTCGGCCAACCAGGCGCTCCTGGCGGCGAAGGCGGGGGCGACCTTCATCTCGCCCTTCATCGGCCGGCTCGACGACATCCACCTCGACGGCATGCAGGTGATCGCCGACATCCGCCAGATCTACGACAACTACGGGTTCGAGACGCAGATCCTGGCCGCCTCGATCCGCAGCGTGAACCACATGAGCGAGGCGGCGAAGATCGGCGCCGACGTGGCGACCGCGCCGCCGGGCGTGATCAAGGCGATGGCGATGCATCCGCTGACCGACAAGGGCCTCGACGGCTTCCTGAAGGACTGGGCGAAGACCGGGCAGAAGATCATCTGAGGCGGCGGCGGCCGGCGTGACCTTCGCGTCACGCTTCGCCGAAATGACCCGACCGGCGTGTGGATAACCTCCTTCGGGTGGAGAAATTCCGCTTACATTCCTGTAGCCTGCGAGCGAATCTTAAGGAAGGCCGCCTGGGGATGAATGGAAAGATCGAAGCCTTGTTGCGCGAAAAGATCCTGAAGGCGCCCGAGGTGGTGCTGGAAGACCGCGAGGTGATGCGGGCGCTTGTCGGCGCCAACGACCGTGCGTTGGGGCCGAACGTGGTCGACATGCGCGGGCTCGCCATGGACCGGCTGGAGGGAAGGCTCGGGCGGCTGGAGGAGACCCATGCGAACGTGATCTCGGCCGCCCATGACAGCTTCGCCGGCATGCAGGCGGTGCACCGCGCGGTGCTGGGGCTCCTGGAGGCCGAGAGCTTCGAGGCCTTCCTCGGCCGGCTCGAGGGGCCCACTGCCGACTGCCTGCGGGTGGACGCGATGCGGCTGGTGCTGGAATCGCGCGACGAGGCGGTGACGGGGGAGTTTCCGAGGCTGATCGCGCTGGCCGAGCCCGGCTTCGTCGCGGCCTATGGCGGGCACGGGCGGGCGGTGCGGCTGCGGTCCGTGGCGCCGGAGGAGGCGGTGCTTTACGACGGCGCCGATATCCGCTCGGAGGCGATCCTCGCGCTCGACCTCGGCGAGGGGCGGCGGCCGGCGATGCTGGTTCTGGGCGCCGTCGACCAGGGCCAGTTCCGGCCCGGGCAGGCGATCGACCTGCTGGCCTTCTTCGGCGGCGTCGTCGAGCGGGCGCTGAGGCGTTGGCTGGCGTGAGCCCGATATCGCCGGCGCGGGCCGAGGCGCTCGAGGCCTGGCTCGGACACCTGAAATCGCTGGACGGGCGGGCGGAGGCGACGCTCGCGGCCTATCAGGCCGACGTGCAGGGCTTCCTAGCGTTCCTGGCCGGCCATTCGGGCGGCGAGGGCGGGACCCGGCCGCTCGCGCGGCTCGGGGTCACCGACATGCGGGCCTGGATGGCGCACGAGCGGGGGCGGGGTCTCGGCCCGCGCTCGCTGGCCCGCGCGCTGTCGTCGGTGAAATCTTTCATCCGCTGGCTCGCCGAGCGCGAGGGCTTCGACCCGACCGCCGTCTTGTCGACGAGGGCGCCGAAATACACCCGGAAGCTGCCCCGCCCCTTGAGCGAGGAGGCGGCGCGGGAGGTGATCGACCGGATCGAGCTGCAGGCCAGCGCGCCCTGGGCGGGCCTGCGCGACGTGGCGGTGGCGACCTTGCTCTACGGCTGCGGGCTCCGGATCTCGGAGGCCCTGTCGCTGAAGGGCGGCGACCTGCCCCTCGGCGACGTGCTCAGGATCCGCGGCAAGGGCGGCAAGGAGCGGATCGTGCCGGTGATCCCGGCGGCGCGGGAGGCGGTGGCGCGCTACGCGTCCGCCTGTCCGCACCCGCTGGAGAAGCGGGAGCCGCTGTTCCGGGGCGTGCGCGGCGGCCCGCTTTCGCCTCGGCTGGTGGCCGGGGCGATGGCGGCGGTGCGCCGCCAGCTGGGCCTGCCGGCGAGCGCCACGCCGCACGCCCTGCGCCATTCCTTCGCCACGCACCTTCTGAACGCGGGCGGCGATCTTCGCGCGATCCAGGAGCTCCTGGGCCATGCGTCGCTCTCGACCACGGAGGCCTACACGGCGGTCGACACCGCCCGCCTCATGGAAGTCTACGAGCACACCCATCCGAAGGCCTGAGCGACCGCCCCGCGCCTAGGGAGCGAGCCATTCCGACCCGTCATTGGCCAGGATCGTGTCGAGCTCCTCCTGAGTGAACGGAAAGCGCGTCAGCGTCTCCTGCGCCTCGGCCGGGGTCTGACCGTAGTGGACGAAATAGTCGCTGCCGAACAGCACATGGCCGATCCCCCATTTTCGAAGCCGCCAGACCAGCAGTTCCCGCTGTGACCACGGCGCATCTTCGAAGAACACCAGGCAGGCGCTCACGTCGACCCAGGAGGTCTCGGGGCTGTAGCCCGACTCGCGGACCCTGAGCCAGGTCTCGATGGCCGAGGCGTCGTTGTTGCCGGCGCAGTGGGCGTGGACCACGCGCAGCGTCGGATGCGAAGTCAGGATTGCGGCCAGCGCAGCGAAGCGCGCGCTATCGGGGGTGCCGCCGTATTCGTCCGAGACGTGCATCAGCATCGGGGCGTCGTGCTCGGCCACCTTGTCGAAGACGGCGTTCAGCGCCGCGACATGCACCGGGTCGGTCAGGTTGATGCCCGAGGCTTCGAAATGGAGCTTGACCCCCACCATACCGGGCAGAGCGAAACAGCGGTCGACCTCGGCCGGAGCACTGGGGAACAACGGGTCGATGCCGCAGAAGCCGATCAGCCGGTCGGGGTAGCGCGACACCTCGGCCGACACGTATTCGTTCTCGGGCGCCACGTTGCGGTCGTCGGTCAGGCCGGTCGGGGCGCCGAAATAGGCACCCGACAGCACCACCGCGCGCCTGATGTTGGCCTCGTCGAGGCGTGCCACGAGATCGTCGGCCCCAGCGGCGGGCAGTCCGTCGCCGGTGAAGATGTCGGAGAGCTTCTGGCTGGCGAAATGGGTGTGCACGTCAAGCGCCGCACCGGCGGCGGTGAGGCCGTCGGCGGCCGTGGCGGCGTTCGTTTCCGACTGTGCCAAGGCACGCCCGATGCCACCCGGCGTCGTGGCGACAGGCAGCGAAACTAGGGCGGCGGCGACGAGGGTAAGGCCCGCGCTTCGACGGGGCGAGGAAATCGAGATCGACATGACCGAGGCTCCCGTTGCGGGAAAAGACCTTTGCGCGGCCCGGCAAGGGCCACCACGCCATGCGGGAAACTTCTTGAATGCAGGCGAAATCTCGCGATGCCCACACCTCGAAAATTGCGCTGGCTGCCGGCCGCCGGTACGAATTCGGAAGTGCCGACACTCTACGCCTGCGGCCGGATCCCGTCCACGACTCCCCTGCGCCCTACGTGATCCCCGGGGGGCGAAGACGTTGCACGGGCCCGGATTTTCCGCCATGAGGGGCCGATGACCCCGGCGCTGAAAGCCATCCTAGTCCACCTCTTCACTGCCTCGGGCGCCGTCTTCGCGATGCTGGCGATGCTGGCCGCCGTGGACGGGAAATGGGGCCTGATGTTCCTCTGGCTGGTGGTCGCCTTCCTGGTCGACGGGATCGATGGGCCGCTCGCGCGCCGCTACCACGTGAAGGCCCACGCGCCCCAGATCGACGGGGTGCTGATGGACCTGATCATCGACTACCTCACCTACGTGTTCATCCCGGCCTATGCGCTCTTCAAGTCCGGGCTCCTGCCGGGCTGGACCGGCTGGATCGCGATCATCGTCATCACCTTTGCCAGCGCCATCTACTTCGCCGACACCAGGATGAAGACGAAGGACAATTCCTTCGCCGGCTTCCCCGGCTGCTGGAACATGGTGGTGATCGTGCTCTTCGCGGTGAAGCCCGAGTTCTGGACGATCCTGATTATCGTGATCGCCTTCGCAGTGGCGATGTTCACGCCCCTGAAATTCGTGCACCCGGTCAGGACCAGCCGCTGGCGCGCGCTGACGCTGCCGGTGGCGGCGGCCTGGACCTGGTTCGCCGGCTGGGCGGCCTGGGTCGACTTCCACCCGCAGAGCTGGGCGCATTGGGGGCTGGTGCTGACCTCGCTCTACCTGGTCTTCGCCGGGATCGCCCAGCAGCTCGTGCCCGAGCGCGGCCGAGCGCCGGGCTAGAGCCGGGTCAGGACCGCGCCGGCGACGATCAGGAGCGCGGCGAGGCCCTTCATCCGGTCCATCCGCTCGCCGAAGACGGCCCATCCGATCAGCACGGCGAAGAGGATCGAGGTCTCGCGAAGGCCCGCAACCAGCGCGATCGGCGCCAGGGTCATCGCCCAGACGGCTATGGCATAGGCGCCGAAGGAGGCCGCCGCGGCGACAAGGCCGATGCCCCAGGCGCGCGCGTCGGCGCGGAGCACGGCGCGGCCCTTCAGCGCCACCACGGCGGGAGTGAAGAACAGGGCCGAGAGGATCATCAGCCAGCCGACGTAGGCCACCGGCGCGCCCGAGACCCGGGCTCCGAGGCCATCGGCGAGCGTGTAGCCCGCCGTTGCGGCGGCCGAGCCGAGGGCGAAGGGCAGGAGCCGGCGGGATTCGCCGTTGGTGAAGACGCCGCGGGCCATCAGCGCGATGCCGAGCCCGAGCACCAGGATGCCGGCGAAATCCCGAGGGTCGAGCGGGTCGGAGAGGAAGAGCAGGCTGACCACGAGCACGATCAGCGGCGCGGCGCCGCGGGCGATCGGATAGACCCGGGAGAGGTCGCCCTGCTCGTAGGCATAGGCGAGGAAGAGCTGGTAGGCCATGTGGATCAGTCCCGAGGCGAGAAGCCAGGGCCAGACCTCGGGTGCGGGCATCGGATAGGCCGCCGCCACACCTGCGCCGATCATCGCGTGTCCGGCGGAGAGCAGGAACATCGAGGTCTGCTTCGAGAGCCCGACCTTCACCAGCGCGTTCCAGCCCGCGTGGAGCGAGGCCGCGAGGATCACGGCGAGGAAGACGCCGAGGCTCATGGGCAGGGTGGAGGCTGGAACGGGCGGGTCATCGCGGCGAGGCGTAGCGGCGCGCGCCGGGGGCTGCAAGGGGGTGCCGTTCGGGACCGGGGAGGGGGGCTGTCTGCCCCCCCCCGATCGCCCGTTCCGGGCGATCCCCCCCGAGGATATTTCACCAGGGTGACAGGCGCGGAGAGGGAGGGGCGCGAGGACTGCGCGGAACGGGCGCCGGCTTGGGGGGTCAGAGCAGCAGCGAGGCGGCGCCTTCGTGCTTGAGGAGCTTGACCTTGGTCTCGATCCCGCCAGGGGCGGAGTAGCCGCCGAGGCCATCGGCGGCAAGGACGCGGTGGCAGGGGACGAGGATCGGCAAGGGATTGGCGCCGCAGGCCTGGCCGATCGCCTGGGGCGTGGCGTCGAGGGCGCGGGCGAGATCTCCGTAGCTTCGGGTCTGGCCGAAGGGAATCTCGGTGAGGGCCTTGAGGAAGCGGGCCTGGAAGCCGCTGCCGAGCCGGAGGGGCAGATCGAACTCGGTCCGGCGGGCGGCGAAATAGTCGCCGAGCTGGCGGGCGGCGTCTTCGAGGAGCGGCGTCGGGGACTGCTCCGCACACCGGCCCCAGCGGAGGCGGGCGATCTCGCCCGCCTCCTCGGTCAGGGTCAGCGGCCCGAACGGGCTGTCGATCGTGACCTCGCTCACCCCAGCGCTTCGTTGCAGCGGGCGCAGGTGCCCGGGTGGGCGTGGCTGCCGACATCGGGCAGGATCTTCCAGCAGCGCTGGCACT
>JBFKAV010000191.1:0-5647 GCA_041621405.1 Paracoccaceae bacterium
TCGATCCAGCGCGCGGCAGAGGCAGCCGGCACGGTAGATGGCAACCGCATCTGCCGCAGAGAGTGGCCCCTTCGGCGCAGCACCGGACGGCAGGTCGCCGGCGGCGACCCTTGTCAGGAAAGACTCGTGAACGATATCGGCGCGATCCATGGTCGTCTTTCCGTTACAAGCTTCTTCTGTTTCCGAATGTTTCCGCCGGAGGCAGCCGGGGTTGGGCCGGGAGCCTCCGGCGGCGGTATTTTCGAACAGAAGACCTTAGTAGAACGCCTGCAACCCGGTGATCGCGCGGCCGAGGATCAGGGCGTGGACGTCGTGCGTGCCCTCGTAGGTGTTGACGGTCTCGAGGTTCATCGCGTGGCGCATGACCTGGAATTCTTCCTGGATGCCGTTGCCGCCATGCATGTCGCGGGCCATGCGGGCGATATCGAGCGCCTTGCCGCAATTGTTGCGCTTCACGAGGCTGACCATCTCCGGTGCCGCCTTCGCCTCATCCATCAGCCGCCCGACGCGCAAGCTGGCCTGAAGCCCGAGCGAGATCTCGGTCATCATGTCGGCGAGCTTCTTCTGGAAAAGCTGGGTCTGGGCGATGGGCCTGCCGAACTGCCTGCGGTCGAGCCCGTATTGCCGCGCGGCGTGCCAGCAGGCCTCGGCCGCGCCCATCGCGCCCCAGGAGATGCCGTAGCGGGCGCGGTTGAGGCAGCCGAAGGGGCCCTTCAGGCCTTCGACATTAGGCAGGAGCGCCTCCTCGCCGACCTCGACATCCTTCATCACGATCTCGCCGGTGATCGAGGCGCGCAGGGAAAGCTTGCCGCCGATCTTCGGCGCCGATAGTCCCTTCATGCCCTTCTCCAGCACGAAGCCCCTGATCTTGCCGCCATGCGCCTCGGACTTCGCCCAGACTACGAAGACATCAGCGATAGGCGCGTTCGAGATCCACATCTTCGAGCCCGAAAGCACGTAGCCCGAGGCGGTCTTCCTGGCCACGGTCTTCATGCCGCCGGGGTCGCTCCCGGCGTCGGGCTCGGTCAGGCCGAAGCAGCCGATCCAGTCGCCCGAGGCGAGCTTCGGCAAGTACTTACGACGCTGATCCTCGGTGCCGTAGGCGTAGATCGGGTACATCACCAGCGAGGACTGCACGCTCATCATCGAGCGGTAGCCGGAATCGACCCGCTCGACCTCGCGGGCGACGAGCCCGTAGGTCACGTAGGAGGCGCCGAGCCCGCCGTACTCCTCCGGCACCGTCACGCCAAGTAGCCCCATCTCGCCCATCTCGCGGAAGATCGCCGGGTCGGTGTTCTCCTCGCGGTAGGCTTCCGTGACCCGCGGTGCGAGCTTCTCCTCGGAGTAGGCGCGGGCGGCGTCGCGCAGCATCCGCTCGTCCTCGTTCAGCTGGTCCTCGAGCCTCAGAGCGTCCTCCCAGTCGAAGCGCGAGAGGTCGGGGGCGTCCTTCGGTTTCAGCTCTGCACCGTCGGCCATTTGCGTGTCTCCCTTGGGCTCGGATCTTGTGAGCGAGGCAATAGACCGTCACACGGCAAAGGGCAATCGTTGCGGATGCAACAATTGTCGCAGGGGCCTAGAGCGGCAACGCGCCGGCGGTGGCCGTCAGGATCTCGGCGCTGGTGCGCAGCGCGGCGCGTTCCGCGGCGTCGAGATCGGGCATCAGGTCGGCGGCGATGCCGTCGCGGCCGATGACCCGGGGCAGCGAGAGGGCGACCTCGCGCACGCCTTCCACTTCAGGCGTCAGCATCGAGACCGAGAGCACAGCCTGCTCGTCTCCGGCCACGGCGCGGACGATGCGGGCGAGGCCTGCGCTGATGCCGTGCCAGGTCGCGCCCTTGCCCTCGATGATCCGGTAGGCGGCGCGGCGCACGCCCTCGTCGATTCGCTCGCGGACCGCCTCGGTGATCGGCGCACCGATCTGGGCGGCGAAGGCGCGGATCGGCACCGAGCCTGCGCGTGCCTCCGACCAGGCCAGGACCTCGCTGTCGCCGTGCTCGCCCAGCACGTAGGCATGGACCGAGTGCGGCGAGACGCCGAGGTGGCTGCCCAGCAGAGCGCGGAAGCGGGCGGTGTCGAGGATGGTGCCCGAGCCGATGACCCGGCCCGCCGGCAGGCCGGAGAGGCGGGTCGCCACGTCGGTCATGATGTCGACCGGGTTGGTGGCGACGAGGAGGAGCGCGTCGGGGGCGGCGCGCATCACCTCGGCCACCACCTCGCGGAACACCTCGGCGTTGCGGGCAAGGAGCGCGATCCGGCTCTCGCCCGGCCGCTGCGACACGCCGGCGGCGAGGATCACCAGCCCGGCGCCCTTCAGATCGGCATAGTCGCCGGCGCGCACCTGGAGCACCAGCGCGAAGGGCGTGGCATGGGAGACGTCCTCGGCCTCGGCGCGGGCGCGGGCCTCGTCCCGGTCGACCAGCACCACCTCGCTCGCCCCGCCAGAAAGCGCCAGCGCGAAGGCGGCCGCGCCGCCAACCATTCCCGCCCCGACGATGCCGACCTTCATCCGTCGTCCTCCCTACCTGCCTCAGAAGGCCTCGCGCTCGACCACCGGCGCGCCGTCGGTCAGCGCCTCGTTGGGGTGGGTAATCACCTGCATCCCCTCGGTCAGGCCGGAAAGGACCTCGGCCCGGGTCGAATTGCGCCGGCCGATCTCGACCGGGACGCGGCGGGCGAGGCCCTCCTCGACGACGAAAACGGCCCATTCCTCGCCGCGGCGGAACAGTGCCGAGAGCGGGATCTGCAGCGCGTCCTCGGTCTCCCACTCGACGATGCGCAGGAACACCGCGAAGCCGCCGCCGAGGCCGGGGCGCTGCTCGGGCGGCGAGAGGATGTCGAACACCGCGTCGACCCGCTGCTCCTCGATGCCGAGGGCGGAGACCTTGGTCACCGCCACCGGGTCGATCGAGCGCAGCCTGGCGACGAGCGGGATCGGGCCGCCCCAGCGTTCGACGAAGGCGCGGGCGCCGATCTTCAGCCGCACCGCGTCGGAGGAAAGGAGGTCGGCGACGATCTCGAGATCGGCCGGATCGCCGAGCGAGACGAGCCTTGTGCCCATGGCGACCGGGCGCTCGCTGACCTCTTCGACGGCGAGTACGACGCCGTCGATCGGCGCGGTGAGCGGGATGCAGCATTCCTCGCCCGGGTTGCCTCCCGGCTCGGGCTCGATCAGCACGGCCGCTGCGCGGTCGCGCGAGCTTATCGCCGCCTGCAGTCCCGAACGGGCGGCAGCGAGCGCCGCCTCGTGGGCGGCCAGCGCCTGGGTGGCGTCCTCGAGCCGGCTGACCGAGGCGACGCCGCGCTCCACCAGGGTCTGGGTGCGCGTGAACTGGCTGCGGGTATAGGCAAGGTCCTCCTCGGCCTGGCGCACCTGGGCCTCGGCCACGGCGATTGCGGCTTCGGCTTCGCGCAGGGCGGCCTCGGCCTGGAGCCGGCTGCGCGCGTCGAGCAGGGCCGGCGCCCCCGGCTCGACCACGGCGACCACCGTCTCGCCGGCGGCGACCGGGTCGCCGACCTCGACCGGCGAGCGGCGGGCGGTGCCGGCGACGGGGGAGGAGACCTCGTAGACCTCGCGAATCTGGGTCTTGCCGTCGGCGTTGACGGTGATCTGCATCGCCCCCCGCGTCACGGTGGCCAGGTCGACCGCGATCGGCTCGGTGCGGAAGGTCACGACCATGAGGCCGCCGACGAGGCCCGCGCCGAGTAGGCCGACGATGACGTTGCGGGGGTTCAGTTTCATGGCCTACTCCCTGGTCTTCATGACGGCGACGAGGTCGAGCCGGTCGAGCCGGCGGCGGACGACGAGGGCCGCGCCGAGGGCAGCGGCGAGCACGACGAGGCTGGCCATGGCGAAGGTGTCGGCCTCGAGCACCAGCGGGATCCGGTAGAGATCGGAGGTAAAGCCCTGGATCGTGGCATAGGCGATGCTCGCGCCGATGAGCCAGCCCAAGGGCTGGGCGATCAGCGCCACCAGCATGGTCTCGCCGACGAGCACGAAGGACACCTCTGCCTTGGTGAAGCCGAGGATCCTGAGGCTCGCCAGCTCGCGGGCGCGCTCGGACAGCTGGATCCGGGCCGAGTTGTAGGCGACGCCCACGGTGATCAGCACGGCAACGGTGATGTAGATCGTGGTCATGTAGACCACGTTCTGGCGGATCGTGTCCTGGAACGAGCGGCGCACCTCGGTCAGCAAGATCGTGCCGGAGAGGCCCGGGATCTCCTTGATCGCGGCGTGCAGATCCTCGATCCGGGCCTCGTCGAGGGTGACGTTGATCGACGAGAGCCGCGGCGCCTGGCGGAACAGCGTGTCGAGCGTGCCCATCCCGACATAGGCGCCGAGGCCGAAGTACTGGGTCACGGTACCGGCGACCGGGATCTCCACCGTCTCGCGCCGGCCGGTGAGGAATTCGACCTCGAGCATGTCGCCCTGGCGCACGGCGAGCTGCTCGGCCAGCCGCTCGGCCAGGAGGATGCCACCCTCGGGTATCTCGACCACGCGACCCGAGCCGTCGATCACGCGGGACAGGTCGGTCGCGGGGGGGCGGGCGTCGATCGGTACGCGCTTCTTGAGGTGGCCGTTGCGCAGCATGGCGATGGTGTATTGCTGCGGCTCGGCCTGCAGCACGCCGGGCAGGCGGCGCACCTCCTCGAGCGCGATCAAGGGCGCCTCCTGCGGCACCAGCAGCATCGCGTGCTGGCGGTTGCCCTGGAAGAAGGCGGTGTCGATGATCTCGTCGATGCTGTCGTTGAAGAAGTTGGAGGCGACGAGAATCGAGACCGCAAAAGCGACGCCCAGCGCCGAGAACGCGGTGCGCAGGGGCCAGCGGGTCAGGCTGCGGAGGATCATCATCGTTGGCTGCGACAGCCGGAGCGCGTGGAACAGGCGGTCGAGCAGGCTGCGCTTGAAGCTCGGGGGCGCTGGTGGCAGCATCGCCACGGCGGGCGCCATCCGGGCTGCGCCGAGCGCGCTCCTGAGCGCGCCGAGCGCGGCGCTGGCCAGCGCCAGGAGGCCCGAAACGGCGTAGGATTCGTAGGCCATCCGGAAGATCAGGAACGGGAAGTCGAAGAACCGCGCATAGAGCGAGGCGAGCCCGTAGGTGAGCCAGCTTCCCGCCACCCAGCCGACCGCCACGCCGACCAGCGCCACCAGTCCGGCAAGCATCAGGTAATGCACCGCGACCGCGAGGTTGGAATAGCCGATCGCCTTCAGGAGCCCGATCTCGGAGCGTTCCAGGAACACGATCCGCCCGATCACCATGTTCACCAGGAACGCGGTGATGCCGAAGAACACCGGCGGCAGGATGATCGACATCGACCTGAGTTGCTTCAGCTCGGCGTCGATGAAGGCGTGGCTCTCCTGCTTGTCGCGGGCAAAGGCGCCGGTGCCGCCATAGGGCTCCAGGAGGTCGTCCAGGCGGTCAGTAACCGCATCGATCTCGGCTTTGGCCGACAGCTTGAGCGAGAGCCCGTTGAAGGCTCCGGTCATGTCGAAGGCGGCGGCAGCGGCTTGCTCGGGCATGTAGATCACGCCGAAGCCCGCGTTGTCGGGCATCAGGCCTCCCGGCGGCAGCGTGTAGATGAACTCCGGGCTTAGGAAGGTGCCGGTGATGGTCAGCGGGCGCATCGAGCCGTTGAGGTTGGCGTGGAA
>JBFKAV010000192.1:0-5642 GCA_041621405.1 Paracoccaceae bacterium
GCCGGAGGTCTCGCCCCAGTAGCGCAACACGTGAACGTCGTTCACCGACAGGCAGATGATCTCGTCCACCCCCTTGGCGCGGAACTTCTCCGCGGTGCGCACGAAGCTCGGCATGTGCGCCGAATCGCAGGTCGGCGTGAAGGCCCCCGGAACCGCGAAGATCACCACCTTGCGGCCGTTCAGCCGCTGCGACAAGTTCACCTCGTGCGGCCCCTCCGGCCCCTTTTCCAGAAGAACCGCCTCCGGCAGCCGCATTCCCTCTTCCAGCATCGCAGGTCTCTCCTTCACAGCTTCTCGAGCAGGGCCTCGCCCTTCGAGATGTCGCAGGTGTTCGGCGCATCCACGTTGGCTACCGTGACCACCCCGTCCTCCAGGACAAGCGCGTAGCGGTTCGAGCGGCCGTGAAGCCCGATCGCTGGGGCGGTGAAGTCCATCCCCAGGGCCCGGGTGAGGCTGCCGTCGGCGTCGCCCAGGAATGCGATCCCGGCCGCGATGCCGCCGGTCGCCTCGCCCCAGGCCTTCAGCACGAAGGGATCGTTGACCGCGACGCAGATGATCTCGTCCACCCCCTTGGCGCGGAACTCATCCGCGGTGCGTACGAAGCTCGGCAGGTGTACCGTGCTGCACGGCCCTGTATAGGCACCGGGTAGGCCGAACAGCACCACCTTGCGCCCCTTCAGCCGTTCGGTGAGTGTCACAGTCCGGGGCCCATCCGGCCCCATCTCCACCAGCTTCGCCTCGGGCAGCCTGCTGCCCACCTCCATCGCCATCTCTGCCCTCGCGCCGTTTGCGTTTCCCTGCCCGCGCGATATAGCTTCGCGGCCCGAGGCTGACCAGAGCGGGGGACCGGATTTGCAGCACATCGCCGTCGTCGGCGCGGGCCAGGCAGGCGCCTCGCTCGCAGCCAAGCTCCGCACGCTGGGCTTAGAAGGCCGCGTCACGCTCTTCGGCGAGGAGTCCGCGCCCCCCTACCAGCGCCCGCCGCTCTCCAAGGCCTACCTCCTCGGCGAGATGGAGCGGGAGCGCCTCTACCTCCGCCCCGAGAGCTACTACGCCGAGCACGGAATCGAGCTCCGCCTCGGCCAGCCGGTCACCAGGATCGATCCGGCCGCCCGCAGCCTGGAGGCCGGCGGCGAGACGCTCGAATGGGACGCGCTCGCGCTCACACTGGGCTCCCTGCCGCGCCGCCTCCCGGCCGCCATCGGCGGTGATCTCGAAGGCGTCTACACCGTCCGCACGCTCGCCGATGTCGACGCCATGGCGCCGGAGTTCCGCGCCGGCGCCCGCGTCCTCGTCATCGGCGGCGGCTATATCGGCCTCGAGGCCGCCGCCGTCGCCGCGAAGAAGAGCCTCGACGTCACCGTCGTCGAGATGGCACCGCGCATCCTGCAGCGCGTCGCCTGCGCCGAGACCTCGGATTACGTCCGCGCGCTGCACCAATCCCACGGCGTCGCGATTCGCGAGAACACTGGCCTCACCCGCCTGACCGGCGGCCCGCGCGTCACCGGAGCGGTCCTCTCCGACGGCACCGAGCTTGCGCTCGACTTCGCCGTCGTCGGCGTCGGCATCGCGCCGAACACCGCGCTCGCCGAGGCCGCCGGGCTCGCCCTCGACAACGGCATCGCGGTGGACGAGATTGGCCGGACCTCAGCCCCCGGGCTCTGGGCCGCGGGCGACTGCGCCTCGTTCCCGTTCCGCGGCAACAGGATCCGGCTCGAGAGCGTGCAGAACGCCATCGACCAGGCCGAGGCAGTGGCCGCCAATATCCTCGGCGCGGAGGCGCCCTACGCACCCACGCCCTGGTTCTGGTCCGACCAGTACGACCTCGCGCTGCAGATCGCCGGCCTCAACACCGGCTACGACCGCGTCGTTGTACGCGAGGCGGGCGCGGCGCGCTCGCACTGGTACTACCAGGGCGAGACCTTCCTCGCGGTGGACGCCATGAACGACGCCCGCGCCTACATGGTCGGCAAGCGCCTGCTCGAGGCCGGCAAGAGCCCAGCCACCGAAGCCGTCACTGACCCCGAGACCGACCTGAAGCAGCTGCTTCGGGCATGAGAATCGTCGGCGGCGCGCGGCGGGGGCTGAAGCTCGCCGAGGTCGGCGCCGGCGACGAGGCCGCGCGCCTCCGCCCCACCTCCGACAGGGTGCGCGAGGCGATCTTCAACCTCCTGCAGAACTCGCCGCGTCCAGACCCGGTGCCCGGCGCCCGGGTGCTCGACCTCTTCGCCGGCACCGGCGCGCTCGGTCTCGAGGCGCTCTCCCGCGGCGCCGCCCGCGTCACCTTCGTCGAGGACGGCGCCGCCGCCCGCGCGCTCATCCGCCGCAACATCGAGCTCATGCAGGTGATGGGCGCGACCGACCTCTACCGGCGCGACGCCACGGCGATGGGCCGGAACCGCGGCCAGCCCTTCACGCTCGTCTTCCTCGATCCGCCCTACGGCCGCGCCCTGGGCGAAAAATCGCTCGCCTCGTGCCTCGCGGGCGGCTGGATCGCGCCGGGTGCCACCCTTGTGTGGGAGGAGAACGCGCCGATGCCCCCGCCCCCGGGCTTCACGGCGCTGGGCCAGAGGCGCTATGGTGAGACATGGATCACGCTCTTGAGCCACACCCCCTCCTCCGGCTGAGGGCCGAGGAGCGCGCCGAAGCCGAAAAGCCGAAGCCCGCGCCGCGCGGCCCGGTACTGATCGGCGATCTCACGGCCAGCCTCGCCGGCCGCCCGCTGCTGCTCCGGCACTGGGACGAAGCGGAAGACTGACCCCCTCTCCCCCGTTTTTGAAGTACCTCGGGGGTCGCCATCTTCGCGCCGCCGGTCAGTGCGACGATGGCGAGGGGGCAGACAGCCCCCCGTCCGCCGGCGCGGCCCGGGCAGTCAGCCCCAGGTCGGGTGGAACCGGCCCGCCGGCGACAGCGTGAAGATCTCGACGCCGTCGGCGGTGACGCCCACCGAATGCTCGAACTGCGCCGAGAGCGACTTGTCGCGGGTCACCGCGGTCCAGTCGTCGGCCAGGACCTTAGTCTCGGGGCGGCCGAGGTTCACCATCGGCTCGATGGTGAAGAACATGCCCTCCTCGAGCACCGGACCGGTGCCCGGCCGGCCGTAGTGCAGCACGTTCGGCGGCGCGTGGAACACCCGGCCGAGGCCATGGCCGCAGAAGTCCCGCACCACGCTCATCCGGTGCGACTCGACGTAGCCCTGGATCGCGGCGCCGATGTCGCCGAAGGTGTTGCCGGGCCTCACCGCCTCGATCCCCGTCATCAGGGCGTCGTGGGTCACCTGGATCAGCCGCTCGGCCTTGCGACTGGGCTGGCCTGCCACGTACATCCGGCTGGTATCGCCGAACCAGCCGTCGACGATCACCGTGACGTCGATGTTGAGGATATCGCCGTCCTTCAGCACCTTCGGCCCCGGAATGCCGTGGCAGACCACGTGGTTGACGCTGATACAGGTGGCGTGCTGGTAGCCCTTGTAGCCGATCGTGGCCGATTTCGCCCCGTGCGCCTCGACCTCGGCCCGCACGAATTGGTCCAGCGCCTCCGTGGTCGCGCCGGGCGCCACAAGCGGCGCCACATCGTCGAGGATCCGCGCGGCCACCTGGCCGGCCCGGCGCATGCCGGCGAAATCCGCATCCTCGTAGATGCGAATCCCGTCCTTCGTGATCCGGCCGCGCGTATGCCCTTCCAACCCGGGGTCTCCGATGGCCCGCTCGCGCCCTAGATAATCGCCCGGGGCCCGAATGGCCAGACGCGAGGGCCGCGAGTCGCACAAGGGCGAACCCGTCGCCCCCGGCAGGACCCGACCGCGCCCGCGCTAGCCGACGGGAAGCCGCGATCCGAGCGTCACCCCGTCGAGCCCGATCCCGGTGCCGTAGCAGAGCGCCTCCACCCCGGCCTCCCGCGCCGCCCGGAAGGCGCGCGCGTAACCGGGATCGAGGTCCTCGGCCAGACGGAACCGCCGGCAATCGGTCCGCTGCACCAGGTAGAGGATCACCGCCCGCCGCCCCGCCCGCGCCATCGCCGAAAGCTCCTCGAGATGCTTCGCGCCGCGGATGGTGACGCAGTCGGGGAACTCCGCCCAGTCGCCCTCGCGCCTCAGGTGCGCGTTCTTCACCTCGACATAGGCCTCGGGCAGCCCGTCCCCGGTCAGCAGGAAATCGACCCGGCTCGCCGCGCCGTAGGCCACCTCGGCCCGCACCGCCGAATAGGGGGCAAGCTCGGCCACCGCCCGCGTCCTCAGCGCCTCGCCGACCACGCGATTCGGCACCGCGGTGTCGATCCCCGCCCAGTGCCCGCCACCGAGCTCGACCAGCTTCCAGGAAAACCTCAGCTTCTTTCTCGGGTCGTGGTTCGGCTCCAGCCAGACCCGAATCCCCGGCTCGGCCAGCCCGATCATGCTGCCCGGATTGGGGCAATGCGCCACCACCTCGCCACCGCTCTCCAGCGCAACGTCGGCCAGGAACCGCTTGTAGCGCCGGATCAGCCGGCCGGGGACGAGGGGGGTTGGAAACCGCATCGCCGCGGCCCTATACCCGCCGCAGGCCCGCATCAAGCTCGCTTCAAGGAGGAGGCGCATGCCCAACCCCACCGCCGCCATGCTGGTAATCGGCGACGAGATCCTCTCCGGCCGCACCCGTGATTCCAACCTGCACTACCTCGCCGGCGAGCTCACCCACCGCGGCATCGACCTGAAGGAGGCCCGCCTCGTCCCCGACCACCACGAGGCCATCGTCGCGGCCGTCGGCGACCTCCGCGTGGCCTATGACCACCTCTTCACCTCCGGCGGCATCGGCCCCACCCACGACGACATCACCGCCGAGGCCGTCGCCGCCGCCTTCGGCGCGAAGATCGGCATCCGCGACGACGCCCGAGCGCTGCTCGCCGCGCATTACGAGCGTTCCGGGCTCGAGTTCAACGCCGCACGCCAGCGCATGGCGCGGATCCCCGAAGGCGCCAGCCTGATCGAGAACCCGATCTCCGCCGCGCCCGGATTCACGCTCGGCAACGTCCATGTCATGGCCGGAGTGCCCGATATCTTCCGGGCAATGCTCGCCTCGCTCTTGCCCACCCTCACCGGCGGCGCACCGCTTCTCTCGCAGTCGCTCCGGATCGACCGTGGCGAGGGCGAGATCGCCGGGCCGCTCGGCCGCCTCGCGGCCGAGTTCGCCGACCTCTCCTTCGGCTCCTATCCCTTCGTCCAGGGCGGCGCCTATGGCGCCAACGTCGTCGTCCGCGGCACCGACCCAGCCCGGCTCGACGCCGCTATGGCCCGCCTCGCCGCGCTCTTCCCCGGCGCCACATGAGCCCTGAGGAGCTCTACGCCGCGTTCGAGGCCACCTGGCCCCCGGCCCGGAGCTTCCGCAAGGGTCCCTGGACCCTGCGCGAGGGCCGGGGCGGCGGAAAGCGCGTCAGCGCGGCCACCGCCCTTGGCTACGTCACCCCCGCCGAGATCGCGCTGATGGAGGCCGAGCAGGAAGCCCTCGGCCAGGCGGCGCTGGCGATGATCCGCGATGGCGACGAAGCACTGGACGCGTTGCTCGCGACCGAGGGCTACGAGATCGTCGACCCCGTCGTCGCCTACGGCGCGCCCGTGGCCCGCATCGCCGGGCCGGTGCCGCCGGTCTCGGCCTTCCCGCACTGGCCCC
>JBFKAV010000193.1:0-5625 GCA_041621405.1 Paracoccaceae bacterium
ACTGGTGGCTGGTGCTGCGCTGCTCGGCGATCGGTACCACGATCGGGCTCATCCCCGGCCTCGGCTCGGCGGCCGCCTCGTTCATCGCCTACGGCCACGCCAAGCAGACCTCGAAGGACAAGGAAAGCTTCGGCAAGGGCAACATCGAGGGCGTGATCGGCCCGGAATCGGCCAACGATGCGGTCGAGGGCGGTGCGGTCGCCTCGACCATCGCCTTCGGCATCCCGGGGTCGTCGTCGATGGCGATCCTGCTGTCGGGGTTCTTCATCCTCGGGCTGGAGACGGGCCCGAGAATGCTGAACCAGAACCTCGACATCGTCTTCGTGATGATCTTCACCATCATCATCGGCAACCTCTTCGGCACGGTCGTCGGCATGTTCGCGGTCAATCCGATGTCGCGCGCTACCGCGATCCGCGCCGAAGTGATGGTGCCGGTCCTGACGGCGGTCATCCTCACGGGCGCTTACGCCGCCGAACGCTCGATGTTCGACATCGGCGTGGCGGTGTTCTTCGGCATCACCGGCTACCTGATGAAGCGCCTGAACTATTCCCGGGCCGCCATGCTGATCGGTTTCGTCCTCGGCTTCGCGGTGGAGAAGAACCTCTACCTCTCGCTCCTCCTGGACGGGCCGTGGTTCTTCCTGCAGCCGATCCCGGGGGTGCTCGGACTGATCACGCTGGGGTTTCTCGCCTACAACATCTGGCTGGTGGTCCAGGATCGCCGCACCCGGAGGAGAGCCTGATGCCGGACGAGCAAGAGCCGAAGCGCCGCCTCCCTGATGGTATCCGCAAGGGCTCGGAGATCCATACGCTCGAGAGCGTGTTCCTTACCATCGTCGGGCTGATCGTGCTCGCGGCCTTCGTCGAGGCATTCAGCTACAAGCTCGTCTCCTCGCGCACCCCCTTCGTGATCATGGTGCCGCTGCTCCTCCTGATCGTCTTTCAGTCCTACCGGATCACCCGCGTCGGCGCGCTCCGCGAGATCCGCTACCACGTCGGCGCGGCGCTCCGCGGCCGCTACGAGGCCTTCGGAAAGCTCGCCCGGCTCGGGCTCGCCATCGTCGGCCTCTTCTTCGTGGTCTATGTCTTCGGCCACTACGTCGGCGTCGCGGCCTTCGTCCTCTGGCTGATGATCGCGCTCGCCGGCGAGAAGCCGGTGTTCTCCCTTCTCGTTGCCGCGGCGACGACGGCCGCGCTCTTCCTCGTCTTCGAGTACGTCTTCAACGTCGATCTCTACCGCGGCCTCTTCTTCCGCTGGCTGATGGGCTACCGCGACTTCTAGGGTCTCGGTCCGGCCCGCGGATCACCGCACTTACGCTTCGTGGTATCCCTTCCCCGTGCCGCGAGCGGCCCGGGGAAGGGGACGCTGCCTTGCCGTCACCTCAGGGTGCTTCGATCACCACCGCCGTGTCGTGCGGGATGACCCGATAGGTCTTGACCGGCACCATGCAGGGCGGCGACACGATGCTGCCGTCGCGGATGTCGAAGCAGCCCTGGTGAAAATCGCACTCGATCACGTGGCCCTCGAGATAGCCCTCCGACAGCGAGCCAGGGCCGTGGGTGCAGTGATCGTCGGTCACGTAGAACTGGCCCTCGACGCGGTAGACGGCGAGCTCGAGCCCGCCCTTCTCGACCTTGATCACCGCACCCTCGTCGACCTCGTCCTTGGCGCAGAGCTCGATCAGCGTCGTGTTCCCCGTCATCCCGCCCCTCGTCGCTTTCGCAATCGCCTCGAGTTAGCGGAACATCGTTCCGCATGCAAGAAACGCCGCGCCTTTTCCGGGCCCGTTCCGCGCCAACCTCGGGCGCCTTCCCGCGCGCTTGGTCGGGCGGAAAAGGTAGGGCTGTCCAATATTTATTCACCTCTCCGCGCGGGGAAACCCCGGCGGCAGGCTCCGCGTTCCGCATAAAAGAAAGTTGTTCTGAAATTTGCACCTTGCTATTCCGGGGGCGAAGGGAGGGCCAAGCCGATGGACAAGAAGACCAGCGCAAGCCCCGCGCCCGAGGCAAAGCAGGCCGAGCCCGAGGGCTACTATCACAGCCAGAAGGACCGCGTCTTCGTGCGCTCCGTGCAGGGCGAGTACAACCTCACGAAGGAGCTGGAGCGGCTGCGCTCGATGCCCCGGGTCCGCAGGGCGCGCGAGATCAGGTTCGTCGACGGGCCGCAGACCTGGTCACGCCACTACGTCGAGCCGAAGGACGGGATCAGCCAGCTCTTCCACATCCATCTCGAGGAATACGGCCCCGGCGGCAAGAGCCAGAAGCACGGCCACGTCAACGAGGCCGCCTTCTACATCCTCGACGGCGAGGGCTACGAGATCCACGACAACGTCCGCTACGACTGGAAGGCGGGCGACGTGGCGATCGTGCCCAACAACTGCGTGCACCAGCATTGCAACGCCTCCGACACCAGGCCCGCCCGGGCGCTGGTCCTGAAGACCAAGCCGATGTTCGTGTTCATGAACATGCTGTTCCAGAAGACGGTGATCCCGCGGGCGACCGAGCCGGCGCCGGGCGGCGAGGATTTCGAGGTGCGCGAGGAAGTGCACGACCACAACCACCCCGAGGAGGGCTATTGATGGCCTGGGGGGAAGCAAGAGCCTGGATCGACGGCGTCGAAAACAGGGGACTCTACCAAGGGCTTCTCGACGATGCCGCCACAGCGCCCGAGCGCAACGCCGCGCGCAAGAAGATCATCCACCCACGCGAGATGCCCTGGGAGATGTCGCGCCAGGGGCTGCTCAAGCACCTCATCAACGAGGGCATGAACACGCGGATGGAGACGGTCGACGCCTACATGCAGATCGTCCCCCCGGGCTCGCGCTCGGGCAAGCACCGGCACCTCGCCGAGGAGGTGCTCTACGTGCTCGAGGGGCAGGGCCACGACGTCCACCGTGATTGCGACGTCGAGATCACTGACGAGTATTTCTGGAAGCCGCAGGACCACGAGAGCCGATGGGAGTACGAGGCGGGCGACGTGATCTACGTGCCGCCGAACACCATCCACCAGCATTTCAACGCCGATCCTAACCGGCCGCTCAGGCTGATCTCGGTCATCAACCGGATCTTCAAGCAATGCGGACTCAACGACCTCGAGCAGATCGAGGATGCGCCGGAATACGATCCCGCGGTGAAGCTCACCCCTGAGCTGGTCCGCGAGTTCCTGCGGAAGAAGGGCTGAGGCACCGGAACCGCACCCATGCTCGGCGCCCTCCTCGCCCTTGCCTCGGCCGCGTTCTTCGGGCTGAACAACGCGACCTTGAGGCGCGGCGTGATCCGTGGCTCGGCCTTGCAGGCGATGGCGGTGACGGTGCCGTTCGGGGTGCCGCTATTCCTGGCCCTCGCGGCGGTCTTCGGCGGGTTCGAGGCGATGGCCGGCTGGGGCGTGGCGCCCTGGGTCTGGATGGTGCTGGCGGGGATCGTGCATTTCGTCATCGGCCGCTACGGCAACTACAGGGCGACGCAGCTGCTCGGCTCGACGCTGTCGACGCCGATCCAGCAGCTGTCGATCCTGGTCGCGCTGGTGCTGGCGATCGCCTTTCTCGGCGAGACGCTGACGGCGGTGAACCTGGGGGGCATCGCGCTCGTGGTCTTCGGGCCGATGATGCTGGCCCGGAGGCAGAAGGCGGCCTCGGCGGCGGGCCGGGCCAAGGGCTTCGCGCCAGACTATGCGGCGGGCAGCTTCTGGGGCGCGGTCTGCGCCTTCGGCTACGGGGTGAGTCCGCTCTTCATCGCGCTCGGCATCGGCGAGGGCGGGATCCCGGCCAGCATCGGCGGGCTGCTGGTGTCCTATGCGGCGGCCGCACTGGCGGTGATCGCCTGGGTCATCGCGTCGGGCGGCCGGGCCTATATGGCCGGGCTCGACCGCGCCTCGCTCGGCTGGATCCTCTGTTCGGCGCTCTTCGTCGCCCTGTCGCAGCTGTTTCGATATGTCGCACTGGCGGTGGCGCCGGTATCGGTCGTCACGCCTATCCAGCGGCTCTCTGTGGTGTTCCGGCTTCTCTTCAACGCCGCGCTCAACCGCGACCACGAGGTCTTCGACCGCTGGGTCGTGGCCTCGATCCTCTTGTCGGTGGTGGGCGCGGTGGCGCTGGCGGCGGATACCAGGGTGCTTTTGGGCTGGGCCGGGCTTGACCGGCTCGCCTGGCTTGCCGCTCCGCTGTTCTGAACCGGCTAGATCTCGGTGCGATCACCCCTGAGCCACAGCCAGAACGAATAGCCGTCGAGCGCCAGCCCGATCACGTTCATGGCCAGAAGTATCCAGAGATACGTGGCATAGGCCTCGCCAAGCTCGTATCCGCCGCCAAGGGCATGGACCACAAGCGATATGAGCAGCACCCGGCACACAACGTGGGGGGCAGAGATCAGCCGGGTCGTGCCCGATACCCTGGGGATCATCAGCGCGACGATCAGCATGGCCGCATTCGCGACGATCAGGATCGGAATGGCGAATGGCTGATCGAGAAACAGCAGGCCGCCCAGGTTCACGGGGATCAGCACCGCCATCCAGACCTGCACCCAGACCGGCATGCGCCGCAGAGAGCGCATGATCGTCATCTGGTCGGCCCAGAACTCGCGAAAAGCTCTCTACAGCATCCCTGATTACACCCCCTCTCCTTCGGCAATCTGGCCGGTGACAGGGATCGAGATCAAGGCATTCGACGGCCCTCGGCTACCGCCCCCGCGCCCTCAGCGCCCGGTCGAGCCTTGGATAGACCCGCCGCGCATTGCCCTCGAACACCTTCGCGCGGTCCGCCTCCGACAGATCCAGCGCGTCGATGTAGCGCTTGGTGTCGTCGAAATTGTACCCGGTCTCCGGGTCCACCCCCTTCACCGCGCCGAACATCTCGGAGGCGAAGAGGATGTTGTCGACGTCGATCACCTCGAACAGGCAGTCGATCCCGGCCTGGTGGTAGACGCAGGTGTCGAAGTAGACGTTCCGCATCACGTGCTCGCGAAGCTCGGGCTTGCCCAGCATGTCGGCGAGCCCGCGGTAGCGGCCCCAATGGTAGGGCGCAGCGCCGCCGCCGTGCGGTATGATGAGCCGGAGTTCCGGGAAGTCCTTAAACAGGTCGCCCTGGATCAGCTGCATGAAGGCTGTGGTGTCGGCGTTGATGTAATGCGCGCCGGTCATGTGGAAGTTTGGGTTGCACGAGCCCGAGACGTGGATCATCGCCGGCACCTCGAGCTCGACCAGCTTCTCGAAGAATGGATACCAGCTTCGGTCGGTTAAGGGCTTGCCGGTCCACATTCCGCCCGAGACGTCGGGGTTGAGGTTGCAGCCGACGAAGCCGAGTTCGGTCACGCAGCGCTCGAGCTCTTCGATCGAGTTCGCGATCGGCGCTGCCGGCGATTGCGGCAGCTGGCAGACGCCCGCGAAGTTCTCCGGGAAGAGCTGGGTCACCCGGTGGATCATGTCGTTGCACGCCCGCGTCCACGCCTTTGACACCGCCTCGTCGCCGATGTGGTGGCCCATTCCGGAGGCGCGGGGGGAGAAGATCGTCATGTCGGCGCGGCGCTCCTTCAGCGCTCGAAGCTGGTTCTTCTCGATGGTCTTGGCGATCTCGTCGTCGGAAATCGCGGCGAGCCTTGGGGCGGGTTTCGAAGGGTCCTCGAAATGCGCGA
>JBFKAV010000194.1:0-5615 GCA_041621405.1 Paracoccaceae bacterium
CTCGCCAAGGCCCAGTGCGTCGAGCACGCGGGCGCCGTTGGGGCTGATCTGCAGTCCGGCTCCGACCTCGCCCAGTGCTTCGGCCTGTTCCAGGACCGTGACATCGGCGCCGCGCAGGGCCAGCGCCCGCGCCGCGGCGAGGCCGGCGATGCCGCCGCCGAGCACGGTGATGGGCAGCCCGATCAGGCTCATCGCGTCCTCCCGACAGAGAAACGCCGGGGCGTGCAGGCCCCGGCGTGTACGTGATCCGTCGCCGCGCCCTGCGGTCAATCGTCGCGGTGCACCCGCTCGCGGCGCTCGTGGCGCTCCTGGGCCTCGAGGCTCAGCGTCGCGATCGGGCGCGCGTCGAGCCGCTTCAGCGAGATCGGCTCGCCGGTCTCCTCGCAATAACCGTACTCGCCCTTGTCGATCCTTCTGAGCGCCGAGTCGATCTTGGTGACCAGCTTGCGCTGGCGGTCGCGGGTGCGCAGCTCGAGCGCCCGGTCGGTCTCCTCGCTGGCGCGGTCGGCGATGTCGGGCACGTTGCGGCCGCTGTCCTGCAAGCCCTCGATGGTCTCGCGGCTGTCGTCCATCAGCTCGGCCTTCCAGGCCAGGAGCTTGCGGCGGAAATACTCGAGCTGACGCTCGTTCATGAACGGTTCGTCGTCGGCCGGCCTGTAGTCGTCGGGAAGAAATGCCTCTGCTTTCATTCCTGCTCCCTCCTGCAGACCCCCGATTTTCGCGGAATCTTGTTTGGTCATGCGGCTCCCTCGGGCGCTCCTGTATCGCCATTCCCGACGAATGTCACTATCCCGCGGGGCCTGGGTTGCGGGTTTTTGAAGTGGCCGATAGATTCGCCCGAAGTCCCGACAGAATTGTGAAAATTCCAATGAAATTCCAAGGCACCGACGCCTATGTGGCGACCGAGGACCTGAAGCTCGCGGTCAACGCGGCGGTGGCGCTGGAGCGGCCGCTGCTGGTCAAGGGCGAGCCGGGCACCGGCAAGACCGAGCTTGCCCGCGAAGTCGCCAAAGCACTCGGGCTGCCGCTTCTGGAATGGCACGTGAAGAGCACGACGAAGGCGGTGCAGGGGCTCTACGAATACGACGCCGTGAGCCGGCTCCGCGACAGCCAGCTCGGCGACGAGCGGGTGCATGACGTCAGGAACTACATCCGCAAGGGCAAGCTCTGGGAAGCCTTCGAGGCCGCGGGCAAGGTGGTGCTCCTGATCGACGAGATCGACAAGGCGGACATCGAGTTCCCGAACGACCTGCTGCAGGAGCTCGACCGGATGGAGTTCCACGTCTACGAGACCGGCGAGACGGTGGTGGCGCGACACCGCCCGATCGTCATCATCACCTCGAACAACGAGAAGGAACTGCCCGACGCCTTCCTGCGCCGCTGCTTCTTCCACTACATCCGCTTCCCGGACGTCGACACGCTGAAGGCCATCGTCGAGGTGCACCATCCGGGGATCAAGGAGCAGCTCCTGACCAGCGCGCTCACCCGCTTCTTCGAGATCCGCGAGACCCCGGGCCTGAAGAAGAAGCCCTCGACCTCGGAAGTGCTGGACTGGCTGAAGCTGATCCTCGCCGAGGACCTCGCGCCGGAGGACCTGCGCGCCGACCCCAAGGGCGCGCTGCCGAAGCTGCACGGGGCGCTCCTGAAGAACGAGCAGGACGTGCACCTGTTCGAGCGGCTTGCCTTCATGGCCCGCGCCGGACGCTGAGGCGAGGCCGGGGGCACTGCCCCGTCGCCATTGTCGCTCGGACCAATGGCGCTCCAACGGCGACCCCGAGGTATTTGGGACAAGAGGAAGCGGGCAGATCAGCTGTCGCTCCAGGGCAGCGCCGAGCGCACTGCCTCCTCGGCGGCACGGGCCAGCGCCTTGCGGTCGGCGTAGTCGGCGACCTTGAGCGGCTGGTGGAAGACGACCTCGGCGCCGCCCTGGCGGCGGGTCGCAAGCAGCTTCAGGAAGTGGCGCGCGAAGTCCATATCGCCCCACCAGCCGTAGTAGCCGCGGTCCTCGCCCTCCGGCGCGGTGTAGACCACCGTGACCGGCTGGACCCAGCAGGTCTCCTTCAGGTGCGGCGTGAAGAAGGCGGCGAAGAGCGTGGGCTTGAAGGGCAGCACCCTGAGCCCGTCGGTCGAGGTGCCCTCGGGGAAGAACAGGAGCCGGTGGCCGGCGTCGAGCCGGGCTTCGATCAACGCCTTCTGCGCCGCCGCCTCGCGGCCGTCGCGGTTGATGAAGAGCGTCCCGGTGGCCCGCGCCAGCCAGCCGATCGCGGCCCAGCCGCGGACCTCCGATTTCGCCACGAAATAGACGAGGTCGCAGGCGTTCAGGGTGAAGATGTCGAGCCAGGATGCGTGGTTGGCCACGATCGCGCCGTGCTGCCGCATCGGCCTTCCCCGCACGACATGCCGGATCCCGAGGATCACCAAGGCGGAGCGGCAGACGAAGCGGGTGATCTTGGGCGTGACCGGACGGCGAAGCCCGAAGAGCGGCCGCTCGATCAGCCGCCCAAGCAGCAGAACCCCGAGGCAGCCGAAGGTGACGGTGCCGAGCGCGGCGCCGCGCAGGACCACGCGCAGCCAGCCCGCCGGCGGGATCGGCGCCTGCGGCGGCGGTGGCGGGGCCTCGGCCCAGAAGCTCACGGGGCCGGGCTCACGGACGCGGCCGCGCGTAGAATTCGCGTTGCCGGACGTTCATCTGCGCGGTGTCCATCACCAGGCAGACATCGGTGGTGTTGAACTCGCGGTCGACGAAGGCGCCCTCGCCGACGAAGCCACCGAGCCGCAGGTAGGCCTTGATCAAGGCCGGCGTCGCCGCGACCGCGGCCCGGCGATCCACCTCGTCCAATGGAAGCAGGTCCATGCGCTGGAAGTGGTCGGACAGGGCGCGGACCCGCAGGGCTTCGGGTGCGAGGTGGAGGTGGTGCAGGAAGGACAACGGCTGCGCCAGCGCCCCGACGTCGGTGCCGTGGAAGCTCGCCACGCCGAAAAGGACCTCGATGCCGCGGACCAGCACGTATTCGGCAAGCGCCTTCCAGAGGTGGAACATCGCCGCCCCGCCCCGGTAATCGGGGTGCAGGCAGGAGCGGCCAAGCTCCAAGAGCCGCCGGCCCGAGGCGAAGAGCGGCGCAAGATCGTATTCGCCGGCGGTGTAGAACCCCGTGCCTGCCAGGGCGCCGTCGCCCGGCATCAGCCGGTAGACGCCGACCACGCGCCCGTCCCTGGCGCGGTCGATCAGGATCAGGTGGTCGTAGAAGGGATCGAAGCGGTCGCGCTCCAGCTTCTCGTCGTGGTCGACGAGCGGCCCGTCGCCGCCAAGCTCCTGGACGAAGACCTCGTAGCGCAAACGCTGCGCCGCGCGTACCTCGCCTTCGTCGCGGGCGAGGCGTGCCTCGAACTCGGGCTCGGTGACGTTCACGGCTTGCTAACCCTGTGTCGCGATGCTCGGAGCGGGTGGCGGGGTTCTAAGGGCCCACCCCGGCCTTGGCAACAGCGCCGCTTGACCGCGGCCGAACGCAAGCTAGCGTAGCCGCATCATGAGGAGCCGACGACCGGAATGAGTTCCACCACCGCCCCGTCGATCGCCACCTTGCCGGCGTGCTCGAAATTCACCGTGATGCGGTTTCCGATCACCGATTGCACCTGGCCGAGCCCCCAGTCCGGGCAGGCCGGGTTGCGCACCAGCATCCCCGGCTCGAGGATCGCGTTCATGCCCTTCACCGCCACCCCCTCCGGACGCGCCTGAGATGGCCGCACTGCCCCTCCCCGAGGACGAGGACGCCCGCGCCGACGAGGCGGGCGCGCTTGCGGCGCTGATCGGCTCGCGCATCTGCCACGACCTTGCCAACCCCATCGGCGCGATCGCAAACGGGGTCGAGCTTCTGCAGATGGCCGGCACCGGGCCGGGCAGCCCGGAACTGGCGCTTGTCGGCGACAGCGTGGCCCATGCCTCGGCGCGGCTGCGCTTCCTCCGGGTGGCCTTCGGTGCCGCCGGGCCGGGGCAGTCGCTCGGCCGCAGCGAGACCGCGCTGATCCTCGCCGACTGCTACCACGGCGGGCGGCTCAGCGTGACCTGGGACCCGGGCACGGATCAGCCCAGGGCAGAGGTGAAGGTCGCCTTCCTGCTGCTGCAATGCGTCGAAGCGGCCCTGCCGAGGGGCGGCGAAGTGCATGTCTCGCTGGCAGGCGGCCGCTGGCGGATCGAGGCGCGCGCCGAGCGGGTGAAGGACGAGCCCGGGCTCTGGGCCCTGCTCGACGGCGGCCCCTTGCCGCAGACGCTGAAGCCCGCCGAGGTTCAGTTCGCGCTTGCCCCGCGCGCCGCGGCCGCGGCCGGCCGGCGGATCGCCGCCGAGGTCGGCCCCGAGACGGTGGCGGTCACCTTCTAGCGCAGGCCGCAGCCGGGTCAGGTGCGCACCGTGCCGTCGCCGGTGACGAGGTACTTGAAGCTCGTCAGCTGCTCGGCGCCGACCGGCCCGCGCGCATGCATCTTGCCGGTGGCGATGCCGATCTCAGCGCCCATGCCGAACTCGCCGCCGTCGGCAAACTGGGTCGAGGCGTTGCGCATCAGGATCGCGCTGTCGAGGCGCTGGAAGAACCGGGCCGCGGTGGCATCGTTCTCGGTGACGATCGCCTCGGTGTGGCTCGAGCCGTAGCGGCGGATGTGCTCGATCGCCGCGTCGATACCGTCGACGACCTTCGCGGCGATGATCATGTCGAGAAATTCCTTGCCGAAATCCTCGGGCACCGCGGGCTTGGATCCGGCGATCCCCTCGGCCCGCACCTCCACCCCGGCGCCGATCAGGTCGTCGACAATCTGGCGCCCCAGGGTCTCGGCGACGGGCCGGTCGATCAGCAGGCACTCGGCCGCGCCGCAGATCCCGGTGCGGCGGGTCTTGGCGTTCAGGACGACGCGGCGCGCCTTCTCGGGGTCGGCGTCGCGGTCGACGTAGAGGTGGCAGATGCCCTCGAGATGGGCGAAGACCGGCACCCGCGCCTCCTTCTGCACCAGGCCCACGAGGCCCTTGCCGCCCCTCGGCACGATCACGTCGATGAACTCGGTCATCCGCAGCATCTCCGAGACCGCCTCGCGGTTGCGGGTGGGAACGAGCTGGATCGCGTCCTCGGGCAGGCCGGCCTCCTTCAGGCCCTCGACCAGGCAGGCATGGATCGCGCGGGACGAGTGGAAGCTCTCCGAGCCGCCGCGCAGGATCACCGCGTTCCCCGCCTTGAGGCAGAGCGCGCCAGCATCGGCGGTCACGTTGGGGCGGCTTTCGTAGATCACGCCGACCACGCCCAGGGGCGTGCGGACGCGCCGGATGTGGAGGCCCGAGGGCATGTCCCACTCGGCTGTGACCTCGCCCACCGGGTCCTTCTGCGCGGCGATGGCGCGCAAGCCCCCGACGATGCCCTGGATCCGGTCCTCGGTGAGCAGGAGCCGGTCGAGCATCGCCGCCGAAAGCCCCTTGTCGCGGCCGTAGTCCATATCCTTCGCGTTCGCCGCCGCGATCTCGGCGCGGCGCGACCAGACCGCTTCGGCCGCGGCCTCGAGCGCCGCCCGCTTCGCGGCAGGCTCGGAGAAGGCCAGCGCGGCCGCCGCGGCGCGCGCGCGCCGCCCGATCTCCGCC
>JBFKAV010000195.1:0-5615 GCA_041621405.1 Paracoccaceae bacterium
AAGCTGCGCGCCATGTCGACGAGCGAGCGGTTGATCTGCAGGACGCCCGTGCGCGCATTCAGGATGATGATCCAGATCGCGAACAGCGTCGTGGTGATGATGATCGACTTCATGCCGAAGCCGAAAAGCACCATGAGCACCGGAACCAGTGCGGTCAGCGGCGCACTTATGAAGATGTTGACCCAAGGAAGCAGCAGCTCGTCGAGCAGCCGCGACTTGCCCATCAGGATCCCAACCGGGATCCCGATCACCACAGCGAAGCCCACGCCTGCCGCGAAGGCATAGGCTGTCTCGGCGAGCGCCTTCTGGAAGGCTGGCGTGCCGATCACCTCGTAGAGGGTGGCGACCACCTCGCTCAAGGGCGGCACGAAGAAGGACAGCTCGACGCGGCCGACGAGCTCCCACAGCAGCCCCCAGACGATCAGTGAAGACATGCCCGGCAGACGCAGCCCGAAGACGTTCATCGCTGCCCCCTACTCCACATAGCTCTTCAGCGAGGCCCAGATCCTGTCGACGATGTCGAGGTATTCCGGGTCGCGGCGGATGTTGTCGACGCCCTTGTTGCGGAAGCCGCTGGGGCGGATCACCTCGGAGACGCGGCTCGGCCGCGGCAGGAGGATCGCGATCTGGTCGGAGACGTAGACCGCCTCCTCGATCGAATGGGTGACGAAGAGGAAGGTCTTGTTCTCGGTCTCGACGAGCGTCAGCAGGTCTTCCTGGAACTTGCGGCGGGTCTGCTCGTCGACGGCCGAGAACGGCTCGTCCATCAGCAGCACCTGCGAGTCCACCGACAGGGCCCGCGCCAGTCCCACGCGCTGACGCATCCCACCCGACAGCTCGTGCGGATAGCTCTTCTCGAAGCCGACGAGGCCGACGTCGCGGATGTATTTCGCGGCGATGTCTTCGCGTTCCGACTTCGCCACGCCGCGAAGCTCGAGCCCGAAGGCGACGTTCCTGAGCACGCTGGCCCAGGGCAGGAGCGCGAAATCCTGAAACACGAAGGAGCGGTCGGGGCCGGGGCCGGTCACTTTCCGGCCGCCCACATCGACGGTGCCGGAGGTCGGCTCGAGCAAACCGGCGATGATCTTCAGAAGCGTGGTCTTGCCGCAGCCCGAAGGCCCGAGGAGGGAGGTAAGCTGGCCCTTCGGGAAATCGAGCGTGAGGTTCTTCAGCGCTTCGACGGTACCGTAGTTCTTCGTGATGTTTCGCGCCGAGACGGCAATCTCCGGCGCGGCGCCTGAGATCTGCACCACGTTGTCCTTAATCCGAGACGTAACCACGGCTGTGTCCTTCGAAGAGATGGGTCTCGATCGTCTCCAGGAGGTTCAGGAACAGAACCGCGAGAAGGATGATCGAGAAGATGGCAGCGTACATGCTGGGGTAGTCGGCGATCGAACGGCTGAAGGTGATGATGTCGCCCACGCCGGTCGGCGTGATCTTCAGCTCGGCAAGGATGGCACCGATGAAGCCCGCCGAGATCCCGAGCCGGAGACCGGAAAAGATCATCGGGGCGGCGGCGGGGAGGATGATCTTGAGGATGATGTCGCGATCGCTGCCGAGAAACGAGCGGCCCATCTCGGCAATCGATGTCGGCGTGTTGCGCACCGCGGTGGCGGTGTTCAGAACGATCACGGGCATCGCCATGATGCAGACCACGAAGACCTTCGAGGTCAGGCCGATGCCGTAGACCATCACCAGAAGCGGGATCAGCGCCGCGAGCGGCGCGGCCTGCATGACGATGAAGATCGGCGAGAACAGCCAGTCGAACCACGAGCTGAGACCGATCCAGAGCCCGATGGCGATGCCGAGTGCGGCCGAGATCGCAACGCCGACGACGAGTGGCTTCAGGGTATCGCCGTAGGCGACAAAGAGCGAGCCATCGAGGGCCATCGAGACGAGCGCGCCCATGGTCTCGAAGAACGTCGGAAAGGCGTAGCTGACCGGAACGCGCCCGGCGATCTCCCAGGCGCCGAAGACGATCAGGGCCGAAAGCAGCTTGAGAGCGAGCGCGCGTGTCAGCATCAGTTCCCCGGAGTTGGCGTCTCGGGGGCGGCCGTGGGTCCGGCCGCCCCCTGTTGGCTCAGTTCATCGCCCCATCGAGCGGCTTCATGTACCAGAAGTCCTCGATGTTCAGCGTGGCGATATCGCCTTCCAGCTGACCGGCCTCGGAGTACCACTCGAGGTCTGCCTGGGCCGCCTTTCGGCCGCCGCCGTTCGGATCGTAGAGCCCGCCTTCGACGGCTTCGACGTAGAAGGCGTCAAGGTTGTCGAGGATCTCCTTCGGCAGCTGCCCGATTGGCCCGTTCGGATCGGTCTCGCGGCTGATCACGGTCGGGTCGGCATTCATGTCCTGCCAGACGCCGAGAAGCGCGTTGACGAAGATCTGCACGTCGTCCTCGTTGGCCTGGATCCAGTCGAGATTGGCAAAGAGCGCCTCGTCGCTGGCGTCGACGTCGAACATCTCCAGCACGTTGAACCCGTCGCCGTGCTCACGCATGATCCGGTTCTTGTTCGCCAGGTCGATGATCGTGGCCTCCGCCTGTCCGGCCAGCAGCGCAGCGACGCGGTTGGCCGAGCCCGGCACGTAGGAGCGCTCGCCGAACTGGATCCCGATCTTGTCCTCGATCACGTTGGCGATCGAGTCGGTGCCGCCCCCGCGCGAGTGCAGCAGGATCGGCTCACCGTTCAGGTCCTCGAGCTTCTCGTACTTCTTGGTGGTGACGGGGAAGAAGCGCAGCTTCGAAAGCTGGAATATGATCCGGATCGGCGCCTTCGCGCGCTGCATGGCGGCGTAGGGGGTGCCGAAGCCGATATCCATCTGGCCGCTCAGCACCGCCTGGATCGCCAGTTCCTCGTCGGCAAAGGCCGTCCATTCGTAGTCGAGACCGTTCGCCCTGGCCCGGTCGAGCGCCACGAAGAATGCGGCCAGCTCTTCCGACGGGGTCTCGGCCAGCGCAATCCGGATCGTGTCGGCCTGGGCGGGCGCCGACAACAGCCCGAGCGCCAGCGGCGCCGCGAGCGCTGTTGCCGCGAGTTGCTTCAGAAAGTGTCTCATGATTGTCCTCCCTGGGAATGAAGTCTTTTTCGCTTCGTCTTGAAGGGCCCCGGCTCCGCGCTCTTCTCGGCCCTGCATCCTGGTTTCCGCCGTCAAACCTCCCCGAATAGCCGCGCCGAGACCGAGCCGATATGCTGGCGCATGGCCTGCTGCGCCGCCCCTGGATCGCGCGCCGCGATTGCGGTTGCGATGGCCTCGTGCTCGGCAAAGCTGGAATGTCCCTCCGGCGGCCGCGCGGACTGCCGCACGACCGTCTCCCATGCAACCGCCCGACGCACCCGGTTCAGCTGGTCGAACAGCGCCGCAAGCAGGATGTTGTCCGCAGCCTCGGCGACCGCCCGGTGAAAGCGGTCGTCCCTGCGCTCGTACTCGGCCCAGCTCTCGGCACGGGCGGCGGCATCCTTCGCGCGCTCGATCCGCGCGACCGCCTCGGCCGAGGCGTTGATCGCCGCCTCGCGCGCGATCGCAGGCTCGATGCAAAGTCGCGCGCGCATCATCCGGACCGGCGTGATCTGCCGTCCGATCTCGCCCAGCCCGGCCCCGGCGGCGCCATCGATCGGTCCCGCCACGAAGGTTCCCTTGCCGACATGACGCCAGATCTTGCCCTCGCGCTCCAGCGCATCGAGCGCCTTGCGCAGGGCAGAGCGGCTGAGGCCAAGGTTCCCGATCAACTCGCGTTCCGGCGGCAGACGGTCGCCAGGCGCATAGGCGCCCTCGGCGATGAAGTCCTTCACGGCCGTCACCACGGTGTCGCGTTCTGCCTGGTCGGGTCGGGTCAGCACCAGATTGACCTCGGAATTGGTTGACCAAAGTCGGCTGAGTGATCTCGATTATGGCAGATCAATCGCGGCTGGCAACCGAAAACCCGCTCGCCAGCCGTAATGGTTGCGATTGATCCGCACGCTGGGCGCGGCTATTAATCGCGCGAACGCCCGACAGAAGCGGAGAACCGAATGCCTCGATACGTGATTGATGCGCCGCCGGTGCCGACGATCCCGGTGGCGGGAACCGATGCCGAGTTCCCCGTGCGCCGGGTCTACTGCATCGGCAGGAACTACGCCGCCCATACCATCGAGATGGGGGGCGACCCGGATCGCGAGCCGCCGTTCTTCTTCCAGAAGAACCCCGACAACCTCGACGCGTCGGGCGAGTTTCCGTATCCGCCGAAGTCCTCCGACGTCCACCACGAGGTGGAGATGCTCGTGGCACTGAAGTCGGGCGGGCGGGACATTCCCGTCGCGAAGGCGCTCGACCACGTCTTCGGCTACGCGCTTTCCATCGACATGACGCGGCGCGATCTGCAGGGCGAGGCGAAGAAGCTCAGCCGCCCCTGGGAGATCGGCAAGGCCTTCGAGCGCTCCGCCCCGGTCGGGCCGCTGCATCCGGCCTCCGAGGTCGGGCATCCGTCGGCTGGGCGTGTCGAGCTCAAGGTCAACGGCGAGCTCCGCCAGAAGGGCGACCTCGACCAGATGATCTGGAAGGTGCCCGAGATGATCTCCTACCTCTCGGAATATTTCGAGCTTGCCGCCGGCGACGTGATCCTCTCCGGAACCCCGTCCGGGGTCGGCGCGGTTGCTGCGGGCGACCAGATAGAGGTTGCGATCGAGGGGCTGGGGAGCATGACGGTCCGCGTCGTCTGACCGGATGCTCGGCATGTCTGCGGGATGCCGGGTTCGCCGGCGCAGGTCGCGACGGGAGGCCGGCCCTCCGCAGAGCCGCTACATCCCGAGGGCGGCCTTGTACATCTCGAGCACCGCCTCTTCCTCGGCGAGGTCGTCCTTGTCACGCTTTCTCAGCGCGACGATCTTTCGCATCGCCTTGGTGTCGTAGCCGCGCCCCTTGGCCTCAGCCATCACCTCCTTGATCTGGTCGGCAATGTCCTTCTTCTCGGCCTCGAGCCGCTCGACGCGCTCGACGAACTGCCTGAGCTCGTTGGCGGCAACGCCATAGGCGGCGTCGGACGGGGCGTTGGCGGCGGCGTCGGTCATGCGCGTCTCCTCTGGAACGGGCCCCGATCCCTAGTGCAGCCCCGTCCTCGCCGCAAGAGCCGTGGCTTGCCTCGCGCAGACCGGCGCGCTAGGCCCGGCAGGGACAGGGAGGGCCGGGCATGGAGTGGCTGATCTGGAGCGGCGCGGCGCTGTCGCTCCTCGGCGTCGCGGGGATCGTCTGGTGCATCCTGCTCGTGGCCCGGGTGCGGCGCGCGGGTCTGCCCGATGCCGAGTTCCGGTCCCGGCTGCAGCGCGTGGTGGCGCTCAATCTCGGCGCGCTCTTCGTCTCGGCGATCGGCCTGATGATGGTCGTGACCGGGATCATACTAGGATAGCGCGATGGATCACGAAGAGCTGCGCCGCTGGTCCAAACGCGCCGCCGACTGGGCGGCCGACTACCACGCGGGCCTGCGCGACCGCCCGGTGCGGGCGCAGGTCGCGCCGGGCGAGGTTAAGGCCGCATTGCCCGCTTCCCCGCCCGAGAGCCCCGAGTCGATGGAGGCCATCTGGGCCGATTTCGAGCGGCTGGTGCCGGGCGCGATGACGCATTGGCAGCACCCGCGCTTCTTCGC
>JBFKAV010000196.1:0-5594 GCA_041621405.1 Paracoccaceae bacterium
CCAATGGCTTTTCTCCACCATACCGATCGCCACGTTGGTGACGAAGTCTGGCGAATGCGCGGCCGACGTGACCTGCCCGACCCGCGCGCCATCCGCCAGGAGCGGCCAGGGGCGGCTGAGGCGCGGTACGGGGGCGCCGGCGATGGCGATGGCGCGGATCTCGCGCGCGTGGCCCTCGGCGCGCAGGCGGTCGAGGGCGGCCTTGCCGATGTGGTCGGCGGTGGAGTTGATGTATTTGCCGAGGCCGCATTCGAAGGGCGTGTTCTCGGACGTCATGTCGTTGCCGTAGGAGAGCAGCCCGCCCTCGATGCGCTCGATCAGGTTCGGGCAGCCGGCGCGGACGTCGAGGTCGGCCCCGGCCTCGAACAGTGCGTGCCAGAGCGCCATGCCGGTGTCGAAGCCCTCGAGGTAGATCTCGAAGCCGCCCTGCTTGGAATAGCCCGAGCGGGCAACGACGAGCGGGCGGCCCAGGAACGGCAGCCGGGCGAAGCGGAAGAAGCGGATCTCGTGCACCGCCTCGCCGAAGACCCGCGCCATCAGCTCGCCGGCCTTCGGCCCCTGCACCGCGAGCGGCGAGACGTCGGGCTCGAACACCGCGACGTTGAGCCCGAGCGCCGTGGCGATGCCCTTGATCCAGAGCAGGAGGTCGCTGTCGGCGAGCGAGACCCAGAAGCGATCCTCGGCGAGCTTCACCCCGACGGGGTCGTTCAACATGCCGCCCTCGGCGTCGCAGACGGGCAGATAGAAGCACTGGCCGTCCGCCATCCGCGAGAGCTCGCGGGGCGAGATCAGCGCCATCAGGCGGGCGGTGTCGGGACCCGTCACCTCGACCTGGCGCTCGCAGGCGACGTCCCATACCTGCACGGCCGTCTTCAGGTGGCGATAGTCATCGGCCAGCGAGCTGAAGGCCGTCGGCAGCAGCATGCGGTTGTAGACGGTATAGCCAGTGACCCCCGCGGCTTCGTTGCCTTGGGTGAAGGGCGTCCGACGCACCCGGCGGGAGGGGAAGATCTCGGGCATCTCAGGCGGCCTCGGGCATGAAGGCGAGGTCGGTGGCGCCCGGCCGCGCTCCGGTGGCGGTGAGCATGACGTGGACCTGTCCGCGGTGATGCGTCTGGTGGTTGAAGAAATGCATGATGAGAAGCGCCCTGGGCTTCGTCACCTCGCGGCCGAGCACACCGGAATGCCAGCCGAGGTCGCCCTCGAGGTCGGTCTCGTCGAGCCGCGCGGCCCAGGCCTCGATGCGCTCGTCGGTGGCGGCGCGCTTGCGCTTCAGCGCGGTCCAGTCGGGAACCAGCGTCGGGCTTTCGGGGATGCCGCCGGGCGGCGGGTCGCCGCCGTCGAAGCGGCTCATCCAGATCAGGTCGGCCCAGAGGAGGTGCGACAGCGTGCCCTGGATCGAGCCGAAGAAGGCGCCGCGGTCGGCCCTGCGCTCGGCGTCGCTCAGCCCGTCGGCAGCGGAAACAATGCTCCCGTTCTGCCAGGCATTGTAGCGCGCCATTGTATGGCACCAGCCGGGAGTGATCATCGGGGGGCCTCGCGCCGGTCAGGGGCCGGACCAGTCGATCTGGCAGATCTCGGCCGAGCGGCCGTCGAAATCCCAGACCCGGCCGAAGGCGCGGACCCGGCCACGGGTCGCGGTGGCTACGGTGATGTCGGGGCCCATCCAGTACTTGGTGTTGACCGCCACGATGTCGCGCGCGGGGTCGCTGCCCGGGACCGGCACGATCTCGCCCTGGATCTTCTTGCCGACGGTGAGCCGGCGGGTCTTGCCCTCGGTCTCGAAGCTGATCGGCGCCCGCTCGGCGCCGAGGAACTCGGAGACGAGGAGCTTGAAGAGCCCGGTGGTGCCCCTGGCCTTGCCGGACAAGATCTGCATGAGCCCGTGATAGGCGCGGTGGCTGGCGCGCTCGTCGATGAAGGCCGCGGCCTTCCAGTTGCCGCGCGCCATCTGGCCGGGGATCTCCAGGAGCAGGCCGACGTTGAGCCCGGCGAGGCTCTCGCCGCCGTAGTGGCCCTCGTCGATGCGGATGCCGGCCCAGCCCTGGCACACGCCCTCGGTGGGGGCGTGTTTCCCGAGCGAGATCACGCAGGGGCAGAAGATCGTGCAGTTGCAGTTGAGGATCAGCTCGCCCTTCACCGCCCAGGGCACCTGTCCGGCGTCGGAGCGTTCGGCGCTCGGGTGGCGGCTGTCGATGCGAGGCGCGTCGAGTCGGGGTTCGGTCACGTCATCCTCCCAAGGCGCGGAGCAGCACGGCCCCGGCGGACAAGAGCAGCAGGACGCCCAGGGGGCGGGTGAGCGGGCGCCCGATCTCGGGCAGCTTCTCGGTGACCATAATCAGCGTGGCGAGCCCCATAAAGAGCAGATTTCCCATGCCGCCGACGAAGGCCATGAGCATCAGCGCCCAGCAGCAGCCGAGGCAGTCGGCGCCCATCCGGAGGCCGATGCCGAAGGCCGGGCCGAGGCCGGGACGCCAGCGGGCGAGAAACAGCGCGAGCGGCGCCCGGCAGCGCGAGAGGCAGGCCTCCTTCAGGGCCGAGAACTGGTAGCCGCCCGCAAGTGCGAGGAAGGCGGCGGTGAGCGGTGCGGAGAGGCTGCGGCCGTCGGGTGCAAGCAGACCCCGGGTGGCGAGCGCGAGCTGCAGCGCGGCGAAGCCAAGCGCGGCGGCGAGCCAGAGGGCAAGGTAGCCCGAGAGCAGCGCCGCCGCCTGCCCTGCCCCGCCGGCGGGTGCCGGAAGCGCAAGGAATGTGCGCAGCGCGGGCACCATCGTCGGCGCCATCATCGCCGCCGCCATCACTGCCCACATCGCGGCGAGCGCCGGGAGGGAGAGATCGGCCGCCCCGGCGCGGCAGAGCGAGGCCCAGAGCTCGGCGCCGTAGATCCCGGAGAAGGCGCGCGCCTCCTGCCCCATCGCCCAGAGCGCGGCCCAGGCGACGAGCACGAGGCCGAAGAACGCCGGCCAGAGCAGCGTGCGAGCGCTCACAGGGGCTTCCGGGCGCGCAGGTGGTGAGGGCAGTGCTCGCCGGAGGAGAGGACCGGCTGGGTCGCTTCCCAGGTCTTGATCTGGCGCGCGATTTCCCGCTTCGAGGTGAGCTTCTCGAACGCCTTCCGCTCGGGCCCGGCGAGGCGCTTGAGTTCGCGTGCCGATTCCTCGCGGTACCACTTGTTGCGGTTCACGAGCCTGATGTCGCCGAAGCCCGCCGCCGCCAGCGCCTCGCGGTAGCGGGCGGGGCTCGCCATGCCGAAATCGAGATCCTCGCACTTCAGGTAGTGCTTCATCGCCTCGGAGGGCTCGCCATCCTTCGAGGTGAGCCAGTCGGAGGCGACGAACCAGCCGCCGGGGCGGAGCACGCGGAAGACCTCGCGCGCCAGGCTCTCCTTGTCGGCGATGTGGACGATCGAGTCCTTGGAGAAGACCACGTCGAAGGCGCCGTCGGGAAACGGCAGCGGTCCGGGCCTGACCTTCTTGATCGCCACCCGGCTGGCCACGCCCTTGCGCTTGGCCAGCGCCTTCGCCGCCTTGCAGACCGGTTTCTCGACGTCGATGCCGACCACCTCGGAAGCGCCGTAGCCATAGGCGAGAAGCGCGGTGATCCCGCCCGAGCCGCAGCCGATGTCGAGCACGCGCTTTCCGCGGAGGTCGATCCCGTCGAGCACGCGCGCCACCTCGTCGGGGCCGCCGGGCGAGAGGAAACCCTCGCCCCAGATCGCCTCGAGGAAGCTGATGATGGTGTCGCCATAATGCGGGTCGTTCTTGCCCATGGCTGCCTCCCGTCCGGGCCTTCCGCAGTTTTCGGGCGCCATCCTGCACCGGAGGCTTGCGACGGCGCCAGTGCCAATTTACGACTGAGACCGCCACTCACCTTGCTTCCAGAGGACCACCATGACACGCGCCCGACTGACCCTGACCACCGCCGCCGCCGCGATCGCGCTGCCCGCCTTCGCCGCCGATTCCGAGCTCGTCGTCTTCGACTGGGCCGGCTTCGAGGACCCCGCCCTGATCCAGGCCTACAACGAGGCCCATGGCGACGGCCCCACCTACAGCTTCTTCGGCGACGACGACGAGGCGTTCCAGAAGCTCGCCTCGGGCTACAAGGTCGACGTCGCCCATCCCTGCAGCCAGATGATCCAGCGCTACCGCGACGCCGGCCTGATCGAGCCCTGGGACGTGAGCCGTATTCCCGAATACGAGAACGTCGACCCGCGCTTCAAGCAGTCGGAGGTCTGGGCCGACGACAGCGGCGTCTGGTTCATCCCGACCGACTACGCCTATACCGCGATCAACTACAACACCGAGTCCGTGCCGGCCGAGGACGTGGCTTCGCTCGACGTCTTCCTCAATCCCGAATACGCCGGACGCATCTCGCTGCCTGACAACGTCGACGACGTCTGGGCGCTGGCGCTGCTGGCCACCGGGGTGTCCGACTGGACCTCGATCAGCGAGGAGCAGTACCAGGCCGCCGCCGACTGGCTGCGCCAGGCGCACGAGAACGTGCGCACCTACTGGGCCGACCCCTCCGAGGTGGCGCAGCTCCTGGTCTCGGGCGAGGTCGCCATCGCCTGGACCTGGAACGACTCGGTGGCGCTCTTGCAGGAGGAAGGCTTCCCCGTGGGCTTCCAGCGCCAGGCCGCCGAGGGCGCCTCGAACTGGGTCTGCGGCATGGTCAACATGAAGGATGGCCCCGGCAGCGAGGACAAGGCCTACGACTTCATCAACGCCTGGCTCGATCCGCGCTCGGCGCAGGGCCTGCTCGACGGTTTCGGTTATGCCCATACCAACGTCGTCGGCATGGACGGGATCTCCGATGACCAGCTCGAGGCCGCCTTCGTGAACCCGATCGACTCGACGCTGCTCACCCAGGTGCCGATGGACCTGGCGATGCGCGAGCGGATGCTCGAGGAGTTCGAGAAGATCAAGGCCGGCTTCTGAGGTCCGCTCCGCCGGCGGGTTTCGGATTGCGGGCGCAATCCGACCGGAGCGGGGGGCATTCTGCCCCCGCTCCCCCCTGAGGATATTTTGACCAGGGTGAAGACGCGGGAGGCAGGGCTACCCGGGCCTCGGCTCGCCCCGGTCGCGGCTCAGCCCTTCTTCTCGGCCCTGGCGACGTGCCGCTTCACCGCGAGGAAGGCGTCGGGCGTGACCGAGATCGAGTCGATCCCGGCCCTGACCAGGTGCCTGGCGAAGGCGGGGTCGTTCGAGGGCGCCTGGCCGCAGAGCCCGACCTTGGCGCCGGCCTTGTGGGCGCGCTTGACGATCTGGTCGATCATCCAGAGCACCGCCGGGTCGTCCTCGTGGAAGAGGCCGGCGAGCGCATCGGAATCGCGGTCGATGCCGAGGGTGAGCTGGGTCAGGTCGTTCGAGCCGATGGAGAAGCCGTCGAAGCGCTTCGCGAACTCCTCGGCGAGGATCACGTTCGAGGGGATCTCGCACATCACGTAGACCTGAAGGCCCTTCCTGCCACGCTGCAGGCCCTCCTTCTTCATCACCTTCAGGACCTCGTCGGCCTCCTTCGGCGTGCGGCAGAAGGGGATCATCACGATCACGTTGTCAAAGCCCATCACCTCGCGGAGCTTGCGGATCGCCCGGGCCTCC
>JBFKAV010000197.1:0-5585 GCA_041621405.1 Paracoccaceae bacterium
CCCGACATCGTGCAGACCGTCCCGATCCCCATCTCGCCTGCCACGCGGATCGTGGCGCGCAGACCCTCTCTCAGCGCCGGATCGGTCGGGTGTAGCGGGTTGCCGTTGGCGTTGAGGCTGATGACCTCCAGCCCGCGGTCGGCAAATGCTTGCCGGAACGCCTTCCGTCTCGCGGCGTCTCCCAGCATCCCATTCAGATCGAAGTGCGGCGCGGTCGACCAGCCGCAGGTGTTCACCTCGACGCCCGACACGCCCATCCGCGCGGCGTGGTCGAGCATGTCCTCGAAGGACATCGCGCCCAGGCTGTCGGAGACGAATCCGAGCTTCATGCGTAGAACTCCGGCTTCCGGATCATCTCGACCCCCTGCCTCGCGCCCGAGCGGAGCGCCTTCACCCCGGCTTCGGCGACGATGGCCGCGCAGTAGCCGTCCCAGCAGTCCGAGGCGATCCCGGGGAAGACGCCGGTTTCGACGAAGCGCAGGAAGTCGCGGTTCTGGCGCACGTAGGCCTCGCGGTAGCGGCCGCGCCAGTCGGCGTCGTAGCGCGTCGACGCGGCCAGCTTCACGTCCGTCCGGGTGTAGGCGACGGGGTTCATGGCGATCGAACCGGCTTCGCCCACCAGCTCGGCGCGGACGTCGTAGCCGTAGGCGGCGTTGTTGTTGACCTCGATGATCACGAGCTGGCCGTCCCTAGTCTCGAGCACCATCACCACCGGCGCCACGCGGGTATCCGACCGGCGCGGCTGCTGCGCGGTGACCGAGGTGAACTCGGTCCCGAGAACGTGGCGCACCACGTCGAACTCGTGCGGGGCGGAATTGGTGATCGCCATCGCGCCGGTGAAATCGGCGGCGGGCGTCTCTACGTTGCGGTGGAAGTTGTGCATCATCAGCGCCCGTCCCAACGTCCCGCCGGCCAGCGCCGCGCGCATCTCGACGTAAGCCTGGTCATAGCGCCGCATGAAGCCCAGCATCACGTGGCGCGTACCCGCGGCCTCCTCGGCCCGCATCACCTCCAGGCACTCCGCCGACTTCTGCGACAAGGGCTTCTCGCAGAGCACGCGCTTTCCGGCGGCGATGCAGACCATCGACAGGGGCGCGTGGGTGAAGTCGGGAGAGGCCACGATCACCGCGTCGACATCGTCGCGCCGGATCGCGGCTTCCGGGTCGGTCGCGACCTCCTGCGCCCCCACTGCGTCCGCGACGCTCTTCGCGCGGGCCTCGTCCTTGTCGCAGACCAGCTGCAGCGTTGCACCGGGCAGGTCCCCGGCAACGATCCTGGCGTGGTCAGCGCCCATCAAGCCTGCGCCGATGATGGCAATCCGAATACTCAAGACAATCTCCGTCACTGCGGACCGGCCTGTCGTCCGTCCGTCCTTCTACGGTTTGGTTGTGAGGCGGCCGGGCGGGCGCAAACCCGCCGAGCCAACTAGTGTGCCGGCGGCGGCGGGTGGCCCTCGTGCTCTTCCATGTAGCCTTCGATGTTGGCCTCGAGATCGGCCATCGACTCGCCGCCGGCCATCAGGTCGGCGATCTCCTCGCGAGTCTTCTCGCCCTTGCGGAAATCGGCCGCGATAGCGCCGCGGATCAAGACCGCGAAGTGGTCGCCCACGGCCATCGCGTGCATCACCTGGTGGGTGATGAAGATCACCGCAAGCCCGCGCCGCTTGGCCTCGTTGACGATGCGGAGCACGTGCGCGGCCTGCTTGACGCCGAGCGCCGCGGTGGGCTCGTCGAGGATCAGCACGCGCGCCCCGAAGTAGACCGCCCGCGCGATGGCGAGCGACTGCCGCTCGCCGCCCGAAAGCCCGCCGACCAGCCGGTCGCCGTCGTCGATCCTCGTGATGCCGAAGTTCTGCACTTGCTCGACCGCGATCGCGTTTGCGCGCTTGCGGTCGTAGATCTTGAACGGCCCGAAGCCCTTCGTCGGCTCGACGCCGGCGAAGAAGCTCCGCCCGATGGACATCAGCGGGAAGGTGCCGCCGAACTGGTGCACGGTGGCGATCCCCATGTCCTGCGCATCCTTCGGGCGGGCGAAGCTGACCGACTTGCCGTCCAGCAGGATCTCGCCCCGTGTCGGCTGGTGAACGCCCGCGAGCGTCTTGATCAGCGTCGACTTGCCGGCGCCGTTGTCGCCCAGAAGGCAGAGCGTCTCGCCCGCGTTCACCTTCAGCGAGATCTCGTGCAGCACGTCGATCGGCCCGAAGGACTTGTCGACGTTCCGCAGCTCGATGACGGGTGTCTTCTCGGTCATGGGGTCACCTCAGGTTTTCTTCTTCGGGCGGTAGCTCAGCGCCAGCTTGCGGAAGCTCTCGTTCATCGAGACGGCGATCAAAAGCATCGCGCCGATGATCAGGCTCGACCAGTTGCGGTCGATGTCGGTGAAGTAGATGCCCTGGCTGACGATGGCGAAGGTCAGGATGCCGAAGAAGATGCCGATGACCGAACCGAAGCCACCGGTCAGCAGCGTGCCGCCCACGACGACGCTGACGATGGCGTTGAAGATGAAGTTCATGCCGCCCGAGACCTGCGCCGAATTGAACAGGATCGCTCCGCACATGCCGACGAAGGCCGCGCTTGCCGCCGACAGCATGAACAGGATGATCGTCATCCGGTCCACCGGGATGCCTGCGTTGCGCGCGCTTTCCCGGTCCCCGCCCATGGCGAAGATCCAGTTGCCGTACTTCGTCAAGTGGACGACGAACCCAAGGATGACCGCGAAGAGCACCCACCAGAAAATGACGACCTGGTGGCTGCTACCAATGAGGCCGCCGAACAGGAATTTCGACCAGTCGGGCGCGGTCAGCGAAACACTCGCGGCGCCGGTCAGAAGTTTCGCTCCGGCAAGGACGACGCCCTGCATCGCGACGAGCGTGCCGAGCGTGATGATGAGCGAGGGCACCGTCGTGCGCACGGTCAGGAGGCCGTTGACGAGGCCGACCAGAAGGCCGAGGCCGATCGCGCCGGCCATCCCGACGACGATCGGAAGCTCGTAGTAGCCCGACAGGATCGCCGTGGTCATCGAGCCCGCGGGGATCATCGCGCCGATCGAGATGTCGAGCTCGCCGGAGATCATCAGAAGCCCGACCGGGATCGCGACGATGCCGAGGTTTGCCGCGAAGTTCAGCCAGCTCGCCGCGCCGAAAAGCGTGCCGAGGTTCACGCCGCCGAAGATCACGTAGAAGGCGATGACGCCGACGAGGCTGAGGACCGAGGCGGCCTCGGGGCGGCGCAGGAAGGGGCCGAGTGCGTTCATGGGGCTGCTCCTCAGCTCTTTTTCGCGGCGTAGCGCAGCGCCAGCGCCCGGAAGCCGTCGTTCGAGAGAACCGCCGCCAGGAGAAGCGCCCCGATGATGACCGAGCCGACATTGGGATCGAGGCCCGAGAAGAAGATGCCCTGGTTCACGATGGCGAAGGTCATCGTTCCGATCACGATGCCGATCACCGAGCCCGACCCGCCGGTCAGGAGCACCCCGCCGATCACCACGCACATGATCGAGTTGAAGATGAAGGACTGCCCCGTCGCGACCTGTGCGCTGGTATAGGTCATGACCTGGAGGATGCCGACGAAGGCGGCCGCGAAGCCCGACAGCATGTAGAGCGCCACGGTCAGCTGCCGGGTGGGGATGCCGGCGTTCCTCGCGCTTTCGCGGTCGCCTCCGATCGCGAAGATCCAGTTCCCCACCGGAGAGAGGTGCAGGAGGAAAAAGACGGCGACGGCGAAGGCGACCCACCAGAACATCGAGACGTTGAACATCCCGCCGATGAAGGTACCGAGCATCAGCTTGGTTACGGCATCGGGGACGAGCGAGACGCTGGTCGATCCGGCGATCAGGACCGCGAAGCCCAGCGTCAGGCCCATCACGGCAAACATCGTGCCGATGGTGATGATCAGGGACGGGATCCGGGTGCGCGTCACCAGGAAGCCATTGATGAAGCCGACGAGCAGTCCGACGCTCAGCCCGCCGGCTATTCCGACGATGGCCGGAGCCCCGTAGTGGCTCGACAGGATCGCCGCCGTCATCTGGGAAGCAGGAATGACCGAACCGACGGAGATGTCGAGCTCGCCCGCGATCATCAGGAGGCCCACGGGAAGCGCCACGATGCCGACCTCGGCCGCGATGTTTAGCCAGCTCGACCACCCCGGCGCCCCGACGAAGACCGCGCCGCCGAGGATGGCGAAGAACATGTAGACGACCAGCAGTCCGACGAGGGACCCGGCCTCGGGCCGCCTTGCGAGCGCGCCGAGCGACAAGCCTCTCGGGCGGTGCTCTGATTGCATCGACATCTGGCTATTCCCTTTGCGGCGGTCGGCCCTCGCGCGTCGTGCGGCGGCCGTGTGCATGGCGGGGAGGCTGCTGAAAGCGGGAAGCAAGCCCACCCGTGCGGTCCGCCCGCCGCATCCGGTGCGGCGGGCGGAACCAGGGGTTCTAGCGCGCGCCCGCCTGGACGCCCGCGATCACGAGCTCGACGTTGCTCGCGTCGATCACGCCTGGTCCGGTCAGGATCTCGCGTGTCGGGATCGTCACGCCGTAGTTGACGAAGTTGTTCAGGATCGACACGGCGAAGAAGCCCTGCTGGTAGCCCTGCTGATCGATGGCGCAGGCTTGGGTGCCCGCCTGGATGTTGGCCAGGATCGAGTCGTTGAAGTTCATCCCGCAGACGTGAACCTGACCGGCCTTGCCGGCCTGCTGGATGCCGCTGATGGTCGCGTTCGTGTCCTGGTCGCCGATGGCGAACATGGCGTCGATGTCGGGGTTCTGCAGCACGTGCGCGCGGACCGCCTGCGCGACCGCGGTCGCATCGCCGAAGGCCGTGGCGGGAAGCTGGAGGACCGACCCGGTGCCACCGCCGGCGGCAAGACCGTCGTTGAAGCCGTTGCAGAAGGCCTCGATGTTTGCCGCGCCCGGAAGCGTGTTGACGCAGGCGCCGTTCTTGTGGCCGGCGTTGGCGAGGTACTCGCCGCCCGCGTAGCCGGACTTGTAGTCCACCGCGCCCACGTAGTTCATCGCGCCAAGCCGGTCGGCCGCCTCGATGCCGCCGGCGTTGTAGATGACGAGCGGGATTCCCGCGTCGACGACGGCCTTGAAGGCCGGGTCCATCGCCTCGGGTACCCAGTCCGGGCCGACGATGGCGTCGGCGCCCTGGTCGATGGCCTGACGGATGAGTTCCGCCGCGTCGGGTCCGAGGTTGTCGTAGTTCTGCGGCCCGAGCCAGGTGACCGAGCCGCCCTGCGCCTCGGCGACCTTGCCCGCATGTTCGGCGCCCAGCTTCACGCGCGACCAGAACGGGTCGTCGGGCTTGCCGCCGATCACGAAGATGTCCGCGGCGAACGCCGCCTGCGCCGAAAGGGCCACCGCGGCCGCGGCCGCAAGGAACTTGCTCAGTCTCATGGTAGGGTCTCCTCCCCGTTGGAAGCCGTCAGCGACGGCAATCTGAAGTTTCGTTGTTTCTCGCGGCGCGCCGTCGAAGCTCATTCCGCCACCGTCACGGAGGCCTGCTTGGCCTTGATCCGCTCCTTCTTGCGGCGGAACCGCTCCTTCATCCGCTCCTCGGCTTCCTTCGAGCCGTCGTGCCAGTAGCCGAACCA
>JBFKAV010000198.1:0-5580 GCA_041621405.1 Paracoccaceae bacterium
CCTGCTCGGCAAGCGCGTGGACTTCTCGGGCCGCTCGGTCATCGTGACCGGGCCGGAACTGAAGCTGCACCAGTGCGGCCTGCCGAAGAAGATGGCGCTCGAGCTCTTCAAGCCGTTCATCTACTCGCGGCTCGAGGCCAAGGGGCTGTCCAGCACCGTCAAGCAGGCGAAGAAGCTGGTCGAGAAGGAGCGCCCGGAAGTCTGGGACATCCTCGACGAGGTGATCCGCGAGCACCCGGTTCTGCTCAATCGGGCGCCGACGCTGCACCGGCTCGGGATCCAGGCCTTCGAGCCGATCCTGATCGAGGGCAAGGCGATCCAGCTTCACCCGCTGGTCTGCGCCGCCTTCAACGCCGACTTCGACGGCGACCAGATGGCCGTGCACGTGCCGCTGTCGCTCGAAGCCCAGCTCGAGGCGCGGGTGCTGATGATGAGCACCAACAACGTGCTCTCGCCGGCGAACGGCTCGCCGATCATCGTGCCGTCGCAGGACATGGTGCTCGGGCTCTACTACGTGTCGATGGAGCGCAAGGGCATGAGGGGCGAGGGCATGGCGTTTGCCAGCCCCGAGGAGGTGGAGCACGCAATCGCCGCGGGCGAGGTGCACCTGCACGCCAAGATCCAGGCCCGCATCAAGCAGATCGACGACGAAGGCAACGAGGTCTGGAAGCGGTTCGAGACCACTCCCGGCCGGGTGCGGCTCGGCTCGATGCTGCCCCTCAATGCCAAGGCGCCGTTCGAGCTGGTGAACCGCCTTCTGCGCAAGAAGGAAGTGCAGCAGGTCATCGATACCGTCTACCGCTACTGCGGCCAGAAGGAATCGGTGATCTTCTGCGACCAGATCATGGCGCTCGGCTTCCGCGAGGCGTTCAAGGCCGGCATCTCCTTCGGCAAGGACGACATGCTGATCCCCGAAAAGAAGTGGGACATCGTCGGCGAGACGCGCGAGCAGGTGAAGGAATTCGAGCAGCAGTACATGGACGGCCTGATCACCCAGGGCGAGAAGTACAACAAGGTCGTCGACGCCTGGTCGAAGTGCTCGGATGCCGTCGCCGCAGAGATGATGAACGAAATCTCGGCCGTCCGCAGCGACGATGCCGGGGCGGAGCTCGAGCCGAACTCGGTCTACATGATGAGCCACTCCGGCGCCCGGGGCTCGCCGGCGCAGATGAAGCAGCTCGGCGGGATGCGCGGCCTCATGGCCAAGCCCTCGGGCGAGATCATCGAGACGCCGATCATCTCAAACTTCAAGGAAGGCCTGACGGTGCTCGAGTACTTCAACTCGACCCACGGCGCGCGGAAGGGCCTGGCCGACACCGCGCTGAAGACGGCGAACTCGGGCTACCTGACCCGGCGCCTCGTCGACGTCGCGCAGGACTGCATCATCCGCACTCGCGACTGCGGCACCGACCGCGCGATCACCGCCAAGGCGGCGGTGAACGACGGCGAGGTGGTGGCCTCGCTCTCCGAGCGGGTGCTCGGCCGCGTCGCCTCCGAGAACGTGCTTAAGCCCGGCAGCGACGAGGTGATCGCCTCGGCCGGCGAACTGATCGACGAGCGCAAGGCCGACCTGATCGAGGCGGCCGGCGTCGTCGCGGTGAAGATCCGTTCGCCCCTCACCTGCGAGGCCGAGGAGGGCGTCTGCGCCATGTGCTATGGCCGCGACCTCGCGCGCGGCACCATGGTCAACGTCGGCGAAGCCGTCGGCATCATCGCCGCGCAGTCGATCGGCGAGCCGGGCACCCAGCTGACGATGCGGACCTTCCACATCGGCGGCATCGCCCAGGGCGGCCAGCAGTCGTTCCTGGAAGCCTCCCAGGAGGGCAAGGTCGAGTTCCGCAACGCGATGACGATCAAGAACGCCGCCGGCGACCTGATCGTGACCGGGCGGAACATGGTCGTCGCGCTGATCGACGACAAGGGCCAGGAGCGGGCCAGCCACAAGGTCGGCTACGGCTCCAAGCTCTTCGTCAAGGACGGCGCCAAGGTGAAGCGCGGTACCAAGCTCTTCGAGTGGGATCCCTACACGCTGCCGATCATCGCCGAGCAGGGCGGCGTTGCGAAGTTCGTCGACCTCGTCTCGGGCCTCTCGGTCCGCGAGGACACCGACGATGCCACCGGGATGACCCAGAAGATCGTGTCCGACTGGCGCTCGGTGCCGCGCGGGGCCGACCTCAAGCCCGAGATCATCGTGATGAACCCGAAGACCGGCGAGCCGGTCAGGAACGAGGCCGACGTGCCGGTCTCCTACCCGATGTCGGTCGACGCCATCCTCTCGGTCGAGGATGGCGCCGATATCAGCGCCGGCGACGTGGTGGCGCGGATCCCGCGCGAGGGCGCCAAGACCAAGGACATCACCGGCGGTCTGCCGCGGGTGGCGGAACTCTTCGAGGCGCGCCGTCCGAAGGATCACGCGATCATCACCGAGATCGACGGCTACGTCCGCTTCGGCCGCGACTACAAGAACAAGCGCAGGATCGCGATCGAACCCAGCGACGAGACGCTGCAGCCGGTCGAGTACATGGTTCCGAAGGGCAAGCACATCCCGGTCCAGGAAGGCGACTTCGTGCAGAAGGGCGACTACATCATGGACGGCAACCCGGCGCCGCACGACATCCTGCGGATCCTCGGGGTCGAGGCGCTCGCCGACTACCTGATCGACGAGGTGCAGGACGTCTACCGGCTGCAGGGCGTGAAGATCAACGACAAGCACATCGAGGTCATCGTGCGGCAGATGCTGCAGAAGATCGAGATCCTCGAGTCGGGCGATACCACGCTGCTGAAGGGCGAGCATCTCGACAAGGCCGAGTTCGACGAGGAGAACGCCAAGATCGAGGCCAAGGGCGGCAAGCCGGCGACCGGCGAGCCGGTGCTGCTCGGCATCACCAAGGCGTCGCTGCAGACCCGGTCGTTCATCTCGGCGGCCTCGTTCCAGGAGACGACGCGGGTGCTGACCGAAGCCGCGGTGCAGGGCAAGCGCGACAAGCTCGTCGGGCTCAAGGAGAACGTGATCGTCGGGCGGCTGATCCCAGCGGGCACGGGCGGGGCCACCACCCGGGTCCGCCGCATCGCCGCCGAGCGCGACCAGGCGGTGATCGAGGAGCGCAAGGCCGCGGCCGAGGCCGCAGCGGCGCTCGCCGCGCCGGTGATGGAAGAGGCGATGGAGGAGGAGGTCGAGAGCGGGCTGGTGGAAACGCCGGAAAGCCGCGAATAGGCCGCGCCGCCTCAGATGCGATAAACGAAGGGCCCCCTCGGGGGCCCTTTTTCCTTGTATGACCTGCGCCGGGCAGACGCCTCTGGCGCTGCGCGCTCGCCGCTGATAAGCGCCGGGCGCGAGGGGGAGGCGGCGTATGGCCGGCATCAGCGACAACGCGCGCGGCGCGCTTCTGATGATGGCGGCGATGGCCGGCTTCACGCTCAACGACACCTGCCTCAAGGCGCTGTCGGACGAATTGCCGCTCTACCAGGCGCTGTTCCTGCGCGGGGTGGCGACGACGCTCTTCCTCTATTTCCTCGCCCGCGGCATGGGCGTCCTGCGGTTCGACCTCCCGGCCCGCGACCTGGGTCTCGTCGTGCTGCGCACCGGCGCCGAGGTCGCGGCGGCCTATTTCTTCCTCACCGGGCTCTTCAACATGCCGCTCGCCAACGCCACGGCGATCCTGCAGTCGCTGCCGCTTGCGATCACGCTCGCGGGTGCGCTCTTCCTCGGCGAGGCGGTGGGCTGGCGGCGGCTCTCGGCGATCGTGATCGGCTTTGCCGGCGTGATGGTGATCGTGCGGCCCGGGGCGGCGGGGTTCACGGTCTACTCGCTCTATATCCTCGCCGCCGTGGCCTGCGTGACCGTGCGCGACCTCTCCACCCGCCGGCTGTCGCGCGGAGTGCCATCGCTCACCGTGGCGCTGGCCGGCTCGATCGGGGTGACGCTCTTCGGCGCGGCGGGCAGCCTCGGCGGCGCCTGGGCGCCGATCTCCGGCCTCGCGGCGCTGCAGCTCCTCGGCGCCACCGTCTTCGTGATCCTCGGCTACGTCTGCTCGGTCCTGACGATGCGGGTGGGCGACATCGGCGTCGTCACGCTGTTCCGCTACACCGGGTTGATCTGGGCGCTGGTCCTCGGCCTCGTCGTCTTCGGCCACTGGCCCGACCTCCTGACGCTCTCCGGCGCCGCCATCGTGGCCGCGACCGGGCTCTTCACGCTCTGGCGCGAGCAGCGGATCGGGCGCGAGCCGGCACGCAGCCTGCGCATCCGCTAGGCTTGGGTGGGCGCCTGTTGACACCCCCAGCGACTCCCCGTATACGGCGCCCACTCGGGCCGGGAGGCTTCCGCTTTCTGCCTGAACCCAGAACCGAAGTGGTCACGATCCGGGCGGTGGCGCCCCGATCCTCTGGAATTCCACCGCACCGTTCCCGCGAGGTTGGGAACGTCTGCGGTTTTGGCGTTTTCGCAGGTCCGCGGGGGCGCTTGAGAGACGAACTGGTAAGAGCACGGGGAACCGTAAATGCCGACGATCCAACAGCTGATCCGCAAGCCGCGGCAGCCCAAGGTGACGCGCTCGAAGTCGCAGCACCTGCAATCCTGCCCGCAGAAGCGCGGCGTCTGCACGCGCGTCTACACCACGACGCCGAAGAAGCCGAACTCGGCCATGCGGAAGGTCGCCAAGGTGCGGCTCACCAACGGGTTCGAGGTGATCAGCTACATCCCCGGCGAGAAGCACAACCTGCAGGAGCACTCGGTCGTGCTGATCCGCGGCGGCCGGGTGAAGGACCTTCCGGGCGTCCGCTATCACATCCTGCGCGGCGTCCTGGACACCCAGGGCGTGAAAGACCGCCGCCAGCGCCGCTCGAAATACGGCGCCAAGCGTCCGAAGTGAGGAGCATATAGATGTCCCGCCGCCACCGCGCCGAGAAACGCGAGATCCTGCCCGACGCCAAGTATGGCGACACGGTGCTGACCAAGTTCATGAACAACCTGATGACCGACGGCAAGAAGTCGGTCGCCGAGTCGATCGTCTACAACGCGCTGACCCGCGTGGAGGACCGACTGAAGCGGCCGCCGGTCGAGGTTTTCCACGAGGCCTTGGACAACGTGAAGCCCTCGGTCGAGGTGCGCTCGCGCCGGGTCGGCGGCGCCACCTACCAAGTGCCGGTCGAAGTCCGCCCCGAGCGCCGTGAGGCGCTGGCGATCCGCTGGCTAATCATCGCCGCCCGCAATCGCAACGAGAAGACGATGGAGGAGCGGCTGGCCGGCGAGCTCTCGGACGCGGTGCAGAACCGCGGCACCGCCGTCAAGAAGCGCGAAGACACCCACAAGATGGCCGATGCCAACAAGGCGTTCAGCCACTACCGCTGGTAACCGAACTACACCCCGAGGACCTCCCCCCATGGCCCGCGTCTATCCCCTGAACCGCTACCGGAACTTCGGCATCATGGCCCACATCGATGCCGGCAAGACCACGACGACCGAGCGGATTCTCTACTACACCGGCAAGTCCCACAAGATCGGCGAGGTGCATGACGGCGCCGCGACGATGGACTGGATGGAGCAGGAGCAGGAGCGCGGGATCACCATCACCTCGGCCGCGA
>JBFKAV010000199.1:0-5576 GCA_041621405.1 Paracoccaceae bacterium
CCGTCTATGGCCCGCCGAAGACGCTCTACAACCGGTTCGTCCGCTGGTCGCGCATGGGCGTGTTCGCCCGGATCTTCGTCGACCTGGCGCAGCCGGGGCCGGATGGCGACACGATCATGGTCGACAGCACCCACCTGAAGGCCCACCGCACGGCGGCAAGCCTCTCAAAAGGGGGACTCGCCCGAGAGCGATCGGACGGACCAAGGGCGGGCTAAACTCGAAGCTGCACATGGTCTGCGACCGGCTCGGGCGGCCGCTGACCTTCTTCCTGTCGCCGGGGCAGATGAGCGACGCGAAAGGCGCGCTGGCCCTGCTGAGCGCGCTACCGCCCGCCACGGTCCTCCTGGCAAACAAGGGCTACAATGCCGACTGGTTCCGCGAAGCCCTTGATGACAAGGGGATCGCCGCCTGCATCCCGGCTCGGCGCGGACGGAAGAACCCCGCCAGCCACGATCCCAAGCTCTACAAGCAGCGCCACCGGATAGAAAACCTCTTCGCTCGCCTCAAGGACTGGCGCCGGATCGCCACCCGCTACGACAGATGCGGCGAGCTGTTTCTCTCCGCCATCTGCATCGCCGCAACCGTCATGTTCTGGTCGTGAGTCCTGACCCTAGGACCTCGCCTTCGTGATCCACTGCCTCCTCATTATGCGCCAGCACCTTGGCCGCCTCCCTCAACATCCATGCCCCAGACGGCAGCTCGGCCACTTCCACACCGTCGGCCCAAATACCCTGAGCCCACGCCAATCGGTCATCCGGCAGAACGTCCTCAAGCCTGTCCTTACGGCCTCGGCGATTGGGAATTGCTTGGTTACCCCGGATGTTACCCCACGCAGATCCCGCCCCAAAAGAGAGGAGCAAGCCATCTCTAAGCGTTTGATATTGTTTTGTTAAGTGGCTCCGGCGGTAGGGATCGAACCTACGACCAATTGATTAACAGTCAACTGCTCTACCGCTGAGCTACGCCGGAACACGGGAGGGCGTATAGCAAGCCGCTCCGGAAGCGTCTAGAGGGATCTGGCCGGCGCATGGGGGCCTCGCAGTCGCAACAGCGAAGCGGTGCCGGCTGAGAGATTACGGAAGGTATACATGAGGTTAACGGATTGTCAGCCGCGCACGAATCCGACGTCCACGCCGGGCGGTCCGTCGGGTTTCGCCATGCCCCGCTCGGAGAGGTAGAGCAGATGCGCGAAGACATTGCGAGCGGCCGCGGGCAGCAGGGCTGGCGGTGTGTCGGTGTAGATCATTCGCGCCAATGCCGCGGCGGTTTGCGGGCGTGGGCCGAGCGCATCGTGCACCGCCGCGTCGCGCGCCCTGCGGTGCGCCGCAAGTTCGGCGATGCGTGCCGCGGGATCGCGAATCTCGGGCCCGTGGCCGGGTAGCAGGACCCGCGCCTTCAGTGCAGCGAGGCGGTCGAGCGAGGCCATGTACGCCCCCATGTCGCCGTCAGGCGGCGAGACGATGGTGGTGGACCAGCCCATCACGTGGTCGCCGCTGAAGACGGTCTCGCCGAATGCGAATGCGAGGTGCGTACCGAGATGCCCCGGCGTCGCCACCGCCTCGACCTGCCAGCGCTCGTCCGCCAGCACCTGGCCATCGGCAAGCCGCTCGTCGGGCGCGAACGCGTGGTCCAGCCCCTCTCCACCTGCCGCAAGCTCGGTCGCGGCCAGCGCTTGCATCGAAGCGCTGCGGCCCTCGGTGGCCCTGCCGGCGGCATAGACCCGGGCGCCGGTGACCTCGGCCAGGACAGGGGCAAGGCCGGAATGGTCGAGATGGGCATGGGTGACGAGGATCGCCGCCACCTCCCCGCCGGGGCCGAGGGCGGCAAGAATCGCGTCGAGATGCGCTGGGATCGCCGGGCCCGGATCGATCACCGCCACTCGACCTTCGCCCAGGATGTAGCTGTTGGTGCCACGGAACGTGAGCGGCGAAGGATTGGGCGCCAAGACCCGTCTCACCCCCTCCGCGATCTCGTCCACCGCGCCCGCCATCGGCCCTTCCTCTCCCCTACCGCCCCCGCTAGCTTTAGCCATGCTCTTCCGATGGCTCAAACGCTTCCTGCCGCGCGGCCTCTATGGCCGGGCGACGCTGATCCTTCTGGTGCCTGTGGTCGCGATCCAGCTGGTCGTTTCGGTCGCCTTCCTGCAGCGGCATTTCGACCAGGTGACGGAGCAGATGACGCGTAGCGTGGCAATCCCGCTCGGCTTTCTGCTGACCGAGATAGATGCCGCACCGGACGTCGATGCCGCCCGCGCACTGGGCGCCGAACTCGGCTCCAGACTGGGCATTGGCGTCGCGCTCCCCGGGTCGGAGGTAAAGGCCAGCCGGCGGTTCTACGATCTCTCCGGGCGTAGCGTGATCCGCACCATGTATGACGCCCTGCCGTCGGTAACGGCGATCGATCTCGGCGGCGATTCCCGCTTCGTGCGCCTCGGCGTCGGCACCGCCTGGGGTCCGGCCGAGATCGTGTTCCGCCGCGCCCGTGTCTCTGCCTCGAACCCGCACCAGTTGCTGGTTCTCATGGTCTTTGCGGGGGTCCTGCTGACGGCAATCGCCTTCGTCTTCCTGCGCAATCAGCTGAGGCCGATCGCGCGGCTCGCGGATGCCGCCGAGGCCTATGGACGGGGCCGCATCCTGTCCTACCGCCCGCGCGGCGCCACCGAGGTCCGCGCCGCCGGCGCCGCCTTCCTCGACATGCGCGCCCGGATCGATCGCGCGCGCGAGCAGCGCACGCTGCTCTTGTCGGGCGTGAGCCACGACCTGCGCACGCCGCTCACCCGATTGCGCCTTGGCCTCTCGCTGGCCGAGGACAGCGAGGAAACACGCGCGATGCGGCGCGACGTGGACGACATGCAGCGGATGCTGGACGACATCCTCGATTTCGCCCGCGGCGAGGCGTCGGGCGAGGCCGAGCCGACGGTTCCGGCCGAGATCGCCCGGCGGGTGGCCGGTAACGCGCGGCGAATTGGGCGCGAGATCGAGCTCGAGCTTGCTCCGGGCAGCGACGAGCCACTGTCGATGCGCCCCCGCGCGGTCGAACGCGCATTGGAGAACCTGGTGCAGAACGCCCTGCGTTGCGGAACACGGGTCCGGCTGTCGGTCGCGGCAGCGCAGGATGGCCTGCGCCTCGTCGTCGAGGACGACGGGCCCGGCATTCCGGTCGATCGGCGCGAGGAGGCGCTGCGCCCGTTCACGCGCCTCGATCCGGCGCGCAACCAGGACCTGGGGGGCGGTGCCGGCCTGGGGCTGGCGATCGCCCTCGACGTGGCGCGGGGACATGGCGGCACGCTTGCTCTAGGCGAAAGCGAGGCGCTCGGTGGCCTCTCCGCCGAGCTTTTCCTGCCGCGCTAGGAAGGGTCGCAAACACGCACGCCACACCGCCGTCCCATGCTAGCGTGGCGGCAAGTCGCGCTACGCCACGCGCGCCAGCTTGAAGGAGCGTACCGACATGGCCCACGGCTACGAGTCCGGCCGCCTCAATCTGCCCTTCGTCGGCATCTCCACCTTCGGCAAGTCCCCCTACCAGCCCGACTGGGGCCGGATCGACGCCGACGTCGCCGTGCTGGGCGCACCGTTCGATTTCGGCACCCAGTGGCGCGCCGGGGCCCGCTTCGGCCCGCGCGCGATCCGCGAGGCCTCGACCCTGTTCTCGTTCGGCCATGCCGGTGCCTACGACCACGAGGATGACGCGACCTATCTCGAAGGCGTACGCATCGCGGACATCGGTGATGCCGATATCGTCCACACAGATACCCAGACGAGCCATGCCAACATCGAGGCCGCGGTGCGGGCGATCCTGAAGGCTGGCGCGCTGCCGGTGGTGCTGGGCGGCGACCACTCGGTCAACATCCCTTGCATCAACGCCTTTTCCGAGCGTGGCCCGATCCACATCGTGCAGATCGACGCTCATCTCGACTTTGTCGACGAGCGCCATGGCGTGCGCTACGGCCACGGCAACCCGATGCGCCGGGCGGCCGAGAAGAGCTACGTGACCGGGCTATCGCAGTTCGGCATCCGCAACGTCTCCTCCACCGCGAGAGAGGGCTACACGGCGGCGCGCGAAATGGGCTCCGACATTCTCTCGGTGCGGCAGATCCGCAAGCTGGGGCTCGAGGCGGTGCTCGAGCGTATCCCCGAGGGCGCGGATTACTACGTGACCATCGACATCGACGGCTTCGACCCCTCGATCGCCCCGGGCACCGGCACACCCTCGCACGGCGGGTTTCTCTATTACGAGGTGCTGGAGCTGCTCGACGGCCTCAGCAAGCGGGGCAGGGTGGTGGGTGTCGATCTTGTGGAAGTGGCGCCCGACTACGACCACACCGGCACGACGGCGATCCTCGCCGCGCAGGTGCTCCTCAACTTCATTGGTCGGATCTTCCACAACCGCCGCTGATTCGGTCAAAGGGCCTCGGCCATCAGGTCGGGCAGCAGCATCGCTTCCTCGCGGGTCGTCGCCCAGCCGCCGACCGCGACGCGGATCACGAAGCCGCGGTCGACACGGTTCAGGGTGAGGGAGACGCGGCTCGTCGTCGCCGAGGCGGTGGATGAGCGTCTCGGTGGCCGCGTCTCCCGCGGCGGGCGCGGGGGAGAAACCTCCCGCGCCGGCGGACCTCCGCGCGCCCGGGCCCTGCGACAACGTGCGAGTTTCAGAATCCTCCGGATTGCGGCATAATGGATTTGTGACGCCATGCGCCCCTACCGTGGCGCCGGCATCGCCGGACCGGAAGCGATTCAGGCTGCGGTCCGGCAAATTTTATTTGCGCTCACCTGGAAGGATTTAGGCATGAAACCCTTTGCAATCGCGGCTCTCGCCGCTGCCGTCGCTACCCCTGCCCTGGCCGCCGGGCCGACCCCAGTCGAATCTGCCCCGGTCGTGATGGCCGCCCCGGCGCCCCCGCCGGGCTACGACTGGACCGGTTTCTACGCCGGCGCCCAGATCGGCTACGGCGACTTCGGCGCCAATACGGGCATCCCCAACGCCAACGGCACGATCTACGGTGTCCACGCCGGCTACATGTGGGACATGGGAACTTGGGTTTGGGGCATCGAGGGCGACTACGACGGCGCCGACGTCACCTTCGTCACCGGCGAGGACGTCGACTACGTTGCCCGGCTGAAGTTCCGCGCGGGCTACGACGCCGGCCGCACGCTGATCTACGCAACGGCTGGGCCGGCCTGGATGAAGGTGTCGAACGCGGGCGTCGACCTCAGCGACGGTGGCTGGTTCGCGGGCGTGGGCCTCGGCACCGCTCTCGGCAACCAGTGGATCGTCGGGGCCGAAGTCCTGGCCCACCAGTTCGACAACTTCGATGGCACTGGAGTCGACCTCGACGCCACGACGGCGACGCTGCGGGCCTCTTTCCGGTTCTGATTCCGGGCAGGCGGCGCGGGAGGTGGGGCGCTCAGCGCGGCGCTAGATCGGCCACGAGGTCGGGCAGGAGCATCACGTCCTCGTGCGTGGTGCTCCACGCCCCGACCGAGACGCGAATCGCGAAGCGGCCGTCGACGCGCGTCTGCGTCAGGTAGACCCGCCCGTCGTCGTTGAGCCGGGCGAGGAGCGCCTCGGTCGCAGCA
>JBFKAV010000200.1:0-5460 GCA_041621405.1 Paracoccaceae bacterium
CTCCAGCGCCACCGAGCGCTGGTCGGTCTCGGTCGCGACGGTCGACATGCGGAGCTGGATCTTGTCCTGCGCGTTGGCCATAGGCGCGAGGCTCAGCGCCGCTGCCATTGCGGTGGCGGACAGGAGCGAGCGGCGGGCGATCGTGATGGGCATGTGGTGTCCTCCCTGAAGATGGCAATGGCCCCGCGTCGGGCGGCGGGGCTTCACCCTAGAAGAAGCATGGATCATGATTGAAATCAACACATGATCTGTAATTCACCACATGTTTGCGCGAATATCAGATGTCGAGCGAAAAATCGATTGCCCGATTGTGCAGGAGAATCAGAGATTAGTGTGGTCCGCCCGCCGTCGCCCGGTCCGCTGCGCGGCCGACCTACGCGGCAGGGTGTTCGAGGCTGTGCTCCACGCCGCCCTCGATGTGACGGCGCAACACGGTCTGCGCCGCGTGCGAATCGCGCCTCAGCGCCGCGTCCCGGAGCGCCCGGTGCTCGGCCGCCGCCGTCGCGCCGCGAAAGGTCAAGGTCCGCATCTGGTAGCGCAGGTACTTGTCGAAGATCGTGCCATGCACTTCCATCAGTTGTCTCGAGCCGCAGGCGGAGATCAGCGCCTGATGGAATTCCCAGTCGTACTGCTTCCAGGTCTCGCGCACCGAGGTATCGCCAGCCTGCATCCGCTCCTCCATCCGGTGCAGCTTGTGATGCGCCGAGACGACGAGGCCTTCCCATTCGGTGTCGCCCGCCTCGATCGAGAGCCGCAGCGCGTGGCATTCCACCAGGATCCTGAGGTCGGCGATCTCGCGCAGGTCCTCGGCCGACATCCGCGCCACGGCAAAGCCGCGCTGGCCCTCGGCCACGACGAAGCCCTCGCTCGCCAGCCGGTTCAGCGCCTCGCGGATCGTCGAGACGCCGGCGCCGTACTCGGCCTTCAAGCGCTCGAGCCTGAGCTTCGTTCCGGGGCCGAGCCGGCCGAAGATGATGTCGTGCCGGATCGCCTCGTAGGTGCCGGCGCCGACGGAAAGGCCTTCGGATCGAGGGTGCAAGCCTTGTCCTCCTCGCTCAGGCCCGCAGTGTCCCGCAAATTACGCTGTTCGTCCAGTTCATCGGAGCATGTTGCCAAAAATCGATTTTAGCGGCATGAAGGGGCGCCAATGGAGTGGTCATGGACGACGCTGCAAGAAACGAGGGCCGGGCGAGCCCGGGGAAGACCACGCGGGCGAGCCGCGTGGCCGAGCGGCTGCGCGCGGCGATCCTGGCCGGCGAGCTCAAGCCCGGCGCGAAGGTCAACCTCGATCAGCTGCGCAAGACCCTCGGCGTCTCGCTCTCGCCCCTGCGCGAGGCGATCGCGCGGCTGGTTCCAAGCGGCCTCGTCCTGTTCGAGGACCAGCGCGGCTACCGCATCGCGCCGCTCTCGCGCGAAAGCCTCACCGAGGTCACCCGGCTCAGAGCCGACCTCGAAAGCCTGGCGCTGACCCATGCGTGCGCGCGCGCCGAACTCGACTGGGAGGGTGCGGTGATGGGCGCGCTGCACCGGCTGAGCCGCACCCGGCGCGACCCGGCCCAGACCGAGACGGTAGAGGCCTGGGAGGCTGCCCACACCGACTTCCACATGGCGCTGATCGGCGGCTGCGGCATGCCGATGCTGATCGATTTCTGCCGCACGCTGCACGATCACAACGACCGCTACCGCCGGATCCTGCTCGCCCACCACCCCGGCGACCGCGACGTCGCCGCCGAGCATGCCGCCATCGCCGAGGCGGCCGTCGCGCGCGACGGGCGAAAGGCGGCGCAGCTTCTCCGCGCCCATATCGAGCGCACCGGAGCCCGGCTTGGCGAACGGATCGGCGCAGTGCTCCCGGAGGCCGGGACATGACCCACCCCCTCGGCCTCGGCCATCTCACCTTTCTCGACCTCGCGCCGCCCGAGCTGATCCGCCTCGCCGGCCAGACCGGGTTCGCCTTCGTCGGCCTCCGGCTCGTCCCGGCGATGCCGGGCGGGCTCTGCTACGACCTCCGGCCGGGGAGCCGCGCCCTTGCCGAGGCCAAGGCCGCGATGGCAGGTGAGGGCGTCTCGGTCTACGACGTCGAGGCGGCGGTCATCGACGAGGGCTTTCGCCCCGAGGCGCTTCGCCCGGCGCTGGAGCAGGCCGCCGACCTGGGAGCCAGGCGCCTTAATATCGCAGCCGACGACGCCGACGAGGCGCGCCTGCAGTCCAATTTCGACGCGCTCTGCGATCTCGCCGCGGACCACGGTATCGGCGTCGACCTCGAGTGCATGGCCTGGCGAAGCGTGAGCACTCTCGGGCGCTGCGCCACCCTCGTCGCCCGCTCTGGCCGCGCCAACGCCGGGATCCTCATCGACACGCTGCACCTCTTCCGCTGCGGCGGCAGCGCCGCCGAGGTCGCCGCGCTGCCGCCCAACGTGATCCGCTCGGCCCAGCTCTGCGACGGTCGCCCGAAGGCCCCGGCCACGATGGAAGCCCGCATCGCCGAGGCCCGCGGCGGCCGCCTTCCCCCCGGCGCGGGCGGGCTCGACCTCGCCGCGGTGGTCCGCGCGCTGCCCGAGGGCACCATCTTCTCGGTCGAGCTCCCGATGGCCTCCGACGAACCGCCCGGCCCCCGCGCCCGGCGCATCTTCTCCGCAACCCAGGCGCTCCTCGCCCGCGTCTTCGAAGGATCCAACGCATGAGCAAGACCGTCTACATCCTCAACGGCCCGAACCTGAACCTGCTCGGCAAGCGCCAGCCCGAGATCTACGGCCGCGACACGCTGGCCGACGTCGAGGCCGCCTGCCGCAAGGTGGGCCAGGACCTCGGCCTCGAAATCCGGCTCCTGCAGTCGAACCACGAGGGCCAGATCATCGACTGGATCCAAGAGGCGCGCGACCAGGCGCAGGGCATCGTCATCAACCCCGGCGCCTTCAGCCATACCTCGGTGGCGATCCTCGACGCGCTCAACACCTTCGAGGGGCCGGTGCTCGAGGTGCACATCTCCAACGTCCACAAGCGCGAGGCCTTCCGCCAACACTCCTACGTCTCGCTCCGCGCCGAGGGCGTGATCGCAGGCTTCGGCACCGAAGGCTACGCGCTGGCCGTCCAACGCATGGGCGCGTTGCTCAAATGACCGTCCGCATCGCCCTTGCCGGCGCCGGTCTGATCGGCCGCCGCCACGCCGAGGCGATCCGCCTCGCCGAGGGGACCGAGCTCGCCGCCGTGGCCGATCCTTCGCCCGCAGGCGCCGAGGTGGCGGCCCGCCACGGCGTGCCGCACTACGCCGAGCTTGCGGAGATGCTGGCCGCCGAGCGCCCCGACGGCGCCGTCCTCGCCACGCCGAACCAACTCCATGTCGCGAACGCGCTGACCTGCGTCGAGGCCGGCGTGCCCACGCTGATCGAGAAGCCGCTCGCCGCCGACCTCGAGGGCGCCCGGCGCATCGTCGAGGCCGGAAGGGACGCCGGCGTGGCGCTCTCCACCGGCCACCACCGCCGCCACAACCCGCTCGTCGCCAAGGCGCGCGAGATGGTCGCCCGCGGCGACCTCGGCCGCATCGCGGCGGTCCAGGGCCAGACTTGGTTCTACAAGCCGGACGACTACTTCGACACCGACTGGCGGCGGCGGAAGGGGGCCGGCCCGGTCTACATCAACCTCATCCACGACATCGACCTCCTGCGCCACCTCTGCGGCGCGATCGAGAGCGTCCACGCCTTCGAATCCAATGCCGTGCGCGGCCACGAGGTCGAGGACAGCGCGGTGATCCTGCTTCGGTTCGAGAACGGCGCGCTCGGCACCGTCACCGTCTCCGACACCGTGGTCGGTCCCTGGAGCTGGGAGCTGACGGCACGCGAGAACCCCGCCTACCCGGCCACGCCCGAGACCAGTTACTGGATCGGCGGCACGCATGGCTCGCTCGCGCTGCCGAACCTGGCGCTTTGGTCCAATCCGGACAAGAGGAGCTGGTGGGAGCCGCTGTCGGTGACCCGGTATCCGTTCGATTTCGACGATCCGTTGGTGCGGCAGATCCGCCAGTTCGCCGCCGTGATCCGCGGCGAGGAGGCGCCCTTGGTGCCCGCCGAGGAGGGCTTGCGCAACCAGCAGGTGATCGAGGCCGTGAAGCGCTCGGCCGCCACCGGAGAAACGATCCGGATCGCGGCGATCTGACGGCCGACCGGCCAATTGCAGAGCAGGGGGACCAGGAGGCCCGCATGATCCGCACCGAGAAAGACCTCACCCCCGCCGTACTTGAGGTGATGCAGCAGACCACCGACCCGCGGCTCCGCGAGATCATGCTGAGCCTGGTCAGGCACCTGCACGGCTTCGTCCGCGAGGTGCGGCTCACCGAGGAGGAGTTCCGCGAGGCGACTGCGATCGTCAACGCGATCGGCCAGGCCAGCACGGACACCCACAACGAGGCGGTGCTGATGGCGGGCTCCCTCGGCGTCTCCTCCCTCGTCTGCCTCCTCAACAACGGCGATCGCGGCGCCACCGAGACCACGCAGAACCTGCTCGGGCCGTTCTGGCGCCTGAACAGCCCGCGGGTGGAGAACGGCGGCTCGATCCTCCGCTCCGACACGCCGGGCCCGCCGATGTTCGTGACCTTTCGCTTCGTCGACGTGAACGGCGCGCCGGTCGCGGGCGCCGAGGTCGACATCTGGCATGCCTCGCCCGTCGGCCTCTACGAGAACCAGGACGAGGGCCAGGCCGACTTCAACCTCCGCGGCAAGTTCACCACCGACACCGAGGGCGAGATCCGCTTCCGCTCGGTCAAGCCCGCGGGCTACCCGATCCCCACGAACACCGTCGTCGGCCGGCTGCTCGCAGCGCAGAACCGCCACGCCTACCGCCCCGCGCATGTCCACGCGCTGGCCTTCAAGGAGGGCTTCAAGACGCTGATCACCCAGGTCTATGCCGACGACGACCCCAGGCTCCATTCCGACGTCCAGTTCGGCGTCACCGCGGCGCTCCTCGGCCACTTCCTCCGCCACGAGGCGCCGCATCCCGACCACCCCGAGCTCGCCGAATGGTATTCGCTCGAGCACCGGCTGGTGATGGAGCCGGGCGATGCGAAGCTCCCCAAACCCCCGATCAAGTGAGGCCCCGATGCTGTCCCATGCCGACCGCGAAGCCGTCGCCGAGCGCTCTACCAGGCCGATCTCGGCCGCACCTTGATCGCGCAGCCCCCGAGGACCTGGCCCGCGATGGAGCTCGAGGACGCCTACGCGATCCAGGCGCCCTGGGTCGAGAAGCGCATCGCCGCCAGCGCCAGGGTGATCGGCCACAAGATCGGTCTCACTTCGCGGGCGAAGCAGAAGGCCTCGAACAGCACCAAGCCCGACTACGGCGTGACGCTCGACGCCGCCGCCTTAGGCGTCATCGTCACCGGCGGTCGCGTCGTGCGCCCGTTTGAGACCGACCTGCGCCGGGTTGGCGCGACACTCGCCCAGAACGGTGATCGAGGAATCAGGGCTC
>JBFKAV010000201.1:0-5365 GCA_041621405.1 Paracoccaceae bacterium
GAAGCATGTCGGACGGTAGGTGACGAACACTGCCCGGCGCCGCACGTCCCAGAAGTCGATATTTGCGAATCTGAGAAAAAAGGTGGCGACCTGATTGCTGCGGTCCGCGAGCCGGGCGGTGTCGACCATCACCGCGTCGCGCGAGGATGCGTCCGGCGTGAAGACCTCTGTCGCGTCGTTCCAGTGGCCGAACTGGATGTCCTCGGCGCGCAGGATGTCGCCGAACCGCTCGGAGGGCATGGTCCTATTTGCGACCGTGAGGGCCACGGTCTTGGCTTCGGCCGCGGTCTTCGTGTCGCGCGTGTAAAGCGCTGCGTGGGCAGCGGAATCCGCCGCGACCTGAAGATGGGTGCGGTTCATGTAGGCGTTGGCGACATCGATCGCCAGGCCGCCGATCATGAAGAAGGCGATGAGCAGGAGCACGCCGAAGATGAAGATCCCGCCACTCTCGTCGCGCCAGAACTGGCGGCCGCGCTGGAGCCAGGCCATCGTCAGCTCTCCCAGTTCTCGATCAGATGTTCGGCGCTGACCGTGATCGAGCCGGCGTCCAGCCCGCGAAACAGACCGAGCATCTGCAGGTCGGCCATGGGGATGGTCACGGTCGTGGTGACAATGCCCGAGGCAATGGCCGCCACGGCGTCCGCGTTCGTCGAGAGGCTCGCCAGACGGCTTTCCACGAAGTCCTCGGCCTCGGCGACGTTGTTGAGTCGCCCGATCGAGACGTTGCGGTTGGCGTCCTGGAGGATGCGGAGAGCCTGGGACTGGCCGTGGAACACCATGGCGAAATCGACCGCGAGGCCGAATACGAGGAAGATGACTGGAAGCCAGAGCACCGCCTCGATGGTCGCGGCGCCGCTTTCGTCCCTGAACCACGACGGCGCGTTGCGTGGCCGTTTGGTCGAGGAATGCAGCCGAATTACATCTCGGAACATGACATTCTCCCAATGGTTGTGAACAATGACTTTGTTACCCGATGCTACGTGAATGCGGGATGAACAAATCATGATGATTTTTTGGCCGAACTCCGGCCCGATTTGGGCCGGGTACGCCATCGGGCAAGAAATAGGAATAGTGATCGGCTGGTCAGTCGCTCGCCTTCAAGGAGAGTCCGAGATCCGAGCCTTCCAGGCGGACCCGGTGTCAGTCGTTCTCCAGCACCTCGGCCGCGAGCGCCGCGCCGAGCGGTCGGCCGGTGGCGAGCGCGCGGGCGTCGAGCGCGGCGACGAGGCGTTGCGCGGCGGCGAAGGAGCGGTCCATGCGCCTCAGGCAATAGTGGACGAGCTTGGGCGGCGGCGCGATCTGGCGGTCGGCGAAGAGCTTCAACAGCACCGCCGAAAGCAACGCATCGTCGGGGGGCTCCAGCGCGGCGGTGGCGGTCGCCGCCATGCGGCTGGCAAGGTCGGGGAGCGCGAGATTCCACTGCGATGGCGGCCTACGCGCGGTGAGCAGGAGCGGATAGCCATTCGCCAGCGCCAGATTGTGCAGGTGCAGGAGCGCGGTCTCGCTGCCGGCGCGGCCGGCGGTGCGGTCGGCGTCCTCCACCGCCGCCGGGCCTGCGGCAAGGGCGGGAATCTCGGCCGGCGCGAGCGCCCGCGCGGCGACGATGCGGGCGCCGGCGAGCGCGGCCCAGACATGGGCGAGGTGGGTCTTGCCCGCGCCTTCTGGTCCGGTGAGGACCAGCTTGCCTTGCGGCCAGGCGCGCCAGGCCTCGATCTGGCGGACGGCGAGCGCGTTCGCGGGCGAGACGAAGAAGTCCTCGCGCCCCCGCGCCTCGAGCCGCGGCAGCGGGAAGGCGAGCTGCTCGGGCATCAGTCCTCCACGTCGCTCTGCCCCTCGCCCCGCCGGCCGGCGAGGCCCTGGTAGAGGCGGCTGTCGCGGTATTGCCTGAGCGCGAAGCGGGCGAGGACGCCGAGGACCGCGGCGACCGGGACCGCGACCAGGAGGCCCACGAAGCCGAAGAGCGCGCCGAAGGCGGAGAGCGCGAAGATCAGCCAGACCGGGTGCAGCCCGACCGAGCCGCCGACGAGCTTCGGGGTGAGCACGTTGCCCTCGACGAGCTGGCCGATCTGGAAGATCGCTGCGACGGCGACGATGAGCCACCAGTCGCCCCAGAACTGGAAGAGCGCGAGGCCGATTGAGAGAAGCCCGCCGATAAGCGCGCCGACGTAGGGGATGAAGGTCAAGAGCCCCGCGACGAGGCCGATCACGAGGCCGAACTGCAGCCCCACCAGCATCAGCGCCACGGCGTAGTAAGTGCCAAGGACCAGGCAGACCGTGCCCTGGCCGCGGACAAAGCCGGCAAGCGTCTGGTCGATCTCGGCCGCGAGCTGGCGGATCACCGGCGCGTGGTCGCGCGGCAGGAGCTTGTCGACCTCGGCCACCATCCGGTCCCAGTCCAAGAGCACGTAGAAGGCGACGACCGGGACGATCACGAGGAGGAGGGCAACGTTGAGGACCGAGGAGAAGGTGGCGACGATGCCGGTGACGAGCTCGGCGCCGCGCTGCTGGATGGTCTGGCCGATCGAGGCCAGCGAGGAGCGCAGGGTCGAGTTCTGGTCCATCAGGTCGGGGAAGCGCTCGGTGAGGAACGCCTGCAGGCGCTGGAACAGTTGCGGCGCGGTCTCGATCAGCGAAGTGGTCTGGCGGGCCAGCGTCGGGACTACGAGCAGCACCGCGAGAATGAAGAGGATGACCGCGAGAAGCGCGATCACCGTGGTGGCGACGGCGCGGGAGAGGCCGAGGCGCTCGAGCCGGTCGGCGACGGGGTCGAGGAAATAGGCGATGGCGCAGCCGAGGAGGAAGGGCAGGATGACGTCGCCCAGGGCCCAGAGCATCAGGAAGAACACCGCCGCGGCGATGCCCCAGTACTTCACCTGATCCCTGACCGGCAGGGCCATGCCACGCCTCCGCTTGCCTCCGCAAGGAGATGACAGAGGGGGAGCGCCGCATCAAGGGCGCGTTGCCCGACCGGCGTGGCGGAGCCCCCGGGATCAGCCGCCGCTGTGCCGGTCGATGCGGAACGAGGCGACGAAGGGCAGGTGGTCGGAGACCTCCTCGCGGAACCGCTCGCGGCCCATGTCCATCGTCCAGTGCATCGGGAAGAGCTGCAGGCTGCCGCGGATGTACTCGCCCGAGAAGGTGCGCGAGATCGCGAAGCCGTCGAGCAGGTTCGCCCGCCCCTTGGGCAGGATGTGCGAGAAGCGCGCCTGCAGGTCCCACGACGAGAGGAAATCCATCAGGTCGTCGCCGCCGAGGTGGTGGAAGTTGCTGACGTCCTGCCCGGGGATCATGTTGAAGTCGCCCACGAGCAGGATGTCCTCGTTGCTTTGCGCCCGCTGCGTGGCGATCCAGGCGCCGATCGCCTTGCACTGGTCGTCGCGAACCTTCTGCTCCCCGGCGCCGCGGCCCGACTTCAGGTGAACGCCGATCAGGATGAAGTCGAACTGGCCGATCTTGACGTCGAAGACAACGGCCTTGCGGCGCAGAGGGTCGCCGCCGTCGGAGCCGTCGATCAAGCGGGGGTTGGTGACGCTGGTGCCCTCTTTGTGGAGCACCGCGATGTTGAGGTCGCCCGGCTGCAGCAGCAGCTGCCCCTCGTAGACGACGCCGCGGGCCGCGAGCCCGTCGATCAGCCGCTGCAGGTGGGCGGCCGGCTTCACCTCGACCAGCGTGACCAGTTCGGCGTCTAGAAGCGCGAGGCCGTCGACCTGCCGTTTCGCCCGGTCCTCGTCGATCACCTGGAAGCCGGCGAGGTTCCAGGCGGCGATGCGGGCGGTGGTGTGGGCAAAGCTTGGCATGGCGTGTCCTTCCCGGGATTGCTGTCGGCGGAAAGGATACACGGGTTGCATCGGCTCCGCCTTGCCGGGCCCGCCCGGCTGCGGCTTGCCTGCCTGCGGGGCTTCGCCTAAAGGACGGCGGACCCAAGCCGCGAACGGAAGGCCAGCCCAAGATGCGTCTCAGCCGCTATTTCCTGCCGGTCCTGAAGGAGAACCCCGCCGAGGCGCAGATCGTCAGCCACCGGCTGATGCTGCGCGCGGGCATGATCAAGCAGCAGGCGGCGGGGATCTATTCCTGGCTGCCGCTCGGCTTCCGGGTGCTGCGCCGGATCGAGGAGATCGTGCACGAGGAGCAGGTGCGCGCCGGCCACATCCCGATGCTGATGCCGACGCTGCAGCCGGCCGACCTCTGGCGCGAGTCGGGGCGCTACGACGCCTACGGCCCGGAGATGCTGCGCGTCCGCGACCGCCACGACCGCGACATGCTTTACGGGCCCACGAACGAGGAGATGATCACCGACATCTTCCGGGCCCACGTCTCGAGCTACAAGGACCTGCCGCTGACGCTCTACCACATCCAGTGGAAATTCCGCGACGAGGTGCGCCCGCGCTTCGGGGTGATGCGGGGCCGCGAGTTCCTGATGAAGGACGGCTACAACTTCGACGTCGACAAGGCGGCGGCGCTGCACGCCTACAACCGCCACATGGTGAGCTACTTGCGCACCTACGAGCGGATGGGGCTGAAGGCGATCCCGATGCGGGCGGATTCGGGCCCGATCGGCGGCGACGACACGCACGAGTTCCTGGTGCTGGCCTCGACCGGCGAAAGCGAGGTCTACTACGACAGCAAGGTGACCGACCTGACGCTGGGCCGGCGCGACATCGACTATGCCGACCAGGCGCAGGTGGCGGCGATTTGCGCGGAGTTCACAAGCGCATACGCGCGCACCGACGAGACCCACGACGCGGCGGCCTTCGAGGCGCTGCCCGAGGCGCGGAGGCGGCACGGGCGCGGCATCGAGGTCGGTCAGATCTTCTATTTCGGCACCAAGTATTCCGAGCCGATGGGCGCGGTGGTGGTGAACGACAAGGGCGAGCGGGTGCCGGTGCACATGGGCTCGCACGGGATCGGCGTGTCGCGGCTCTTGGGCGCGATCATCGAGGCCAGCCACGACGATAACGGGATCGTCTGGCCCGAGGGGGTGACGCCCTATCACTGCGGCATCGTCAACCTGAAGCAGGGCGACGGCGAGGCCGACGCGGCCTGCGAGGGGCTCTACAACGGGTTGGCCGCGAAGGGGCTCGCGGCGCTCTACGACGACCGCGACGAGCGCGCCGGCGCCAAGTTTGCGACCATGGACCTGATCGGCCTGCCCTGGCGGATCACGGTGGGGCCGCGGGGGCTCAAGGCCGGCAAGGTGGAACTGACCAGCCGGCGCAGCGGGCAGAGCGAGGAGATGAGCCCGGAGGCAGCCGTCGCTCGGGTGGCGGAGATCTATGCGCCGCACCACGTCCGGCAGTCGCTCGAGCCGATGTCGACACGGGCCTTCCACACGTGGGTCTGACGCCGCGGCCGGCGCCACGGGTCC
>JBFKAV010000202.1:0-5294 GCA_041621405.1 Paracoccaceae bacterium
GCCGCGCGGGCGACAAGCCCGCGCGGCCGGGCCCAACCCAAGGAGCCGATCTTCGATCGGCGACGAGGGGCGGGAGAGCTTCCGGCCCGGCGATTCAAACACCCAGGTCCGGCCCCTGGCAGGTCAGCGGCTCGTCCGACTGGCGCAGCTCGTAGAGCGAGGTCGCCGCCGGGTCGTTCTCGAAGCGCGCGCTGATGCCGGCGCCCTCCCGCCAGAAACTCCAGCACTGCGGCACCAGGTCCAGTTCGTAGACGAAGCAGATCAGGCCGTCGTCCTCGTACCACAGCCCTTCCGCGCACTCGCCGTCGAGGAAGGTCCAGATCACCCGACGGTCGGCCAGGTACTGCTCGGCACCGTAAGGCGCCTCGCCGAGGGAGGCGTAGTAGATCGTCCGCCCGGTCACGTAGGCCTCGAACTCGGCCGCCGACATCGGCGTCTCGGCAGCGGCCACGCCGGCCGCGAGGACGATGGACAGGGCGGTTTGGGCGGCGCGCATGGCGGCTTCCTTTGTTGGCCAGCTCCGGAGAAGACCGTCAGGGCCGGCCAGCGCCGGCCAGCCCCGCCGGCTCAGAGATCGTCCTCCGCTTGCTTGGGCGGCACCGGCGGCGCGCCGCGCAGCAGCGCGGCCAGCGCCCGCGCCGCCAGCGCCGCGCCGTGCACCCGGTACCCCAGGCGCTGACGGAAGCCGGGCGGCTCGGCCTCGGCCGGTTCACCCTCGATCGTGGGCAGCATGCTGCCGCGCGGCGGCGGCTTCGGCCCCGAGGCGACGAGCTTTGCCACCGCCGCCGCGACGCTGTCCTTCTCTGCCGCCGGGCCGGCCGCAGCCTCCGGGCCCGCCGCAGCCTCCGACTCTGGCTCCGGCTCCTCTGCACCGGCAACTTCGGGGCGGGTCCCCGGTCCGGGCCCGGCCTGATCCGACTCCGCCTCGGCCGGCATCGCCGCATCGTCGGGCTGGAACAGCGCGGCCGAGCGGGCCGAGCGGAAGGTCGGCAGGTCATCCGGCTCCGGCCCAGGCTCCGCAGCCGCCGGCTCCGCCTCGACGTCCGCCTGTTTCTTCTCCTTGCCGGCCCAGAGCAGGGGCGTGCGCGCGCGACCCTCCGAACTCTGCGCGGCCGACCGCCGCGCGGGCTGCGGCGGCTCGGCCGCCGCCTCGGCGGCGATGGCGGCCGCAGCCTTCTCCAGCCGGCGCAACAGGTGCCGGCCTTCGTGCCGGTCCTCCTGCCGGTCGTCCGTACCCTCGACCGCACCCGGCTGCGGCTCCTCCGCCCGCGCCTCGACCGCTACTTCTTCCGCGGTCCCGGCCGGCGCCTCGTCCACCGCCTCGGACGGCGCGACGTGCTCCTCGGCCGAGGCGGCCTCCTCGCGAGCCCCGACCGTTTCTTCCTCGGCCGCCGCCGGCCGATCCGCCCCGGACCCGGATGGTGCAGCCTGGGCCCTCACCGGCTCCGGCTCCGCCTGCGCCCCGGATCCCTCGGATTCGGGCTCCGGCGCCTCCGGCTCGGCGGCCTCCGCCGCGTCCTCGGCGGACCCGGCTCGGGGCTCGGGCGGTGCCACCGGCGCGTCGCTCTCCAATCCCGCCGCCGCCAGCGCCGCAACCTCGGCCAGCATCGCCTCGGCCTCGGCCGCCTCCAACGGCGCACTTGCCGCGGCATCCGCCGCGGTCTCGGCCGCTCTTGCCTTCGCCCTGCGCCGGGACTTCTCCGGCCTCACCGGCGCCGGCCGCAGCGGCGGCGGCGCCCGCCGTTCGATCGCGCCTTCGTCGATCCGCCGCTGCCAGGTCGCTGCGCGGCGGTCCATCTTCCGCCGCCACAACGGCGGGACCAGCGCGATCGCCCCCATCACCGGCAGCGAATGGGGCAGTCGCGGCCCCTCGTCGGCGGCCGGCAGCGACAGCTCGGGGAACGGGCGGCCCGGGTTGGTGTGGTGCTCGGAATGGCGCGGCGCGTTCAGCATCAGCCCGCCCGAGAACCAGTGCGGCGCGTTCCAGGAATGCCAGGGCGCCACCTGCTCGTAGCGGTCGTCGCCGATGAGCCGGCGGCGAAGCCCGTAGTGCTGGACGTAGTCCGAGAGCAGGAGCTGCAGCTGCGCATAGGCGGCGAGCAGCAGGTAGGCGATCAGCCCCGAGGCGCCAAAGAGCAGCAACGAAGCCACCGCGAAGCCGATGCCGCCGGCCACGTATTCGGCGTAAGGATGCCTCCAGAACGGTAGCTCGCGCTCCTTGATCTTGGCGATCGATCGCTCGATCTCCCAGCCCGCGACGAAGGCCCCGGCCCAAGCGACCCGGGCGAAGCTCCAGAATCCCTCGCCGAGCCGCGCGGTGTTGGGATCATCGGGGGTGGCGACGAAGCGGTGGTGGACCTTCAGGTGCGCCGTGACATGGTGGCCGTAGAGGAGCGAGATCAGCACCCACTTGCCCAGGCGGAACAGCCCACGGTCGGGGCGGTGGATGAGCTCGTGGGCATTCGAGTTCGACACCTGCCCGAAGTAGAGCCCGAAGGCGAAGAGCACGCCCAGCCCTTCGAGGAAGCTCAGTCCGGTCGCCCCCGAAAGCCCCGCCACGCCGAACAGCAGAAGCGGGAAATGCGCCCAGGCCAGCGCCCGCGACAGCTGCTCGGCGGCCGGGAACTCCGAGCCCGGCCCGGCCTCCGGCCCGGCGGTGGCGATCAGCCGGTCGAGCAGCATCCTCAGTGCCGTCATGTAGAGAAAGGCGGCCAGGATGAACCAGCCGCCGACCAGCGCGCCCAGTGCCAAAAGCGGAATCGGGATCAGCGTGGCGGCGGCGAAAGGCGAAACCGGACGAATGATAAGCGCACTCATGGCAACTGCTTAGCATGCAAAAAGCGATTCTCGCACCACCCGGATCGATGCCCCCGCGCCGTTGCCGAAACGCCGCTCATGCCGGTCCGAATGTCCGGAAGGTGAGCGGGATCGCGCGGAACTCGCGCCCGCCCCTGAGCCGCTGGATCGGCATCGTCAGCGGGTCGATCCAGCGCATCCGGCGGCAGAACCGGGCGGCGGCCTGCCAGACGCCGCCGGGGTCGTGGGCGCGGTAGCTCTCGGCCAGCGCCGCGGTCTCGGGCGTCGGCCCGCCGGTCTCGGTGTAGGCCGAGAGAAACAGCATCACCAGGTCCTCGGCATGGCCCTTGAGGCTGTTGCGGCGGGCGGCGAAGCGCTCGAGATCGAGCAACCACGCGGCGCGGCCGTCCCAGCAGATGTCCTTCAGCGAGGGCCGCCCGTGGCTCTGGCCCTGGGCATGGAAGCGCGCCAGCCCCTCGGCCGCGGCGCGGAAGGCGGCGAGCCGCCCGGCCTCGGCCAGGCCCTCGTCGTGCAACAGCTGGCGCAGCGAGGGTCCGCAATCCGGGGTCACGAAGAAATCGTCGCCCTCGGCCAGGATCGGCGGCACCGGCAGGCCCGCCGCGGCCAGCACCTTCATCGCCCGGCGCTCGGCGGCGAAGGCGCGGCGCGGGTTGCCCTTCTGCAGCCGCATCCGGAGCGTCGGCCGCTCCTCGGTCTTCACCCAGAAACCCTGCCCCGCCGCCTCGATCCGCCACACCCGCTGAGGTGCCGTGCCGCGGGTGGCCTCGGCCAGGGCCGCGAGCTCGGCCGGGGCCGGGCGAGGAGGGGCGTGATCGGTCGCCATGCGGCGGCGAGGATAGGCCGCGGCCCGCGGCGCCGCAATCGCCCGGATCGGGCACCGCGTCCGACCCTTCCCTCACCCGGTCAAAGCGACTAGGTGGAGGCGACCGCAGCAGCACGGAGCCGCCGATGGCGTTCTTCAAGAAACTGAAGGAGAGGCTCTTCAAGTCCTCTGCTCGTCTCGAGGAAGGCCTCGACGCCATCGTCGCCGAAGGCGGCACGGCCGAGCCCGCCGACACCGCCCCCGGGGCGGAGGCTCCGGCGCCGACCGCTCCCGAACCGGCGCTCGCCCCGGATCCCGATCCGGCCCCGCCGCCTGCGCCGGAAGCCGCACCCGAACCTGTCCCGGCCCCGAAGCCGGCACCCTCGCCAGCGCCAAAGCCGGCTGCGGCCCCGCCGCGCCCGGCTCCGGCGGCCGCGCCGAAACCAGCGCCGGCCCCGGCGCCGTCGCCGGCGGCCCCGGCCGCCGAGGCGCCGAAGAGCGGCCTCTTCGGCCGCCTGCTCGGGCGCGACGCCGGCCTGCCGATCCTGCGCCGGGCGCTCGACGATGCCATGCTCGAGAGCCTCGAGGAGCTCCTGATCCAGTCCGACATGGGGGTGGAGACGGCGCTCCGGGTCACCGCTAACCTCGCCGAGGGGCGGATCGGCAAGCGCCTCTCCACCGAGGAGCTGAAGGCCCTCCTTGCCGCCGAGATCGCCGGCATCATGGACCCCGTGGCCCAGCCTCTGCCGCTCTACCGGACGAAGCCGCAGGTGGTGCTCGTCGTCGGCGTCAACGGCTCCGGCAAGACCACCACCATCGGCAAGCTCGCCTCCCAGTTCCGCGCCGCCGGCAAGTCGGTGGTGATCGCCGCCTGCGACACCTTCCGCGCCGCCGCCGTCGAACAGCTGCAGATCTGGGGCGAGCGCGCCGGCGTGCCGGTGCTGACGGCGCCCGAGGGCTCCGACCCGGCGAGCCTCGCCTTCGACGCGATGGCGAAGGCGCAGAGCGATGGCGCCGACCTCCTGCTGATCGACACCGCCGGTCGGCTGCAGAACCGCCAGGACCTGATGGAGGAGCTCGCCAAGATCGTCCGGGTGATCCGCAAGCGGGACCCGGAGGCCCCGCACAACACGCTCCTCGTGCTCGACGCCACCACTGGCCAGAACGCGCTCAGCCAGGTCGAGATCTTCCGCAAGCTCGCCGACGTCTCGGGCCTCGTCATGACCAAGCTCGACGGCACCGCCAAGGGCGGCGTCCTGGTCGCGCTCGCCGACAAGTTCGGCCTGCCGATCCACGCCATCGGCGTCGGCGAGCAGATCGACGACCTCGCCCCCTTCGACCCAGAGGACTTCGCCCGCGCGCTGACCGGCGCCGCCGTCTAGAACCTGCTCCCCATGCCCCCTTCCTCTTGTTCGAAACACCGTCGGGGAAGCGCGAGGGGGTGGAAAGCCCCCTCGCTCCGCCGATGCCGATGAGCGCCTGGCTGGTCTCGCTCGAAGGCAACGAGGCCGGGGCCCGGCTCGCGCTCGGGCTGGCGCTGACGGCGGCGTTCCTGCACGCGCTCTTCGGCGCGCTGCAGAAGGGACGGCACGACCCCTGGCTCTCCCGCGCCGCGATCGACGCCTGCTACGGGATCATCGCCGCGCCCCTCGCCTTCTTCGTCGTGCCCTGGCCC
>JBFKAV010000203.1:0-5291 GCA_041621405.1 Paracoccaceae bacterium
GGCGGAGGACCAGTCGGAGGACCACCGCCGCCTCGCCGACCTGGAGATCCCTGTGACCGCGATCTGGGCTGACGGGGACGAGGTGATCCCGCTCTCCGCGAAGGACCGTCTCGCGGAGCTCAACCCCAGCGCGCGCCAGATCGTCGTGGAAGGCGCCACACACGGCCTGCCGCACACCAATCCCGAAACGATCGCCGCGGTGTTCTGACGTCGCGTCGGGAAACCGCCCCGGGGGGGCGCTCCCGCCCCTCGTCGCCGGCCCTTGCGGCCGGCTCCTCGCGTTGGGCCCGGCGCCGCGCGTTCCGCGCGACACCGGCGCACCTTCAGCGCAGGCTGGCCCTACGGCTGTTGCCCTTCGTAGTACTCCGACAGGCCCTGCGCCGCGATCACCCGGTTCGCCTGCAGCGCCTCAACGATCACCGATTCTGCCTCGGGCAGGCCTGGCGCACCGCGTTCCTGCATTTGCTGCAGCGCCTCGAAGGCCTGGTCGGTGCCGCTGAGCGCCAGACCGAGGATCGCCTTGGTGGCAAGGTCGGTGTTGCGGTCGATGACGGAGGCCTGGAACTCGGCGCGACCGACGTTTCGGTCGGCCCAGTAGCCGGGCTCGGCGGCGGCCACGAGGTAGTCCACCGCGGCTTCGCTGCCGCTCTGGTTGGCCAGGTAGCCAAGTGCCAGCGGCACGGTCGCCTTGGCCCGGTAATGCTCGGCTGAGAGCACGTCGCCAGTGTCCTCGAGGAAGCCCACGAGCGGCTCGAAGACCTGATCCTCCGCGCCGATCATCCCCGCCACCGCGACGATGTTCACCCACCATTCCTGCTCCGCTGGATCGGCGAGCATCTCGAGCAGCGTCTCCGCCGCCTCGGACCCGTAGCTCCGTGCCACGTCGTAGGGCACGCCGTGGAAGAAGTGCTGGCGCACGAAGTCGCGCACGTCCGCCGGCGGCTCGATCCCGGTGTCCATCGCGTCGTGGCTGCTGCCACCGCCGGCGGCGAGCACCAGGGCGGCCCCCCCAATCGCCGGGCTTGGCGCGCTGAGCGCAGTGCACTCGTCGGTGTTGAGCCCGAGCCGGGTCGCCCCGATCGAGGGATGCATCACGTTGTTTACTCCGTTTCGGTGGCTGCGGCCCTTGTTGTGAGCGAATTCGTGCAGCCAGAGGATGCCCTCCAGGTTCGCCGTGAACCGCACCACGGTGAGCGACGTGCCCGGCACCGGCGCGCAGCCGATGATCCCGGCCCCGATCGAGCCGCACCAGTTGATCTGGTTGACCGCCTTGATCCAGCCAGGCAGCGAGATCACCGCGTTGAATTCGGCCGAACTGTCGAGCGAACCGTCGCCGGTGGTGAAGGTGGTCACGGTGCCCGAGCGGCGCATCTCGATGTTGCACGCCACGTCGCCCGCGAAGTCGGCGGTCTGGGCGACGGTCGTTCCGTCGGCCATGATCCGGTCGGCATCGGCATTGGTCAGCGTCGTCGTAGTGAACCGCGCGACCGGCAGGTTGTGAACGACCGCCGGCGGTGGGACCGGTACGCTTGGCGTGTCTTCCGCGCAGAGCGTGTAGACCCAGCCCGTCCTGGACGACGAGGAGTTGTTCTTGAACCCGCAGCGCCAGGTGTTGGCGCTGACGTTCGGGAACTGGTTGATCAGGATCATCTGGTCGGTGAACCCGGGGTGACAGGCGCCCGAGAGCATCCTGGTGCCGGCCGGGCAGGCAGTGCCCTCGGCGGAGAACACGCTGCCTCCCGCGGGCACGGTATGCGACCGGGAGGTGATCTGGGTGTTGCCGAGGGCGGCGGCGAGCGCGTCGAGCCCGGAAGCTGCCGGATCTTGCCCCGGCTGTTCCTGGGCGAGCGCGACGCTGCCGGCAGAGATCAGCGCCACGACGGCGCTGCAGGCGGCAAGGCGTTTCATCTCGAGATTCCCTTCAATCCGTGTGATGCGCTATTGCGCGCAGAGGGTGTAAATCCAGACCGTGCGCGAGACGTTGTTGTTGTTGCGGAAGCCGCAACGCCAGGTGTTCGCGCCGACGTTCGGGAACTGGTTGATGATGATCACCCGGTCGTTGAACCCGGGATGGCAGGCCCCCGAGACCATCTTGGTCGCTCCGGGGCAGGCCGCCCCTTCGAGGAAGAAGGCGCTGGTGTTGGCCCCGATCGAATGGCTCTGGAAGGTGAGCTGCGTCGAGATCGCCGCTTCCGGATCGCCCATCGCCGCGAGCGCCTCCTCCTGACCTTCCGCTACGCCGGCGGCTTCGAGCGATTGGCCCTCTTCGGCTTGCTGCGCGAAGGCCGTGGTCGCGGCGAGTGCGGCGCAGCACGAAAGAAATGCAAGCTTCTGCATCACAATCCTCCCCAGAATTGACTCAATTGAATAGGGGAGATTCTTACCACGAATCCGCGCGATTCTCAATTTCCGGGCGATTCGCACGACACGGCTGCGCCTTTAGGATGAGCCAGAATCCGCCGATCGGCTGGGCTGCCTCAGGCGGCGACCGCGCGCCGCTCGAGTGGGCGCTCGCGTACCGGCAGGTGCACCAGCGCCGAGAACGCACCCACGCCGACGCCGATCCACCAGACCATCGTGTAGTCGCCGTAGATGTCGTACATCCGCCCGCCGAGCCAAACCCCGAGGAAGCCGCCGAGCTGGTGCGAGAAGAAGACGATCCCGTAGAGCGTGCCCATGTAGCGCAGGCCGTAGATATGCGCGACGAGCCCCGAGGTGAGCGGTACGGTGGCGAGCCAGAGCGCGCCCATGATCACGGAGAAGACGATCACCGAGCCGGGCGTGATCGGCGTGAGGATGAACCAGGACGCCAGCAGCGTGCGGCCCGTGTAGATCGCCGCTAACAGGTATTTCTTGGTGTAGCGCTTGCCGAGCCACCCCGCCATCAGCGTGCCGACGATGTTGCCGATACCGATCACCGAGATCGCCACAGCCCCAAGCGCCGAGGTCGTGGTGATGCCCATGGTGGCGAGCGCCCCGCCCGGGTCGATCGGCCCGCAGAGCTCGGTCACGAAGGCCGGGAAATGGGCGGTGATGAAGGCAAGCTGGTAGCCGCAGGAGAAGAAGCCGAGGAAGATCAGCGTGAACGAGGGATCGCGGAACGCCCTGGTCAGCACCTCGCCCATGCTCTCCTCGAGCTCGGCCCGGCTGGCGCGCTCGGGCGCCCTCATCAGCGGCAGCGCGAGAAGCGAGGCGAGGATGATGCCCGAGAACACCAGGAACACGCCTTGCCAGGTCATCATGCCGAGGAGCCATTCGGCGAAGGGCGCGCCCACCACCTGCCCCGCCGAACCGGCAGCGGTGGCGATGCCGAGCGCCATGGAGCGGTTCTCGTCGGAGGCGGCGCGGCCGACCACCGCCAGCACGACGCCGAAGCCCATCCCGGCGATGCCGAAGCCGACCGCCACGTTGAGGATCTGGTGCCCGAGCGGCGTTGTCGCCATCGCCGAGAGCACCAGCCCGGCGATGTAGAACCCCGCCCCGGCGACGATTGCCCGCCGGTCGCCGAACCGTTCGGCGAGCGCGCCGAACAGGGGCTGCCCGATCCCCCAGGCGAGGTTCTGGATCGCGATGGCGAGCGAGAATTCGGCTCGCGGCCAGCCGAACTCAGTGGCGACGGGGATCTGGAACACGCCGAAGCTCGCGCGCACGGCGAATGAAATGAGGATCACGATGCAGCCCCCGATCAGGACTGGGGTGACGAGGGGCGCGCGGGCCATGGGGTACTCCTGTTCGCGCCGCAGCACTTGCCGGGGCGCGGGCCGAAGGTCAAATCAAATCGCGTGATCTGATCGATCGCGCGCGCCGGCCCGGGTGTTCTGGTCAAGCCGCGCGCGCTGGCCGATAACCGGGATGCCGCCCCGGGACGCAAGGAGTCCGCGCATGACAGCGACCGAACCGCAAGGGCCGCTCAAGGGCCTCGCCGTGATCGAGATGAGCGCGATTGGCCCGGTGCCGCTGGCCGGCCAGCTGATGGCCGATCTCGGTGCGGAGGTGACGGTGATCGACCGCGCCCCGGTGCCTCCCGATCCGGCGCAGATCAACCGGCGGGGCAAGGGCTCTTCGGCGCTCGATCTGAAGACAACGGAGGGGCTGGAACGGGCCCGCGAGATGATCGGCGCGGCCGATGTTCTTCTGGAGGGCTTTCGCCCCGGCGTGATGGAACGCCTCGGCCTGGGCCCGGAAGATTGCCTCGCAAGGAACCCGCGCCTCGTCTACGGCCGGATGACCGGCTGGGGCCAGGACGGACCCTTGGCGCAGACGGCGGGGCACGACATCACCTACATCGCGCTGACCGGAGCGCTTCACGCCATCGGCACCGCCGAGAAACCCGTGCCGCCGCTCAATCTCCTCGGCGACTATGGCGGCGGAACGATGTTCCTCATCTTAGGCGTTCTTTCCGCGCTCTACGAGCGTTCCCACTCGGGCCGGGGGCAGATCGTCGACGCTGCCATTGTCGACGGCGTGCCGGCGATGATGGGCCTGGTCCACGAGCTTCACGCCCGCGGCCGCTGGACCCCTGCGCGCGAGGCGAACTGGCTCGATGGCGGGGCGCCATACTACGCCTGCTACGAGACGGCTGACGGCCACCACCTGGCCGTCGGCGCGCTGGAGGACCGGTTCTTCGCCCGCCTCGCCGAAGGCATGGGGCTTTCCGACGACCTTGTCGCCAACCGCGAGGATCGCAGCCGGTGGCCCGAGATGCGCGCGGCCTATGCCGCGATCTTCCTCAGCCGCACGCGCGACGAATGGATGGGCGAATTCGGCGGCTCGGATGCCTGCGTCGCACCGGTGCTGACCCTCGAGGAGGCCGAGTTAGACCCGCACATAGCCGCGCGCGGGGCTCTGGTCCGGCAAGGCGGCGTGCTCCAGGCGGGCGCCGCGCCCCGCTTGAGCCGCACCCCCGGCTCGGTGCGGCCAGCCGGGCGGGCGAGGACTGAACCGCCGTCAATATTAGAGGAACCGGGCGAAGAAGGCGGCGATCTCGGCGGTCCCGTCGATGTCGCGGTTGACCGGGCCGACGATGCGCCGGGGCAGGTATTGCGTGCCCGAGGGCCAGGTATGGCCGCCGCCCTCGATCCGGTAGAGCACGGTCGGCAGCCGGCAGCCCCGCCACTCCCGCCGCACCACCTGCCCGATCCGACGCGCCTCGGAGCCGCCGCCACAGCCGTTCCGGGCGCGGAACAGCGCCAGCGTCGCCTCGGTGGAGAGGACCACGCCGCGGGTGCCGCGGCGGACGGTGATCGGCCCGCCGTCGTAGGGCACGATCGGATCGGCGCTCCCGTTCAGGA
>JBFKAV010000204.1:0-5287 GCA_041621405.1 Paracoccaceae bacterium
GTGTTCGGCCCCTGCTTCCGGAGCACGCCCTCGGGATCCTTCATCAGCCCGGCGTTGAAGAAGCTGAGCCGGAAGTCGCCCTGGAAGGCCCCGATGATCGCGACGTTGCGCCCGGCGTGCATGTAGCAGGGATGCCCCCACTTCACGGCCTCGACGAGCCCGGCCTCACGGAAGATCCGCCGGAGATCGGCGAGGCCCGCGGCCCATCGCCGCGTCGAACATTCGGGCGTGGCGAAGTGCGGGCAGCGCCCGCAGCCGTTCACGAAGAAGTCCTCGATCTCGGTGATCATGGCGTTCACGCCGCGTCCTCGCCTCGGTCTCTGCGCGATCCTAGCACGTCTCGCCACCGGGGCGAGCACGGAGGCCGGCGCACGGCAGGAAGCGGTAGTAGTGGACCTCCGTATCACGGCCGCGAGCGTGTGCGACAACGGTTACATTCAGGTTAACGCCATTCGGAATATCCCTCCGTATCAGCGGTATAGCCTTACATTTCACCGTGCAATGCGGGCTCCGCGACACGCCCCCTGCGGCCTCACTCCCCCCGCGGAAAGCGCTTGGAGTCCTCGAGCACGTTGAGGTCCATGTGATTTCTCATGTAGCGCTCCGAGGCGTCGCGGAGCGGCTGGTAGTCCCAAGGGTAGTAGCTACCGTTCCGCAGCGCCTCGTAGACCACGGAGCGCCTTGCCTGGCTCTGCCGAACTTCGGCGTCGAAGCGCCCCAGATCCCACCGCCGCTCCGCTTCGGCACGGAGCCGGGCGATGGTCTCGGCATGGGCCGGGTCCTCGGCGAGGTTCGACCGTTCGGTGGGGTCGGCCTCGAGGTCGTAGAGGAGCTCGGGATCGGCGGCGCAGCGGATGTACTTCCAGCGCCCGTCCCGGAGGCACACCAGCGGCGCGATGCTGCCCTCGGCCGCGTATTCCATGGCCACCGGCGCCGTTCGGCTGCCGCCGCGGGCGAGCGGGACGAGGCTCTCGCCGTCGGTCCAGGGCTGGACCTCGTCGAGCGAGACGCCGGCGAGCTCGGCCAGGGTAGGGGTGAGGTCGATGGTGGAGACCGGCGTCTCGACCCGCGCCGGCGCGGTTCCCGGCGCGGCGAACATCAGCGGCACCCGGGCGGAGCCCTCGAAGAAGTGCATCTTGAACCACATCCCGCGCTCGCCGAGCATGTCGCCGTGATCTGAGGTGAAGATCACCACGGCCTCCTGCCGCGTCGCCTCGAGCACCGCGAGGATCTCGCCGATCTTGTCGTCTATGTAGCTGATGTTGGCGAAGTAGCCGCGCCTGGCGCGGGCGGCATGCTCAGGCGTGATGTCGAAGGCGCGCCAGTCGCAGGCGTCGAGCAGGCGCTTGGAATGCGCGTCCTGCGCCTCGTAGTCGATCGCCTCGCCCGGCGGTGCGAGGTGGGGGCAATCCTCGTAGAGGTCCCAGTACCGGCGCCGGGCGACGTAGGGGTCGTGCGGGTGGGTAAAGCTGACGGTGAGGCACCAGGGCCTGGGATCACCGCCGCGGGAGAGGTCGTAGAGCTTTTGGACCGCGTGGTGCGCCACCTCGTCGTCGTATTCGAGCTGGTTGGTGATCTCGGCGACGCCAGCGCCGGTGACCGAGCCCATGTTGTGATACCACCAGTCGATCCTCTCGCCGGGCCTGCGGTAGTCCGGCGTCCAGCCGAAATCGGCAGGGTAGATGTCGGTTGTCAGCCGTTCCTCGAAGCCGTGCAGCTGGTCGGGGCCGACGAAGTGCATCTTGCCCGAGAGCGAGGTCTGCCAGCCGGCGCGGCGCAGGTGATGGGCGAAGGTCGGGATGTCGGAGCCGAACTCGGCGGCGTTGTCGTAGACTCGGGTCCGCGAGGGCAGCTGCCCCGACATGAAGCTCGCGCGGCCCGGTGCGCAGAGGGGCGAGGCCGTGTAGGCGCTGGCGAAGCGGACCGAACGGGCGGCGAGGCGCTTCAGGTTCGGCGCGTTCAGCCAGGGGGCCGGGCCGTCGGGGAACAGCGTCCCGTTCAGCTGGTCGACCATCAGGATCAGGATGTTTGGGCGGGAGGTCATGGCGCGGGCCCTGTTCGGGGATGTCCGCTTCCGCTCGTGCCCTGCGGCGGCGCGCGGGTCAACTGGGAATGGCTGGGGCAGTGGGCGGGCGAAGCGGAGTAGGTTGGCGGGCCGCCGCACTGGACAGGCGCATCGGTTCCGTGAATGACTTCGGTGGCCCCGCATCGGGGCGGCTCAGCCGAAAAGCCTGCCGATGTCCCAGCTCCTTCCGTTCACCGATCCAATCAAGACTGAAGCCAGCCCACCGAAGCGCATCGTGAGCGGTGAGGGCATCCGCGTCACCGACGATGAGGGAAGGACCTATATCGACGCGGTCTCCGGGCTCTGGTGCGCCTCGCTCGGTTTCGCGCCCGGGCGGCTGACCCGGGCCATGGCGCAGCAGATGGAGACGCTTGCCTATTACCACAGCTTCATGGGGCGGACGCCCGCCGTGGCCGACGAGTTGGCGCGGCGGCTGGTGGCGAGGTTGCCGGCGCAGCTGAGCCACCTCTTCTTCGGGACCTCTGGCTCCGACGCGGTGGAAACCGCGGTGAAGTTCGTGCGCTACTACCAGAATGCCCGCGGCAGGACCGGGAAGAAGCGGATCATTGCGCGGGACGGGGCCTATCACGGTTCCGGCCAGATGAGCGCTGCGTTGACCGGTCTGAGCTATTGCCATGACGGGTTCGACCTGCCGCTCGAGGCCATACTCAGGACCGGGCGGCCGCACTACCTGCGCGACGCGGAGCCGGGGGAGAGCGAGATCGCGTTTTCCAAGCGCCGGGCGCGAGAGCTCGAAGCGCTGATCCGCCGGGAGGGCGCGGATACGGTCGGCGCGTTCATCGGGGAGCCGGCGATGGGGTCGGGCGGGGTGATCCTGCCGCCCGAGGGATACTGGCCCGAGATCCAGAACGTGCTGGCGCACCACGATGTCCTCCTGATCGCCGACGAGATCATCTGCGGCTTCGGTCGCACCGGGGAGTGGTTCGCCTGCGAAACCTACGGGATCGAGCCCGACATGATGACTCTGGCGAAGCAGCTGACGGCCGCCGTGTTCCCGATGTCCGCGGTGGCGATGACCGGAGAGGTGCGCGACACCATCGCCCGGTTGGCGCACGAGAAGGAGATCCTCGGCCACGGCGTCACCTATGGCGGGCACCCGGTGGGTGCGGCAGTGGCGCTGGAATGCCTCGACATCTACGAGGAGATGGACCTGCCCGCCCATGTCGGACGCCTGGGTGCGCGGATCGCGGCCCGGCTGCAGGAGCTGATCGGGCGCCCCGGCGTCATCGACGTGCGGTGCCGGGGAATGCTTGCGGCGGTGGAGTTCGAGTCCGGGGGCGCCCACGGCCCCGGCCTTGCGCGCCGCGTGGGGCTGGAGGCCGAGCGCTGCGGGGTGTTCTTCCGCATCATCGACGACGTTCTGGCCATCGCGCCGCCCTACATCTGCACCGAGGCGGAGATCGACGAGATCATGGGAGTGATGTCGACTTCCATCGATCGGGTGACGGCGCACGCGGGCTGACGACGAATGGCCTGCCCACCCGTCGTTCCTGGGGCGATGGGACGGTGGCTGCCGATTGCCGATGCCGGGCGCGAGATCATGGCCGGAAGGGGACAGCCCGGCGGGAACGCGTCACGGCGCCGCCTGCCGGGCGAATGCGCAGAAGTTCTCGACCTCCTCCCGCGACGGCCGCACGCCTGTGAAGCAGTAGAGATAGCCCTCGACCCGGGTCAGGCGCTCCACGAGCGTCTCGGCCAGTTCGAGCGCGTAGTAGCCGATCTGCTGGTAGTAGAGCACGCGTGCGCGGATGTCGGCCTCGTCCGGGGCGTAGCCGAAGCGCTCGAACATCCGCGCCAGCGCACGGTGGCGGGCGGTATCGCTGCGGTCGATGATACGGCGCACCGCTCCGTCGCGCCGCGCCCATTCGCGCACCGCGAAGTCGAGCTGGTGGTTGAACCCGTTCGGGTCGACGACACAGCGGAAGAAGTTGCAGACAGCCTCGGTGATGGTCCGCGCCTCGATCTCGCTGTGGCGGACGAGGATGCCGGTGTTGGTCCTCTCCCATTCGGCGAGGAGCTGGTTCAGGAGGTCCTTCCGGCTCTTGAAGTACCAGTAGAAGCTGGAGCGCGAAACGCCGAGCCGGTTGCCGATCGTCAGAACCTTCACCTCGGCCACCCCGTCGCTGACCAGGAGGTCCAGGGCGACGTTGAGCCAGTCCTGCCGGGTGACCTTGACGTTGCCGGGAAGCGGGCCGTCATCCGCTTCGGTCGGGAGAGTGTGGTTCTGCTGCGTCATGCGATCTCGCCCGCGATGATCTGCTTCAGCTTTGCGGCGACGATCTCGGGCCGGTGCCGCAGAAGCGAGACATGGCCGAGCTCCGCGATCTCGTGGAAGGTTCCGTGCCGCGCCAGGTCGGCGACGAGCTTGCACATCGAGGGCGCCGTCTGCACGTCTTCGGAGAAGCCAATGACATGGATCGGGACCGGGCAGTCGGGCAGCCGGGCGCGGCAGTCGTAGTCGAGGCAGGCCTGCCACTGGTCGATCAGGTCCTGCGGATTGCGGCCGGCGAAGCGGGCGGTGTAGGCCTCCTTCACCTCGGCCCAGAGCGCGGGATCGTGCAGCGCCTTGGCCGGGTAGGCATAGGCGGCGTAATGCACGGCGAGGAAGTAGTCGGGCAGCGCCGCGCCCTCGCGGCGGAGCCGGATCTCGGCCTCCATCCAGTCGCGAGTGAAGCCGTCGATGTAGGCGGCGGTGCCCATCGGGATCGCCAGCCGCACGAGGTGGGGGAAGTCGATGGCCGTGGCCTGGGCGACGAGCCCGCCCATCGAGGGGCCGGTGACGATCGCCGGGCCGTTGCAATACGCCTCGATGATCGCGGCGCAGTCGGCGCCCATCTCCTCGATCGTCCAAGGGCCGGGCGGCGCGGTCGTTTCGCCTACGCCGCGCGGATCGTAGGAGAGGCAGCGGAAGTGGGGCGCGAGCAGGCGGAAGAGGTGCGCATAGGCTTCGGCCGGGGAGTCGCCGCCGGGGATGAAGATCACGTCGGAGCCTTCGCCGTCTTCGACGACCCGCATGGTCACGCCGGTCGGCGCGGTGATCCGGCGGGTCTTCGCGTTCGGGCCAAATGCGGGGAAGGCGGTCATCCGCAGCGCCTCAGCTTTCCGGTGGCGCGCCGACTTCGGCGCTGCGGCGGGCGATGAAGTCGTCGAGCGCGGCGACCCGGTCGGGCCGGACTGAGGCGGGGGCCTCGTGCTCGTCCA
>JBFKAV010000205.1:0-5278 GCA_041621405.1 Paracoccaceae bacterium
CTGGTGGCTGGGCGCCTCCGGCGGCGATAGCGGGTCGCAGCCGGTGCAGGCGAGCCAGACCCTGAGATGGTGGCTCGGCACGACCGCACAGGCAGAGAACGGCGGCAGCGCGGCGCCGGAGCCGGGGGTCGGAGAGGCGCCAGACTACGCCACCTGGGAGGGCGTGGCGGCCGATGCCGAGGCTGCGATCGAGAACCCGGAGTCGCCGAACTTCGCGCTCGAGCAGCTGCGCGGCCAGCTCGCCGCCTGGCGCGAGCGCTTCCTCTCCGCGCAGAACGCCAACCGCACCCGGATCGACACGATCCGCAACCAGATCTCGGCGCTCGGACCGCCGCCCGAGGAAGGCGCCGGCGAAACGCCCGAAATCGCCCAGCGCCGCCGCGCCCTGAGCAACCAGCTCGCCACGCTGCAGGCCCCCGGCATCGCTGCGGAGGAAGCCTATCTCCGCGCCGACGGCCTAATCCGCGAGATCGACACCGTCCTGCGCGAACGGCAGGCCAACGAGCTCCTGGAACTCGGCCCCTCGCCGCTGGTACCGCTGAACTGGCCGCCGGCCTTCGACGTGCTGTCGGGCCTTGGCGCCGACCTCTGGCGCGAGGCACGGGAAGGCTGGGCCAGCACGACCTCGCGCGCCAATGCCCGCGAAAACCTGCCCGCAACGATCTTCTTCCTGCTGCTGGGCGCGGCTCTGCTCTGGCGCGGCCGGCGCTGGAGCGAGCGCCTCGCCCAGCGCCTGCTCTCGGGGCCGGTACGTCGGGCCAAGCGCGTAGTCCTCGCACTCTTCGTCTCGCTCGGGCAGGTTGCCTTGCCGGTCATCGGCATCGTGCTGCTCGTCACCGCCGCCGCCTACACCGAGCTCGTCGGCCCGCGCGGGCGGCTTGTCCTCGACGCCCTGCCGATGATGGGCTTCGTGGTTCTCGCAGCGCGCTGGCTCGGCCAGCAGGTCTTCGCTCGCGACGAGGCGGCGGCCCTCTTGCCAGGCCTCGGCCCCGAGCGCCGCGCTGAGGGACGGTTCTATTCGATGCTGCTGGGGCTCCTGCTCGCGCTTGCCGGGCTGCTCAGCACGATGGTTCCCTATGAGGGCGACACCCTGACCGCCCGCGCGGTACTGGGCTTCCCGGTGCTCCTGCTGGGCGGCCTGATCCTGGTGCGACTGGGCCAGATTCTCGTCGGTGCAGCGCGCGCAGGCGGCGAGGCGGCGGAGCCAAGCACCCGGGGCCGGCTTCTGTTCCTGATCGGTCGGGCGGCAGTGGTGCTCGGAATCCTCGGGCCCACGCTTGCCGCCATCGGCTACTTCACCGCGGGCCGGTTCCTGGTCTTTCCGGCCGCGCTCTCGCTGGCGCTCCTGGCCTTCCTGGTGATCCTGCAGCAGCTCGCCGCAGACCTCTACGCGTTCGCCACCGGGCGGGGCGAGGAGGAGGAAGAGGCGCTGGTGCCGGTTCTGATCGGCTTCGCGCTGGCGCTGCTTGCGCTTCCGGTGCTGGCGCTCATATGGGGCGCCCGGGTCTCGGACCTCACCGAGCTCTGGACCCGCGCGCGCGAGGGCTTCGCCTTCGGGGATACCCGCATCGCGCCGGCCGATTTCCTGACCTTCGCCGTCGTCTTTGCGCTGGGCTATCTCGCCACGCGGCTCGTCCAGGGCGCGCTCAAGACCTCGCTCCTGCCCAAGACCCGTCTCGATCCCGGCGGCCAGAACGCCATCGTCTCCGGCACCGGCTACCTCGGTATCTTCCTCGCCGCCGTTGTCGCCATCACTTCGGCGGGGATCGACCTTTCGAACCTCGCCATCGTCGCCGGCGCGCTATCGGTCGGCATCGGCTTCGGCCTGCAGAACATCGTCTCGAACTTCATCTCGGGCATCATCCTCCTGATCGAGAGACCGATCTCGGAGGGCGATTGGATCGAGGTTAGCGGTAACCAAGGCTACGTGCGCGACATCTCTGTGCGCTCGACCCGGATCGAGACCTTTGACCGGACCGACGTGATCGTGCCGAACTCCGAACTGATCTCGGGAGTCGTGACGAACTTCACCCGGGGCAACCTCACCGGGCGCATCATCGTGCGTGTCGGTGTGGCCTACGGCAGCGACACCAAGCGCGTCGAGGCAATCCTGCGCGAGATTGCCGAGGAGCATCCGCTGGTTACGCTCAACCCGAGCCCGGCGGTCCTGTTCGTGGGCTTCGGGGCGGATTCGCTCGATTTCGAGATCCGCGCGATCCTGCGCGACGTGAACTTCTCGATGGCCACGAAATCCGAGATGAACCACGAAATCGCCCGCCGCTTCGCCGAGGAGGGGATCGAGATCCCGTTCGCCCAGCGCGACATCTGGCTCAGGAACCCGGAGGCGCTGTCGGGCGCCAAAACCTCCGCGCCGAAGAAGCGCAAGCGTGCGAAGCCGGGGCCTGGCGAAGCGATCGACCCCGCGCTGCGTGACCTGCCGGGAGACGAGGACGACGAGGCATGACCGAGCCGCTTTTCCGCACCGATCCCTATGCGCGCCAGGCCGAGGCCCGGGTCGTGGCGCTCACCCCGGAGGGCGGAGTGGTCCCCGACCGCTCTATCTTCTATCCCGCCGGCGGTGGCCAGCCGGGCGACAGCGGCCGGATCGCCTGGGCCGACGGTGGCGCCGCCATCGCCGACACGCTCAAGGGCGAGGGCGACGCGGTGGTGCTTGTGCCCGACGCGGGCGCCGACCTGCCGGGCCTCGGCGCGACCATCCGCCAGGAGCTCGACTGGGAGCGGCGGCACCTGCACATGCGCATCCACACCGCGTTGCACCTGCTTTCGGTGGTGCTGCCATTCCCGGTGACCGGCGGGCAGATCGGTGCCGGAAAAGGGCGGCTCGACTTCGCGATGGAGGCCCCGCCGGAAGACCGTGAGGCCCTGGCGGAAGAGCTGAACGCGCTGGCCGCGCGCGATCTGCCGGTCACCGAGGACTGGATCAGCGACGCCGAGCTCGCGGCCAATCCGGGGCTCGTGAAGACCATGTCCGTCAAGCCACCGACGGGGCAGGGCAGGGTGCGGCTGGTTCGGATCGGCGCGGGCGGCGATCAGGTCGATCTGCAGCCCTGCGGCGGCACTCATGTCGGGCGCACCGGCGAAATCGGGCGCATCCTGCTCGGCAAGATCGAGAACAAGGGCCGTCAGAACCGGCGCGTCAACATCACCCTCGAGGGCGTCTAGCGACCCGCCGGGGCTTTGTCGCTCGACGCTTCGGGCAGGCCCTCGCGAGAAAGCAGCACCGCCAGCGGCCGGAGAGAGGGGATCTCCGAGCAGATGATCATCGCTGCCACCATGATCGGCACCGACAGGAACATCCCCGGCACTCCCCAGACCGCGCCCCAGAAGGCGAGCGAGATGATGATCCCGAAGGAGGAGAGCCGAAGCGCACGCCCCATCAGCATCGGGTCGATCAGGTTGCCGGTCACGAACTGGATCACGCCGCAGATCACGAAGATCGCCGCGGCCGGGGCCGGCTCGCCGATCTGGATGTAGGCGACGAGGCCGATCAGCGCGGTGGCGATGATCGAGCCCACGGAGGGGATGAAGTTCAGAACGAAGGTGAGGATCGCGAGCGCCATCGCGAGATCGAGATCGAAGGTGCGGGCGACGGCGTAGATCATGGTGCCCGTCGCCGCGCTCACCGCCGTCTTGACCAGCAGGTAGCGGTTCACCCGGTGAATGATCGTGCCGATGATCCGGCTCACGCGCTCGGCCCGCGCCGGATCGCCCATCAGCGCGATCAGCTTGGTGCGGAACCAGATCCGCTCGACGAAGAGAAAGGTCACGAAGATGATGATCAGGATGGTGGCCGAGAGCAGGCTGCCGGCCTGTCCGGCGGCGGTTCGCAGGTAAGCGGTCACGTCGACCGTTTGCATCGAGGCGAAAACGGCGGCCTCGACCCGCTCGCCCATCCAGCCGAAGAGCGCCGCAATCGCCCGTTGCGACTGATCGGCATAGGCGATCGAGGTCAGGACGATGGTGTTGACCTGGCTCAGGATCACGGCCGAGAGCGTCAGCAGGAGCGCGGAGACGAGGGCAAGCGCGGCAAGGCTTGCCAGCCAGGTAGGGATGCGCAGGGGGCCGACGCGCACGCGCGCGATGGCGTCAATCGCATCCGCCATCACCGAGAACAGGATGATCGCGGTCGCCAGCGAGATCAGCAGGAAACGCGCCTGGACCAGCAGAAACAGCACCACCGCGAATGCGATGATTGTGAGCGCCGCGGCCTGGACCCGCGCCGGGTCCGGGCGGAGCGCCTGCATCAGCGGGCGGCGGTCCTGCGGCGGGCTGGTGTTCATCTGCGCATTCCGGATCGTCGCATCCAAACGATGGGACGGCTGGCCCGACTATGCAGGACCCTGCCGCGGCCCGCAACAAGCCCTTGCGCGCAGGCCCTTGAATTGCCAATGACGTGCGGGTTAGACAGCCGGCGACGGAGAGGTGGCCGAGTGGTCGAAGGCGCACGCCTGGAAAGTGTGTAGGCGGGGAACCGTCTCGCGGGTTCGAATCCCGCTCTCTCCGCCACCGACGCCCGTAGCGTCCTCATACGGAACCCACTCTGAATTCTACCTCCATCCCAGGCCTTTGCAGCCGCGCGCCCGGCTGGGACCCGGGAGGATCAGCGATCCAGGCTGGTTTCCGGCGGTGGTCTCATTGCCGTTGAGACCTGCAATCGCCCGATCCAGGGGATGCAGTTGAGCGGCTGGCGGTGGCGTCGCGGTGATAGTCGTGAAGATCGACGACGAAATGCCTAGCTCTGGCAAGCGCTGGATCACGAGGGCAGGGCGCTCGAATGCTTCGGCACGAAGAGGCCCGGCAAGAAGGCCAATCTGAGTTCCCGGGAAGATGCGGCGCTGCTCCGATCGAGACCGCTTCGAGCTCGTCTCGAGCCACGCACAGGCCCGGTCGGCGGCCTCGATCATATTGCGAGCGGCGCGGCGAACTCAGGGCCAATCCCTGTACCGTCAAAGAAAAGGGGCAGAGTCATTCCCGGCGTTCTCCGCCGACGGGCTGCCGCCGTGTCTTCCCCTGAGCATCGCGCACCAGCGCGGCGAAGCGGTAGGCCGCGTGGCCCATCTTTGAATAGGGCGTCAGCAGGAACAGCGCGAACACCGTACCCAGGTGGATCGCCAGCAGTGAGGAGACCGCCCCGGTGCCGGTGGCGGCATAGAGCGCGAGCCCGCTGAGGCCGGTCAGCCCGAGCAGGACGACGAAGCCCATTTCGCCGCCCCAGGCCCGCGGCGCGCCAAGCTCGCGGTCGGCTTGGGTCTTCAGC
>JBFKAV010000206.1:0-5202 GCA_041621405.1 Paracoccaceae bacterium
ATGCGCCACGTCCTCGCGCAGCCGGGTCAGCGGCCGGAGTGCACCGGACATCAGGAGCACCGCGCCCAGCACGCCCAGCGTGCCCACCATGCTGAAGGCGGTAAGCAGGCTCTGGCCGATCCGCCGCTGCTCCTCCTGCAACGCCAGAAGCGATTCCGCCACCGACACGACCCAGACCGAGCCGTCCTCGAGCCGCACCTGCTGGTGCGCACCGAGGACAGGCCCGTCCGGCCCGGGGCCGCGCCAGAATGTCCGCTCGGCTCCGGCCGCCTCGGTCTCGGGCAGGGTCGCGTCGAACAGCGAGCGCGAGGTGTAGATCTCGCCGTCCGGCGCGGTCAGCTGCCAGTAGCGGCCAGAATAGGGGCGCGCGTATTCGGGATCGGTGACGAAGGTTTCGACGATCGCGGGATCGCCGCCGGAATTCGCCAGTGCCACCACGAGCTGCAGATGCCGCACCAGGAGCAGGCGGTCGAACCGCGCCTGCGCCTCGCCGTAGAAGAAGGTGATCAGCGCGGTGATGCCGATGGCCGAGGTCAGGAGCGCCCAGGCAACCGCAGTCCAGATCGCCCGCTTGCGGAGCGACCGCATCAGGCCTCGTCGATCATGTAGCCACGGCCGCGGGAGGTGGATATCAGTTCGGCCCCAAGCTTCTTCCTCAGTCGCGCGACGAACACGGCGATGGTGTTGGAATCCCGGTCGCCGTCATACTCGTAGATATGCTCCGACAGTTCGGTGCGCGAAACCATGCGACCGGCGTTGTGGGCCAGGTAGGACAGCACCGCGATTTCCTGCTGCGTCAGGTCCACCGGAACGCCGGCGCGAATGGTGCGGCCGGTGCGCAGGTCGATGGTCACGTCGCCGCGCTCGAACAGCGGATTGAGCCGCCCCGACTTGCGGCGCAGGAGCACCCGGACGCGCGCCGAGAGCTCGGCCATGTGGAACGGCTTGGTCATGTAGTCGTCGGCGCCGGCATCGAGGCCGTCGACCTTCTCCGACCAGCTGCCGCGCGCGGTCAGGATCAGCACCGGCAGGTCGAGCCCCTCGGCGCGCCAGTCCTTGAGAATCGAGATGCCGTCGCGGGTGGGCAGGCCGATATCGAGGATGATGAGATCGTAGGGCTCGGTCGAGCCGAGATGGGCAGCCTCGGCCCCGTCCTGCGCAACGTCGACGGCGTGGCCCTCGGCCGAGAGGACCCGCTTGATCTGGACGCCGAGCACGTCCTCGTCTTCTGCCAGGAGTATCCGCATCGCTTTCGCAGGTGAGACTAAGGAAGGCAAGGCAGCGCGATCAATCCCTAATTGTTGCCGCCGCCGCCTCCGCCGCCTCCGCCTCCTCCGCCGCCGCCACCGCCGCCGCCGCCGTTGCCGCCGCCGTTGCCGCCACCGTTGCCGCCACCGTTGCCGCCACCGTTGCCTTGGCCGTTGCCTTGACCGTTCCCCTTGTTGCCGCTCTGGCCAGGAGCCGAGCCCGACTTACCAGGAGAGGCATTGGCCTCGGCGGCCACCAGGTTGGCCGTCTGCGAGCCCGGACGAACGAAGGAGCCGTTCTGGGCATCGACGACGACGCTTCCCACGGAGCCGTTCGGCATCATCACGAGGATCCGGAAGAACACGCGCCCTACATCGAAGGCCCGCACGTCCACCGGCTCGCCGCCGGTCGCCGTTCGAACACGGCGATAGATTCGCGAGAGATTCGCGCTTTGGCCCGAGGCCGACAGCGCACGGAGTTCCGACTGGTCAAGCTCACGTGCCTCTACGGTCCCCGCTACGGAGAGCGGGCTAAGCGCCAAAACAGCAAGGGCAAGGAGCCACCGATTCATGCACTATTCTTACCAGTTTTGACGTGAACCCAACATGAACTGTGTGTTTTCCCGCAGTTCATCAAGGATATGGCAATAAGACCGGATGTGGAAGCGCAGGCTGGGGCGCGATGGGGGCCACACGAGTAACGTGGAGGGATAGAAGATGCAGGCTGCCTTCGCTTCGATCATCCCGTGGTTTTCGTTGGCGTTCCTTGTGTTCGCGGCGTTTCTCACGATGGGCGTGAACCTCCTTCCCGCAGCATTCAATTCGCGCATCGTGCTGGCACTTGCCGGGGTGGTGCTGTTCTTCGGCGGGATGCAGGCGTTCTAGGCGGCCGGGGGGACCCCCGCCCCGATAGCTGAGGCTGTGGGCGCGGTGGCCGTGTCATCTCGGACGTGTGCGCTCGACGGAGTCGAGCGGGACCGGAAGCATGGCCCGGCCCCGCTCGGTCGTTTTCCGGGGCACGCGCGCGGCCGCCGCGCTCAACCCGTCCAGGCCACCGTGCGCTGGGTCTGCTCGCCAAGCCCCTCGATGCCGAGCCGCATGGTTTGCCCCGGTTTCAGGAAGACCTGGGGCTTCAGCCCAAGCCCCACGCCCGGCGGGGTGCCGGTGGAGATCAGGTCGCCCGGCTGCAGGCTCATGAACTGGCTGATATAGGACACCAGGTAGGCCACGCCGTAGACCATCGTCCGGGTTGATCCATTCTGGTAGCGGTGGCCGTCAACTTCCAGGAACATCGAGAGCTGCTGCGGGTCGGCCACCTCGTCGCGGGTCACCAGCCAGGGTCCGATCGGGCCGAAGGTGTCGGCCGACTTGCCCTTCACCCATTGCCCGGAGCGTTCCTGCTGAAACTCGCGCTCGGAAACGTCGTTGATCACGCAGAAGCCCGCCACGTGGTCCATCGCCTTTGCCTCGTCGACGTAGCGCGCCTCGGCGCCGATCACGATGCCGAGCTCGACCTCCCAGTCGGTCTTCTTCGACCCCTTGGGGATGATCACGTCGTCGTTGGGGCCAGAGATCGACGAGGTCGCCTTCATGAACAGCACCGGCTCGGGTGGCACTTCCATCCCCGATTCCTTGGCATGGTCGGCGTAGTTGAGACCGACGCAGACGAACTTGCCGACCCGGCCGACGCAGGGGCCGATCCGGGGCGTGCCGCTGACCTTCGGCAGGCTCGCGGGGTCGATCTTGCCAAGCTTGGCCAGGCCCGCGGGCGTCAGCACCTCGCCGGCGATGTCGTCGACCACGCCCGAAAGGTCGCGGATCGCGCCGGAGCCATCGAGCAGGCCGGGCTTCTCCTGGCCCCTGGGGCCGAACCGTAGCAGTTTCATGCATTTCTCCTCAGGTGTTCGTCCAGCCGCCGTCGATCGCAAGGGCCTGTCCGGTGACGAAGGCCGCCTCGTCGGAGGCCAGGTAGACGGCCAGCGCCGCGATCTCTTCCGGCTGGCCGATCCGGCCCATCGGCTGGCGCGCGATGAAGGCGGCGCGGGCGGCCTCGTAGTCGCCCGTCGCGTGCAGCCGCTGTTCCAGCGAGGGGCTCTCCACCGTCGCCGGGCAGATCGCGTTGCAGCGGATGCCGCGGGTCACGTAGTCGGCGGCGATCGACTTGGTCATCCCGATCACGGCGGCCTTGGTCGCGCCGTAGACGAAGCGGTTGGGCGCGGCGATCATCGACGAGGCGACGGAGGCGATGTTGATGATCGCGCCGCCGCCCGCCTCCAGCATCGCCGGCAGGAAGGCCCGCGTCACCCGGTAGGGGCCCTTCACGTTGAGGTTCATCGAGAAGTCGAACGCCGTCTCGTCGCAGTCGAGGATCGTGCCGGAATGCACGAATCCCGCGCAGTTGAAGAGGATGGCGACCGCGCCGACTCGGGCCGCGATAGCGGCCACTGCCGCGCTGTCTGTCACGTCGAGCCGGTGGGTCTCGATCCCCTCGGCGGCGAGCGGCGCAAGCGGGGCTTCTTCGATGTCGGTGGCGACCACCCGCGCGCCTTCGCCCGCGAAGGCCCGCGCCGTGGCCAGCCCGATCCCTGCGCCCGCCGCGGTGACGAACGCCGTTCTTCCCTTCAGTCGCACTGGCCCCTCGCCCCGTCGCTCACATCACCGCACCGATTTGCCAGGGCACGAACTCGGCGCCGCCGAAGCCCAGCTCCTCGCTTTTCGTCTTCTCGCCCGAAGCCACCCGCAGCATCAAGTCGAAGATCTCGCGGCCCTTCTGGTCGATCGAGACGCCCTGGCTGACGATGTCGCCGCAGTTGACGTCCATGTCCTCGGCCATCCGCGCGTACATCTCGTCGTTGGTGGCGAGCTTGATGCAGGGCACCGGCTTGTAGCCCGAAACCGAGCCGCGGCCGGTGGTGAAGCAGACGAGGTTCGCTCCGCTCGCGATCTGGCCGGTGACGGAGCAGGGATCGTAGCCCGGGCTGTCCATGTAGACGAAGCCCGACGTCGTGACCGGCTCGCCGAACTTGTAGACGCCCGAAAGTGGCGCCGTGCCGCCCTTGGCGACCGCGCCGAGCGACTTCTCGAGGATGGTGGTCAATCCGCCCTTCTTGTTGCCGGGCGATGGGTTGTTATCCATCTCGCCCCCGTTCCGCGCGGTGTAATCCTCCCACCATCTGATGCGTTCGACGAGCTTTTCTCCCACTTCGCGGCTGACCGCGCGTCGGGTCAGCAGGTGCTCGGCGCCATAGATCTCGGGTGTCTCGGAGAGAATCGTCGTGCCGCCGTGCCGCACCAAGAGATCCGAAGCGGTCCCGAGGGCGGGGTTGGCGGTGATCCCCGAATAGCCGTCCGAGCCGCCGCATTGCAGCCCGACGGTCAGCGCCGAGGCCGGCACCGTCTCGCGCCGGGCCTGGCCGGCGCTCGCGGCCATCTCGCCGAGCATCGCCACGCCGCGCTCGACCGTCTTGCGGGTGCCGCCGGTGCCCTGGATCGTCATGTAGCGGAAATTGCCGTCGGCCCGCATCCGGCCCTGGCCGATCAGATCGGGGATCTGCATCACCTCGCAGCCGAGGCCGACAAGGAGGATGCCGCCGAAATTCGCGTTCCGCGCATAGCCCTGCAGCGTGCGGTAGAGCGTGGCATAGCCCTCGTCCTTGCCCGACATGCCGCAGCCGGTGCCGTGGACGATCGGCACCACGCCGTCGATGCCCGCGGCCTCGCGAAGCCAGGGCTCGCGCTCCGTCGCCTCGGCGATGAACCGGGCGACGCTGCCCGAGCAGTTCACCGAGGTCAGGATGCCGAGGTAGTTCCGGGTGCCCACCGCGCCGTCGGCACGCCGGTAGCCCTGGAAGCTCGCCACCCGGTCGACGGCGGGCAGGGGCCTTGCATCGGTGGCGAAGGCGTAGTTCTGGTCGTGGTCGCCCATTCCGAGGTTGTGGGTGTGCACGTGCGCCCC
>JBFKAV010000207.1:0-5130 GCA_041621405.1 Paracoccaceae bacterium
AGCGCCTTCGCCTCGATCTGCCGGATCCGCTCGCGCGTGACGGAGAACTGCTGGCCGACCTCCTCCAGCGTGTGGTCGGTGTTCATGCCGATGCCGAAGCGCATGCGGAGCACCCGCTCCTCGCGCGGCGTCAGTGACGCCAGGACCCGCGTGGTCGTCTCCTTCAGGTTCTCCTGGATCGCCGAGTCCAAGGGCAGGATCGCGTTCTTGTCCTCGATGAAGTCGCCGAGCTGCGAATCCTCCTCGTCGCCGATCGGCGTCTCGAGCGAGATCGGCTCCTTGGCGATCTTCATGACCTTGCGGACCTTGTCGAGGGGCATCTGCAGCTTCTCGGCCAGTTCCTCGGGCGTGGGCTCGCGGCCGATCTCGTGCAGCATCTGGCGCCCCGTGCGGACGAGCTTGTTGATCGTCTCGATCATGTGCACGGGGATCCGGATCGTGCGGGCCTGGTCGGCGATCGAGCGGGTAATGGCCTGCCTGATCCACCAGGTCGCGTAGGTCGAGAACTTGTAGCCGCGGCGGTACTCGAACTTGTCCACGGCCTTCATCAGGCCGATATTGCCTTCCTGAATGAGATCAAGGAATTGCAGCCCGCGGTTCGTGTACTTCTTGGCGATCGAGATGACCAGCCGCAGGTTCGCCTCGACCATCTCCTTCTTCGCCTGCCGGGCTTCCCTCTCGCCCTTCTGCACCTGGTTCACGATGCGGCGGAACTCGGCGATGTCGACACCGACGTACTGGCCGACCTGGGCCATCTCGGCGCGCAGGTCCTCGACCTTCTCGGCGGTCTTCTCGAGCAGGGTCTGCCAGCCGCGGCCCGATTTCTCGGCCATCCGCTCGACCCAGGTCGGGTCGAGCTCGTAGCCCTTGTATTCGTCGATGAACTCGCGGCGGTTAATCCGCGCCTGGTCGGCAAGCTTCACCATGTTGCTGTCGATCGACATGATCTTGCGGTTGATGCCGTAGAGCTGGTCGATCAGCGCCTCGATCCGGTTGTTGTGCAGGTGCAGCTCGTTGACGAGCTCGACGATCTCGGCGCGGAGCTTCTGGTAGGAGGTCTCGTCGGCGACCGAGAAGGTGCCGTCCTCGTTCAGCGTGGCCGACATCCTGAGGTCCTGCATCTCGGCGAGCTTGACGTAGTCGCCGGCGATCCGGTCGAGCGTGTCGAGCACCCGCGGCTTCAGCGCCGCCTCCATCGCCGCGAGCGACATGTTGGCCTGCTCGTCGTCCTCGTCGTCGTCCTCCTCCTCGGCGCGCTGGATCGGCTGGCCGTCGGCGTCGAGCTCGGGCTCGTCGGTCTTTTCCGCCTGGCCCGAGGCGGCGACCTCGGTCTCGTCCACGCTCTCGTCTTCCTCGTCGTCCTCCAGCGAGCGGCCGAAGGTGGTCTCGAGGTCGATCACGTCGCGCAGGAGGATGTCCTCGTTCAGGAGCTCGTCGCGCCAGATGGTGATCGCCTGGAAGGTGAGCGGGCTTTCGCAGAGGCCGGCGATCATCGTGTTGCGGCCGGCCTCGATGCGCTTGGCGATAGCGATCTCGCCCTCGCGGGACAACAGCTCGACCGAGCCCATCTCGCGCAGGTACATCCGCACCGGGTCGTCGGTGCGGTCGAGCGTTTCCGACTGGGTGGTGGCGACCGTGACCTCGCGCGAGCCGGAGGTCTCCACGACCTCGCCGCCGGGCTCGGCCTCCTCGGCCTCGTCGTCCTCGATGACGTTGATGCCCATCTCGGAGAGCATCGACATCACGTCCTCGATCTGCTCGGACGCGACCTGCTCCGGCGGCATGACCTGGTTGAGCTGGTCGTAGGTGATGTAGCCGCGCTCGCGGGCGTCGGCGATCATCTTCTTCACCTGCGCCTGGCTCATGTCGAGCATGGTTTCGGCGTCCTGCTCCTCGGGCTTCTGGTCGTCGGTGTCCTTGGCGGCCATGCAAAACTCCTTCGCGGTGGGGCGAATCACCTCTCCCGGGTTGCCGAATCATGTAACGCGAATCAGGCGGGATACTACCCGTCTAGCCCTATTTCTTTACCTCTTCCTCACCCTGATCGGGCGCCGGGGCGTGGCCGATGCGCGCCAGCAGCTCCTCGAAGGCGCCGCGCTCGGCGCGGCTGAGGCGGAGCCCGTTCGGGGCGATGTCGTATTCGGTGCGGTCCTCCACCAGCGCGTGGCCGGCCCGCTCGGCCGCCTCGGCGGCGTGGCGGAGCCGCCAGGTCAGGCCCTCGTCGGCCAGTCCGTCGATGTCGTCGACCGCCTCCGCCACTTCGCGGCGGGCGCCGCGGAGCGCGGCGAGGCGGGCGAAATCCTCAGCAAGGCCGAGCCGCGCGGACTCGACGTCCTCCGGGCGCCGCAGCGCCGACGAGAGGCGCACATGGCCCGGCGCGTAGAGCTTCGCGAGCGCCTCGGCCCCGACCTCGGCCTCGACCCGCTCGCGCAGGCCCGGCCCCGCCTCGGCATGGCGCAGGATCGAAGCGCGGATCGCCTCGGGGCCCGGATCGAGGCAGTGCAGGTCCTCGAGCGGCCCAAGAAAGTCCTGCGCCAGCGCCGGGTGGGCGATGAGCGTGGCCAGGATCACCGCCTCGCGCAGCCGCTCCTCGACCGCCTCGGCCCCGGCGGCCAGGAGCGAGGCCCGGGTCGCCGGCAAGGGCTCGCGGGCGGCCGGCCCGCGCGGGCTCCAGCCCCGGCCCCGGCCGGGCGGGCGGCGGGCGAAGCCGAAGAGATCGAGGCGCAGCCGCCGGATTTCCTCGCCGTAATGGCCGCGGAGGGAGGGGTCCCTGATCCGCCGGATCGCCGCGCGGAGCGCGCGGTCGAGCGCGGCCTTGCGCTCGGGGCTGTCGAAGACCTTTCCCTCGGTCTCGCGCCGCCAGAGCAGGCTCACCATCGGCTCGGCCTTCTCCAGCACCGCCCGCATCGCCACCGCGCCGCCCTCGCGGAGCACGTCGTCGGGGTCCTGCCCCGGCGGCATCAGCGCGAAGCGCAAGCTCTGCCCGGCCTCGATCATCGGCAGCGCCAGGTCGACGAGCCGCATCGCGGCCGCAAGCCCCGCCTTGTCGCCGTCGAGCGCCACCACGGGCTCGGGGTGCATCCGCCAGAGGAGCCTGAGCTGGTCCTCGGTGATCGCGGTGCCCAGGGGCGCCACCGCGCCCTCGAAGCCCGCCATGACGAGGGCGATCACGTCCATGTAGCCTTCGGCCACGACGAGCGGCTGGCCCTTGCCGGCCGCCTCCCGCGCGGGGCCGAGGTTGTAGAGGCTGCGGCCCTTGTCGAAGAGCTCGGTCTCCGGCCCGTTGAGGTACTTCGCGCGGGCGTTCGGATCCATCGCCCGGCCGCCGAGCGAGATCGCCCGGCCGCGCGCGTCGCGGATCGGGAACACGATCCGGCCGCGGAACCGGTCGTAGGGCGCGCCGCCGTCCTCCGGCATCGCGCAGAGCCCGGCGGCGACGACCGCCTCGGGCGAAAACCCCTTCGCCGTCAGCGCGCTGAATACCCCCTGCCGGGCGTCGGGGGCAAACCCGATCTCGAAGCGCTCGAGCGCCGCCTCGGAGAGCTTGCGGCGGGCGAGGTAGTCGCGCGCCTCCGCCCCGGCGGCGGTCTTGAGCTGCAGCCGGAAGTGCCTGACCGCCGCCTCCACCACCTCGGAGAGCCCGGCCCGCAGGTCGGCCTTCTCGCGCGCCTTCGGGTCGCGCGCCGGTATCGGCATTCCGGCCTCGCGGGCGAGGATCTCGATCGCCTCCATGAAGCCGACGTTCTCGGTTTCCTGAACGAAGCTGATCGCGTCGCCCTTGGCGTGGCAGCCGAAGCAGTAGTAGAAGCCCTTGCGGTCGTCGACGTGAAAGCTCGCCGTCTTCTCCTGGTGGAACGGGCACGGCGCCCAGAGATCGCCCTTGGCCTGGTTCGAGCGCCGCAGGTCCCAGGTGACCTTCCGGCCCACGACCTGTGCCAGCGAGAGCCGGGAACGGAGCTCGTCGAGGAAGGCCGGGGGCAGACTCATGCCGCACTATATCGTGCCGGCGCCACCCCAAGTCAAAGCCCCTGCCCATCACCCTGGTCGAAATATCCTCGGGGGGTGCACGGGGGCAGACAGCCCCCCGTGGCGGGGGGTTGGGGGCAGCAGCCCCCAAGGCCTCGTCACCCTTGCGCCGCGACGCTCTTCACTGCCACGGTCAAATCGTGCACCGCGGTCCGCCCCATCGACCGCATCACCAGGATCTCGAACGCCTGTGCGCCCAGCCGGGTGACCGAAGCGGTCATGTGAAAGAGCATCGTCCGCGCCGTCGCGCCCTTTGGAAAGGCCGCGGCGCGGAGGTCCAGGGGCACCAGCCGCGCGAGCGCTGTCTCGGCCAGCGCCCCCTCGAGGCGAAGCGCGGCGAGGCCGTCGGCCTGCGCGGTCAGCGCCGCGAGGCCGTCGAGCGAGGCCGGCGGCGCGGCGCCGATCAGGAGCGCCTGGTTTCTGCCCCACCAGAGCACGCGCGCCTCGCCCTTCTGCGCGGTCTTGCCGGGGCCGGGAAGGCTCAGGCCCAGCCCCTTCAGCGCCGCCGAGACCGCGCGCTCCCTGCCGCGGAAGGGCGCGATCAGGGTGGCCTGGTCGAGCCCCACCTCCTCCAGCGTCGCGCCCGGAACCGAGACCGGCAGCAGGCCCTCGAGCGGGGTCTTCGCGATCAGCCTAGCCACGGACCCGCCCTCCCTCGGGGTCGAAGAAGACCGGGTCGCAGACCTCGCAGGTCTCCTCGATGCCGCGGAGGTGATCGACGAGGCGGATCCGCTGCCCGTGCCGGGCCCGGCCGTCCTTCAGGAAGCCGAGGCCGAGCCAGGACGACAGCGTCGGCGAATGGCCGACCGAGGTGACATAGCCCTCGTCGTTGGCGCTGACCGCCTGCGCCGCCTCGCGGAAGAGATGCGCGCCGGCGCTGATCTTGCGCCCGGGCGAGACCGGCTTCAGGCCCACCAGCTGCTCGCGATCGGGGCCGCCGAGGCCCGGGCGGACGGCGGCAGCCTTGCCGATGCAGTCCTTGGCACCCGAGACCATCCGCTCGAGCCCGAGGTCGAAGGCGGTGGTGCGGCCGTGGAGCTCCGCATGGGTCAGAAGCCCCTTCTCGATCCGGAGCACGTTCAGGGCCTCCATGCCGTAGGCGCC
>JBFKAV010000208.1:0-5092 GCA_041621405.1 Paracoccaceae bacterium
GGCCTGGGCCCGGAAGATTGCCTCGCAAGGAACCCGCGCCTCGTCTACGGCCGGATGACCGGCTGGGGCCAGGACGGACCCTTGGCGCAGACGGCGGGGCACGACATCACCTACATCGCGCTGACGGGCGCGCTTCACGCCATCGGCACCGCCGAGAAGCCCGTGCCGCCGCTCAATCTCCTCGGCGACTATGGCGGCGGCACGATGTTCCTGCTGTTCGGCGTTCTCGCGGCGCTTTACGAGCGTGCAGGTTCGGGCCGAGGGCAGGTCGTCGACGCCGCCATGGTCGACGGCGTGCCGGCGATGATGGGCCTGATCCACGAGCTTCAAGCCCGCGGCAGCTGGACCCCCGCACGCGAGGCGAACTGGCTCGACGGCGGCGCGCCCTACTACGCCTGCTACGAGACGGCCGACGGCCGCCACTTGGCCGTCGGCGCGTTGGAGGACAAGTTCTTCGCCCGCCTCGCCGAAGGCTTGGGGCTCTCGGAAGAGATGATCGCCAATCGCGAGGATCGCCGCCGCTGGCCCGAGATGCGCGCGGCCTATGCCGCGATCTTCCTGAGCCGCACCCGCGACGAGTGGATGGAAGCGTTCGGCGGCTCGGATGCCTGCGTCGCCCCGATCTTGACCCTCAAAGAAGCCGAGATCGACCCGCAAATGACCGCGCGCGGGGCCCTAGTCCGGCAGAGCGGCATACTTCAGGCGGGCGTCGCGCCGCGATTCAGCCGCACCCCAGGCGCCGTGCGGCCGGTTGGGCAGGGCGAGGACTGACGGGTCTCAGACATCAGAGGAACCGGGCGAAGAAGGCGGTGATCTCGGCGGTCCCGTCGATGTCGCGGTTGACCGGGCCGACGATGCGCCGGGGCAGGTATTGCGTCCCCGAGGGCCAGGTATGGCCGCCGCCCTCGATCCGGTAGAGCACGGTCGGCAGCCGGCAGCCCCGCCACTCCCGCCGCACCACCTGCCCGATCCGCCGCGTCTCCGAGCCGCCGCCACATCCGTTCCGGGCACGGAACAGGGCCAGCGTCGCCTCGGTGGAGAGGACCTCGCCGCGGGCGCCGCGCCGGACGGTGATCGGCCCGCCATCGTAGGGCACGATCGGATCGGCAGTCCCGTTCAGCACCGCGATCGCCACGCCCGGTGCGGCGCGGCAGTCATCCTCGAGGAAATCTGGCAACGGCATCGTCACCGGGGCGATGGCCTTGATGCGGCCCGGCAGCCTGCAGGCGAGGAAATAGGAGGCCTGGCCCCCCCGCGAAATCCCGGTGGCGAAGATGCGGGCGCCGTCGCCACCGTGCTGGCGGAGCACCGCGGCGATGACGGCCTGGAAATAGGCGAGGTCGTCACGCCGGGGCGAGAGCCCCGCCGACACCGGGCCTTCGCCGAAGTCCCACATCCGGCCGACCGCGTCGGGATAGACGATCACCGCACCGCTCGCCTCGGCGAAGGCGTGAAATCCCGCGCCGGTCTCGCGCGCGATCTGCCGCGCCGTGCCGCCGCCGCCGTGGAGCACCAGCACGACCGGCCGCCCGGCGGCCGGTGCCGGCGCCTCGGGAACGTACTCGAGGTAGCTCCGCCTGAGCCCCTCGTGCCGGAACGATTTCCGCTCCAGCCCGGCGGCGGCCGATTGCGTGGCGAGCAGGAGAGCGACGAGAAGCGAGGGGCCGAAAATGCGCATGGATCTTATCCTCCGTCAGGTCCGGCATCTGTCACGCGCCAGTCCGGCCGTTCCGTCGCGCCGGGCGGACGCGATACGCCCGCGCCGCGCCGCCGGTCAATTCGCCGCCGTTCGCGCGAGCGGCTTTTCTTGACCGCCCGGCCCGGCTACTCCTCGCGGCCATGACAGCGCCCGTGACCGAGCTCTACAGCGCCCGCCTCGAAGCCGGCCACCTGCACCCCGACCCGGCGCAGGAGGCAGTACTGCCGGATCTCGAGCGCATTGCCGGCTGGCTTGCCGAGCACCGCGAGCAGCGCGGCCTAGGCCGGCTCTTCCGCAAGGCGCCGGAGGGCACGAAGGGGCTCTATCTCTGGGGAGGAGTCGGGCGCGGCAAGTCGATGCTGATGGACCTCCTGATCGAGGCCGTGGACACGCCCGCCAAGCGGCGCGTGCATTTCCACGCCTTCATGCAGGAGATCCACGCCGCGATGCACGCCGCCCGCCAGCGCGGGGTGGACGACGCCATCGCGCCCGTCGCGGCGGCGGTCTCCGACGAGGTGCGCCTGCTGGCCTTCGACGAGATGCAGATCACCGACATCACCGACGCGATGATCGTCGGGCGCCTGTTCGAGAGGCTGTTCGCCGCCGGAGTCGTTGTCGTCACCACCTCCAACCGGCCACCGGACGAGCTCTACAGGAACGGCCTCAACCGCCAGCTCTTCCTGCCCTTCATTGTGCTCCTGAAGGAGCACATGGAGGTGCGCGAGCTCGCCAGCGAGACCGACTACCGCCAGAACCGCCTGGCCGGCGAGCAGGTTTATTTCGCCCCTGCCGACGCCTGCGCCCGCGAGGCCATCGAGGCAATCTGGCAGGGCCTGACCGGCGGCCGATCGGAGCCGCATACGCTCCGCGTGAAGGGCCGCGACGTGACGCTCCCGGCGTTCATGAACGGCGTCGCGCGGGCGACCTTCTGGGACCTCTGCGGCCGCCCGCTCGGGCCGGCCGACTACCTTGCACTGGCCGAAGCGGTGCGGGTGCTGATCCTCGAGGACATCCCCCGTCTTTCCGCAGAGAATTACAATCCGGCCCGGCGCTTCGTGACGCTGATCGATGCGCTTTACGAAGCCAGGGTGCGGCTGATCGCCTCGGCCGCGGACGTGCCCGAACGGCTCTACATCGAGGGAGAAGGCAGTTTCGAGTTTGCCCGCACCGCCTCGCGGCTGCGGGAGATGGAAGCAGCCGGCTGGGGCGCGTAGGCGGCGCGCGGCGGGCGGGCTATACTCAGGCCGGAAAGGGAGGACTCCATGCCGAGAATCGAGAAGGGCGCGGCCCTGCAAACGGTGATCACGACCTTCGAGGTGACCCCGGGCACCTGCCAGGACCTGCTCGACCACTTGCAGGACGCCTATGACGGCTTCATCTCGAAGCAGCCCGGATTCGTCGCTGCGGCGCTGCACGTGAACGACGCCCAGACCCGGATCGCCAACTATTCGCAATGGCGCGAGCGGCAGGATTTCCTGGCAATGCTCCGCTCCGACGAGATGCGTCGGAGGAACCGGAAGATCAACGAGCTCTGCAAGAGCTTCGAGCCGGTGATGTACGAGGTCGTCGGCGCCTACGATTGATGGGCGACGTGACTGTCATGGGGGAAACCATGGGATTCGAAAATCTGATCGTGCTCCTCATCGTCGGCGCCATCGCGGGCTGGCTCGCGGGGCAGATCGTGAAGGGTGGCGGCTTTGGAATCGCGGGCAACGTGGCGATCGGCATCGTCGGGGCGGTGATCGCGGGCTTCCTGCTGCCCCGCCTCGGCATCACCGTGGGCGGCGGCTTCCTGGCCTCGGTGATCCAGGCGACGCTGGGGGCGGTCGTTCTGCTGGTGTTGATCCGGGTGATCCGGAAAGCCTGAGGTCTGCGCCGGGGCGCTCAGGCGAAGGCTTCGACCAGCGGCGCCAGGCTGTACTTCCGGCAGCGGATCACGGTGTAGTCGCAGGTGATCTCCTCACCCTCGGCGATGTCGCGGGCGGCGACCACGCGGGCCTCGGGGCCGTTCGGCAGCACCACCACGGTGTTCGGCTCGTCCGCATGGTTGGTGTAGCGGTCGTTGTCGCCGGAAAGCACCAGGACCCCGGACTCGGGGAAGTACTCGCAATAGGTCTCAAGGTAGTCGATGACGTGCGCGGGATAGCTGTCGAGCTCGGCCTCGGCGAGGATCCGGTCGATGCCGGGCTCGAATGCCCAGATGGGCTGGCCCTGGGAAATCGCATGTTCGGCGAAAAGTCCGAGGCCGTGGATCGGGCTCTGGCGGACCGAGGTGCGGACGAGGAGCATGGGTGGCCTCGATGGGTATGACGAATCTCGCGGAGATTGGCGAAGCCCCGGCGGAAATCAACTGTGCAGCGAGGGCCGCAAGCAGATTTCACCGCGCACTCAAAATCGATCGGCATCGGTGAAGCGGGTGCTGAGGTCCGCATTGACCCGTTCGAAGAGCTGCCTTCACGCGGGGTCGTGGCTGCGGCCGGCGCGATTTGGGCGTGGAAAGGGCCGGGATCTCACGATGGGATATTAGGTCAAACCTCTGGAATCATGGGAAATCCGGATTCCTGCATTCCAAACCTTAACCTCTTTCGCGGACCGGCTCGCAGGGGCCGCAGCCCGGCTCATGCCACTTCCCGGTGACCCGGCGGTCAGCCGCCGACGCGGGTAACGCTGGAGATTGCGCCGACCCCGGAATCCCCTGCGCTGGTGAAGACGATCGTGACCTCGTCGCCGGCGACGAGGTCGTCGGAGGTCGCGGTCGCCTCGCCGAGCTGCCAGACGGTGTTGTCGGTGAGCACGATGACGCGGGCCACGCGATCGTAGGCGAGGATCTCGCCGGTGGTCTCGTCGGCCAGGACCGGGGTGGCCAGGGCGAGGAAGGGAACAAGAGCGATCAGTCGGCGCATGGGCGCATCCTCCAGGTGGCATCCGCAGGACCGGACAGGCGCGAAGCTACTCCTTCCGCTGCTGACTGCAAGTGAGTCGCTTTTGGCCCGAAGAACCGGGGGGCGTTTCGCAGGTTGACGCGCATCATGGCGCTGCCGCCGGGCCGGGCGCAGGCTTCGCCTCGCAAAGCAGGGCGGAGGCCGATATGCGGAAATGGGCGGTTCTCTTGGGTCTCGCGGTGGCGGTCTGGGCCTTCTGCGGGGCGATCATGTTCGCCGGGCGCGCGGTGACGACCCTGGAGACGACGCTGATCCTGCACCTGATCGGCGCGCCCCTGGGCGCCGCGGTGGCGGCCATGGCGTTCCAGCGGCTCTCGGGCGAGCTGCACCCGCTGGTGGTGGCGGCCGGCTTCGTGGCGGTGGCGCTGGCGCTCGACCTCGTCCTGGTGGCGCCGGTGTTCGAGCGGAGCTTCGAGATGTTCGCCAGCGTCATCGGCCTCTGGCTGCCGCA
>JBFKAV010000209.1:0-4967 GCA_041621405.1 Paracoccaceae bacterium
CGGCAGGAGGTGGCCAGAGCCTCGCCATCGGCGAGCAGGGCGATTTCGACCGGGCCAAGGCCGCCTACGATGCCGGCGACTACGCCGGCGCGGCGGGCCTGTTCCTGGCCTTTACCCAGACCTACACCGCCGGGCCGCTCTACGGCGAGGCGCATTACTGGCGCGGCGAGGCGCTGGCCCGGCAGGGCGACCACCAGGGCGCGGCGCGGGCCTTCCTCGACAGCTTCTCCGGCGCGCCGAGCGGGCCTGTGGCGCCGCAGGCGCTGTTCCGGCTGGGGCAATCGCTGGGCGCGCTCGGCCAGGCGCAAGAGGCCTGCGTGACGCTGGCCGAGGTGGGCGTGCGCTTCCCCGGTGACCCCGCGGCCGCGGAGGCCGCGGCGGCGCGGCAGTCGCTCGGCTGTCAGTGAGCCTGGCCGACAGGTTTTCCACAGCGATCGAGGCACTCTGCGGCCCGGAGCTCGCCGGGCCCTTCGGCGTCGCGGTATCGGGCGGCGGGGATTCCGTGGCGCTGATGGCGCTCGCCGCGAACTGGGCCGCGGCGCGCGGCGCCGGGATCCACGCGGTGACGGTCAATCACGGGCTCCGGCCGGAGGCCGCGGCTGAAGCGGCCGAAGTCGGGAGGCAGGCGGCGGTGCTGGGGCTCTCGCACGACGTCCTGACCTGGGACGACTGGGACGGCACCGGCAACCTCCAGGCCGCGGCGCGGGCCGCGCGCTACCGGCTTCTGGTCGACTGGGCGGCAGGACGGGGCGTCGCCGCCGTGCTGCTCGGCCACACCCGGGACGACAACGTCGAGAGCTTCGTCATGGGGCTGGCGCGCGGCGCCGGGCTCGACGGGCTCTCGGGGATGCGGCCGCGGTTCGAGCGCGCCGGGGTCGCGCTCCTGCGCCCGCTGCTCGGTGAATCCCGCGCCGGTCTCCGGGCCTTCCTGCGCCGCCGGGGCCTGTCCTGGATCGAGGATCCGTCGAACCAGGACGAGCGCTTCGACCGGGTGCGGATCCGGAAGGCGATGGTGGCGGCAGGGGTCGACCAGGCGAAGATTGCCCGGAGCATCGCAAACCTGCGCCGCACGAGGGTGGGGATCGACGAGCTGCTGAGCCGCTGGATCGTGGCCCATGTCCGCGAGGAGCTGGGCGAGCTGGTGATCGAGCCCGCGGCCTTCGCCGCGCTGCCCGGGGAGTTCCGGCGGCGGCTTCTCAATGCCGCCCTGCGCTGGGTCTCGGGCGCCGACTATCCGCCGCGTGCCGAGCCGGTGATGCGCCTTGTCGGCGGGCCCTGGCCTGCGCGCGGGCGGACGCTGCATGGCTGCCTTCTCAGGACCGAGCCGCGCGGCCTCGTCATCGGCCGCGAGCCGAAGGCCGCGGCGGCTGCGGCGCCGGCGGCGACCGACGCGGTCTGGGACGGGCGCTGGCGGCTCGAGGGGCCGCGCCGCCCTGGCCTAGAGATCCGTGCGCTCGGGGCCGAAGGACTGGAATCCTGCCCAAACTGGCGCGAGACCGGCGCGCCTCGCGCGGCGCTTTTGGGCTCGCCCGCGATCTGGCGCGGGCCGGAGCTCGTGGCCGCGCCGCTGGCCGGGCGCGGGGAGGGCTGGCGGGCGCGCCATGTGCGGTCCTTTGCCGCTTCGTTCATGCTGCATTGAACCAGACCGTGATATGTCTATCTTAGAGACAGGCGGCGCCGAGCCCTCTCGGTGCCGTAGTTAAGGAGTTTTTCGTGGGCAACGCGCGTAACATCGCCTTCTGGGTCGTCCTGTTCCTATTGATCCTGGCGCTCTTCAACCTGTTCAGCGGCACTCAGGGCACGATGGCCTCGCGGACCATCCCCTATTCCGACTTCGTCGAGCGCGTCGAGGCGGGCCAGGTCGCCCGGGTAACCTTCGACGGCGAGCGCGCCGAGGTGCAGGGCACCGACGGCCAGCGCTACACCACGGTGATCCCGAACGGCGGCGAGGGCGTCTCCGGTCTGACCGAGCTCCTGCTCGCCGAGGGCGTGGCGGTGGATGCGCGGCCGCAGGAGGAGAACGGGTTCTTCTCGGTCCTGTCGCTCTGGCTGCCCTTCCTGGTGCTGATCGGAATCTGGATCTTCTTCATGAACCGGATGCAGGGCGGCGGCCGTGGCGGCGCCATGGGTTTCGGCAAGTCCCGCGCCAAGCTCCTGACCGAGAAGCACGGCCGGGTGACCTTCGACGACGTTGCCGGCATCGACGAGGCCAAGGAGGAACTCGAGGAGATCGTCGAGTTCCTGCGCAACCCGCAGAAGTTCTCGCGCCTCGGCGGCAAGATCCCGAAGGGCGCGCTTCTGGTCGGCCCGCCCGGCACCGGTAAGACGCTTCTGGCACGCGCCATCGCCGGCGAGGCGGGCGTGCCCTTCTTCACCATCTCGGGCTCGGACTTCGTGGAGATGTTCGTCGGCGTCGGCGCCAGCCGCGTGCGCGACATGTTCGACCAGGCCAAGAAGAATGCCCCTTGCATCGTCTTCATCGACGAGATCGACGCCGTCGGCCGCTCGCGCGGGGTGGGCTACGGCGGCGGCAACGACGAGCGAGAGCAGACGCTGAACCAGCTCCTGGTCGAGATGGACGGCTTCGAGGCCAACGAGGGTGTGATCATCATCGCCGCCACCAACCGCCCCGACGTGCTCGACCCCGCGCTCCTGCGCCCCGGCCGGTTCGACCGCCAGGTTCAGGTGCCGAACCCCGACATCAAGGGCCGCGAGAAGATCCTCGGCGTCCATGCCCGCAAGGTGCCGTTGGGCCCGAACGTCGACCTCAGGATCATCGCCCGCGGCACGCCCGGATTCTCGGGCGCCGACCTGGCAAACCTGGTGAACGAGGCGGCGCTCATGGCCGCCCGCGTCGGCCGGCGCTTTGTCACGATGGACGATTTCGAGAACGCCAAGGACAAGGTCATGATGGGCGCCGAGCGGCGCTCCATGGTGATGAGCGAGGACGAGAAGAAGCTCACCGCCTACCACGAGGCGGGCCACGCGATCGTCGGCATGAATGTGCCGCAGCACGACCCGATCCACAAGGCGACGATCATCCCGCGCGGCCGGGCGCTGGGCCTGGTCCTCAGCCTGCCCGAGCGCGACCAGCTCTCGGTGACGCTCACCAAGTACAAGTCGAAGATCGCCATGGCGATGGGCGGCAAGGTCGCCGAGGAGCTTATCTTCGGCAAGGAGAACGTGACCTCGGGCGCGATGTCGGACATCCAGCAGGTGTCGAAGATCGCCCGCGCCATGGTGACCCAGTTCGGTTTCTCCGACGAGCTCGGCAACGTCGACTATGCCAACGAGCGCGACAGCTTCCTCGGCAACTGGAACGCCGGCAACACCCACTCGCCCGAGACCCAGAAGCGGATCGACGAGGAGGTGAAGAAGATCGTCGACGAGGGCTACAAGACCGCCAGGCGGATCCTCACCGAGAAGATGGACGACCTGCACCGCCTGGCGCAGGGGCTTCTGGAATACGAGACCCTGACCGGCCCCGAGATCCTGCGCGTGATCAACGGCGAGCCCCTCGGCCGCGACGACGACGCCGAGGGAACCGGGCCCTCGGGCAACGCGCCCTCGGTGGCGGCGATCCCGAAGACGGTCCGGCCGAAGGCGCGCAAGGGCAAGGGCGACGGCGTGCCCGAGCCCGAGCCGACGGCCTGACCCGCGCGCAGCTAGGACCGACTTGAGCCCCGAGGCCTGATCCAGGCTTCGGGGCTTGCGTCTCTGCCCCGCGGACGACCTTCTGCCACCAATCCTGGAACCGCCGGCCGGCGCGGTGGCGGACCTCGGCTGCCGCGCCTGCGCGGCAGTCACCGAACCGACCGCGATGCGGCCCTCCACGGAGGCGAACTTCGCCGTGTCTGCGGCGGCCTTCGATGCGGCGCCGGGGGTGGCCTGACCGGCGGAGGAGGCAGGGCGGGTGGCATTCCCGTTCCGGCGCTTGCGGGTCGTGATGTCAGTGCGCGGGGCGGCCCGATTGTGGGCCGCCGCCGCCGTCGCCAGCGCCCGGAGCAGTCGCCGGCAAGAAGAGGCGGCACGGGCTTGTGGCGGCACAGGCTGCGGGGCAGGATGCGCCGCCGCCGGTTGGAGCCGCCCGATGCCCGCACTGATCCCCACCGAACATTTCGGCGAGATCGTCTTTCTCGGCCGCGTCGCCAACCGCGCGGCGGGGCTGCGCGCCGCGCCGGTCGAGGCGTTGCGGCTGACCTTCGCGGGGCCCGAGGGCGAGGCCCATGGCGGGCTCACGCGCCGCTCCTGCAGCCGCGCGACCGCGCAATACCCGAAGGGCACCAAGATCCGCAACGTGCGCCAGCTCACGATCCTTTCGGCGGAAGAACTCGCGGCGATCGCCGCGGCGATGGGGCTCGGCGCGCTCGACCCGGCCCTGCTCGCCGTGACGGCGGTGATCCGCGGACTTCCCGACTTCACCCACCTGCCGCCCGCCTCGCGGCTCCAGGGCGAAGGCGGCGCCACCGTGGTCGTGGACATGGAGAACCTGCCTTGCCATTACCCGGGGCGCGAGATCGAGGCCGAGGCGCCGGGCTTCGGTGCTCGCTTCAAGGACGCCGCGGAGGGGCGGCGCGGGGTGACCGCCTGGGTCGAGCGGGAGGGCGCTTGGCGGCTGGGCGAGCGGGTCAGGCTGCACGTTCCGGCGCAGCGTCCCTGGGCGCCCTAGGAGCCCAGTCGTGGCAAAGCTTCGCATGGGATCGGGGCGCTGGTCGATTTCCGGGCGCAATCTGTCGGAAAGCTCCTACCCTTGGCACGGGGTTCCGGGCTTGATGCGCGCAACTCAACCCCTGCCCCCCGGAAGGAAGGCGCATCATGGCCGTGAAGTCCGACATTGAAATCGCCCGTGCCGCGAAGAAGAAGCCGATTCAGGAGATCGGGGCGGGGCTCGGGATTCCGAGCGAGCACCTTTTGCCCTACGGCCACGACAAGGCGAAGGTCTCGGAGGCGTTCATCAAGTCGCTCGA
>JBFKAV010000210.1:0-4924 GCA_041621405.1 Paracoccaceae bacterium
GCCGAGCGACTTCACCCGCGCCGCGAGGCGCGACATCTTGCGCGCCGCGGTGTTCTTGTGAAGCACGCCCTTGCTGACTCCGCGCATGAGTTCCGGCTGGGCATTCTTCAGCGCCTCGGCGGCGGCGTCCTTCTTGCCCGAGGCGATCGCTTCCTCGACCTTGCGAAGGAAGCTGCGGATCCGCGAGCGGCGGGCCTTGTTGACATCGGTCCGGCGCTCGGCCTGGCGGGCGCGTTTTTTCGAGGAGGCGGTATTTGCCATCTGGTCTTCTTTCCGGGTCTGTCAAAACGTGAGCGCAAGAGACCCGGGAACGAGCCGGACGATTCTGGCCTGAGCGGGCCCCACGCGCATGTAACGCGGCCCTATAGGGGAAGTCGGCGGCGAAGGGAACAGGAAAATTCAGCGGTCGCGGAACTGCGCCTCGCGCTTCTCCAGGAAGGCGGCCATGCCCTCCTTCTGGTCCTCGGTGGAAAAGAGGGCGTGGAACAGCCGGCGCTCGAACAAGAGCCCCTCGCGCAGCGTCGTCTCGTAGCTGCGGTTCACCGCCTCCTTCACCGCCATCACCGCCAGGGCCGATTTCTCGGTGATCTTGTGGGCCGTCGCCATCGCCTCGTCCATCAGCTTCTTGGCCGGCACGACGCGGCTCGCCAGACCCGAACGCTCGGCCTCCGCGGCGTCCATGAAGCGGCCAGTGAGGTTCATGTCCATCGCCTTCGACTTGCCGACAAAGCGCGTCAGCCGCTGCGAGCCGCCGAGCCCCGGCATCGTTCCGAGGTTGATCTCCGGCTGGCCGAACTTGGCGGTGTCGGAGGCGATGATAAAGTCGCACATCATCGCCAGCTCGCAGCCGCCGCCCAGCGCGTAGCCCGAGACCGCGGCGATGATCGGCTTGCGGCAGCGCAAGAGCCGCTCGCTCGGGTCGGTGAACAGGTCGGAGCCGAAGACGTCGACGAAGCTCTTCTCGGCCATCTCCTTGATGTCGGCGCCGGCCGCGAAGGCCTTCTCCGAGCCGGTCAGCACCAGGCAGCGCACCTTCTCGTTGGCATCGGCCGCCTGCACCGCATCGGCCAGTTCGCTCAGGAGCTCGGTGTTCAGCGCGTTCATCGCCTCGGGGCGATTGAGCTTGATGAGCGCCACATAGTCTTCGATCTCGACGATGATCGTCTTGTAGGCCATCGCTGATCCCCCCGGTTCGTTGGGCCAGACTCCTACCAGCCCCGGCGACGCGTTCAAGCCATCTTTGGGCATCCCGCACGGCGCGCGCCCGCCGGCCCTCCCGGATCACGGCGCATCGTTCGGTGATTCGCAACGATTGGCCGCAGACGCTGGAAGCCGTCCACCTCCGCGAAACGCTCAGTGCTGGCACCGGGCGCAATAGAAGGTCGAGCGTCCCGACTGCACGATCCGCCGGATCGTGCCGCCGCATCCCGGCGCGGGGCAGGGCGCGCCCTCCCGGTCATAGACCCGGAAGGCGTGCTGGAAATAGCCGAGTTCGCCGTCGGCCTGCCGGTAGTCGCGCAGTGACGAGCCCCCCGCCTCGATCGCCGCCATCAGCACCTCCCGGATCGCCGGCACCAGCGCCGCCACCCTCGCCGCGGCGATCCGTCCCGCCTTGCGTCTGGGCGAGACCCCCGCCCGATGCAGAACCTCGCAGACGTAGATGTTGCCCAGGCCCGCCACCACCCGCTGGTCGAGCAGCGCCGCCTTGATCGGCGTCGCCCGGCGCTTCAGGCGCCCCACCAGGTAGTCCTCGCTGAATTCGTTGCCGAGAGGCTCGGGGCCGAGCCCGGCGAGCAGCCAGTGCGCCTCCACCCGCGCCGTCTCCACCAGGTCCATCGCCCCGAAGCGCCGCGCGTCGTTGAACGTCACCCGCGCGCCGCCCTCGATCTCCAGCACCACGTGGTCGTGCTTTGCGGGCGCCGGATGGGCGTGGTGGAACTCGCCCAGCATCGCGCCCGACAGCAGCATCCGCCCGCTCATCCCGAGGTGAATGATGAGGCTCTCGCCCGAGTCGAGATCGGCCAGGAGGTATTTCGACCTCCGCCTGAGCCGCGCCACCCGCCGCCCGCTCAGCCGCTCGGCCATGCGCTCGGGGAACGGCCAGCGCAGGTCCGGCCTGCGCACCTCGGCCGCCTCGATCACGCGCCCCTCCATCACCGGCGCAAGTCCCCGGCGCACGGTTTCCACTTCGGGCAGTTCGGGCAACGGTCCCCCCAAGGGTTGCGAGGGTCGCATTGCAGGCCCCCGGCAGCGGCCTATAAGAAGGGTGAGTTTTGGCGGCGCGGCAAGGGGCCATGGCGAAAGATCGCGGCAGGACCACGCATTTCGGCTTCCAGGAGGTCGCCGAGGACGAGAAGGCCGGGCTGGTCCACGGCGTCTTCTCCCGCGTCGCCTCGCGCTACGACGTGATGAACGACCTGATGTCGGCCGGCGTCCACCGGCTCTGGAAGGCCGCGATGCTGGACTGGCTTGCGCCGAGGCCCGGGCAGCGGCTCCTCGACGTGGCCGGCGGCACCGGCGACATCGCGTTCCGCTTCCTCCGCCGCGCGCCCGACGCCAGGGCCACGGTGCTCGACATGACCGAGGAGATGCTCGTCGAGGGCCAGCGCCGGGCCGAGGCCGAGAAGCTGGCCGACCGGCTCTCCTGGGTGGTGGGCGACGCCATGGCGCTGCCCTTCGAGGACGAGAGCTTCGACGTCTACACCATCTCGTTCGGGATCCGGAACGTCACCCGCATCGAGGATGCGCTGGCCGAGGCCTTCCGTGTGCTGAAACCCGGCGGCCGGCTGATGGTGCTGGAGTTCAGCCAGCTCCCGAACCCCGGCCTGCAATGGGCCTACGACCGCTATTCCTTCAGCGTGATCCCGGCGCTGGGCCAGATCGTCGCGAAGGACCGCGAGAGCTACCAGTATCTCGTCGAATCGATCCGCCGCTTCCCCGACCAGGAAAGCTTTGCCGCGATGATCCGTGCCGCCGGCTTCGAGCAGGTAAGATACCGCAACCTCACCATGGGCGTCGCGGCGCTCCATTCCGGCTGGAAGCTTTGAAGGGTCCGCACAACATCTGGCGGCTGGTCCGCACCGGGGCCACCTTCGAGCGCACCGGGGCGATGGGCGTCGTGCTCGAGGCGCTGAACACGCCCCGCCATCTGCGCCTTGCGGCGCGGCTCCTCGGCTGGCCGTTCAAGTGGCTCGGGCTGAAGGGCGACCAAGCGATGCCGCCGGCCACCCGCGCGCTGACCGCGCTCGGGCCGGCCTACATCAAGTTCGGCCAGATCCTGTCCACGCGCCCCGACGTGGTGGGCGAGGAGGTCGCGGCCCAGCTCCGCGTCCTGCAGGACAAACTGCCGCCCTTCCCGACCGAGGTGGCCAAGCGGATGATCGAGGCCGAGCTCGGGCTGCCGGTCGACGAGATCCTCTCCGATTTCTCCGAGCCGGTGGCGGCCGCCTCCATCGCCCAAGTCCACCGCGCGCGGCTCTCCGACACCGGCGAGGAGGTGGCGGTGAAGGTGCTCCGCCCCAAAATCGTCAAGGCGTTCCGCAAGGACATCGACGCCTTCTACTTCGCCGCTTCGCTGATCGAGCTCCTGTCGCCGGCTTCGCGGCGGCTCCGTCCGACGGACGTGATCCGCCATTTCGAGGGCGTGGTGATGGGCGAGCTCGACCTGCGCCTCGAAAGCGCGGCGGCGGCCGAGTTCGCCGCCAATACCGAGAAGGACTCCGGCATCCTCGTCCCCAAGCCCCATTGGTTCCTCTGCTCGCGCAACGTGATGACGCTCGGCTGGGCCGACGGCATCCCCCTGGGCGAGGTCGCCGCGATCCGCGAGGCCGGCTACGACACCGACGCGATCGGCGAGCGGGTGCTGCAGCTCTTCCTGCTGCACGCGCTGCGCGACGGCTACTTCCACGCCGACATGCACCAGGGCAACCTCAAGGTCGCCCCGGGCGGCGAGCTCGTGGCCTACGACTTCGGCATCATGGGGAGGCTCGACGATTATACCCGGCGGGTCTACGCCGAGATCCTCTACGGCTTCATCCGCAAGGATTACCACCGCGTCGCCGAGGTTCATTTCGAGGCCGGCTACGTGCCCGCCGACCGCGACGTCGACGAGTTTGCCCGAGCGCTGCGCTCGGTGGGCGAGCCGATCTTCGGCATGGACGCCAGCCGGATCTCGATGGGCCGGCTGCTGGCCTACCTCTTCGAGGTGACCGAGCGCTTCGGCATGGAGACTCGCACCGAGCTGATCCTGCTGCAGCGCACCATGGTTGTGGTCGAGGGGGTGGCCCGCTCGCTCAACCCCACGATCAACATCTGGAAGGTCGCCCGGCCGATCGTCGAGGACTACATCCGCCGCAACGTCGGGCCACGGGCGATGGCGCGCGATCTCGCCCGCACCTTCCGCGTCCTCGCCCGCTTCGGCCCGCGGCTGCCGCAGCTCGCCGAGGCCATCCTCGTGCGCCAGACCGACCCGCCTCCGCTGCCGCCCCGGCCATCGGCGCTCCGCGCCGTCCTCTGGCTCGGCCTCGGCACCGCGCTCGGCGCCGCCATCGCCCTCGTCGCCCTGCTCGCCTGACCGCAGTCCGACCGGCCGGCCTTGCCCGCAGCAACGCGGCGCGCCGGCCCGAAAGAGTCTTCGCCGCAACCGCTTCCCCGGCGACGGGGACCGGATGACAGTCTCGACTTCCGAAGACGCCGCCCCGTCGCCCTTCGCCACGGGCCCGCTGCCGGGCGTACCCCTCGAGACGCCGAACCGCCCGCCTCCGGGTTGGGCTCCGGGAAACTTCGGCGCGATCCCTGCGCTTCTGCGCCCCGATCAGATGCGACCTGCCGGCCTTGCGCCTGGATTCCGAGATCTGCCCCTTCCCCGTTTTCCAAGTACCCTCGGGGGGAGTCGCCGTGAGGCGACGGGGGCAGAAAGCCCCCC
>JBFKAV010000211.1:0-4894 GCA_041621405.1 Paracoccaceae bacterium
CGACTGGTTGATCCGGCTCGACCCGGTGAACCCGCAGACCACCGCGCGGATGACCACCGCCTTCGAGACCTGGCCGCGCTACGATGCCGACCGCAAGGCGCTGATCCGCTCCGAGCTCAGCCGCATCGCCGGCGCACCGGGGCTTTCCCGCGACACCGCCGAGATGGTCGCGCGGCTCCTAGCGGCAGGCTGAAATGGCCGGATGCGGGACATCCGGGCGGACTTTTCGCGGCACGTTGTGGACAAGTTGTCAACAGTTGTCGGCGGAGATCCGCGCATCCTGGCGGAGGTTCTGGCATGATTTGGCCGCAATAACGCCACATTTCCGCCGGAATTGCCCGAGTCCATCGGCGGATTCTGGCCGATTGCCCCAATTTGGCCGGCAAATTTCCCTCACTTGCGGCTTCCGGCGGCAGATTCGCAGAATTGGGCATTGTTTCGAATCTCCAAGATGGCGACCCTCGGCGAGACGAGTCGAAAATTGTGGAGTGACGTCGATGCCGTCGCAGTTCCTTCATCTGAATCGTCCGCGCCGGAGACGATTCTACTTCGCGGCCGGAGTCGGGCTGCTCTACTGGTACCTGCTCAGCCAGGTCGGCGGGCCGCCTTACGCCTTCCTCGGCATCGTGCTGTTCCTGGCAGGCATTTCCTGGCTCGGCCTGCGCCATCCGACCGCCGGGATGGAAATCCACGACGGTCGCTGGGACTTCTTCGTCGGCGAGCGCAGCGGCTCGGTCGAGCTCGGCGAGATCGGCGCCGTTCAGGTCGAAGGCCCACGCGGGCGACCTGCGGGCCTTGCTCTGCGCCTGCGCGACGGCCGCACGATCAAGCTTCCCGCCGCCCTCACCCCGGACATCGGCGCGCTCGAACAGGCGCTGGCACGTCGCGGCATTCCGCTCGAGGCTTGATCCGAGGCGGCGCTGCGGGCGTCAGGCAATTCCCCAAGAAGACCGGGCGCCTCGCGTTCGCGGCGCGCCGGCACCAGGGCGTGGACGGGGCGCGCCGGCCCTAGCCTCGGGCGCAGTAGCTCTGCGCGCGGGTCCAATCGGCGATCTCGGCGCGCTTAGAAGCAGAGCGAAACGGCGCCCAGTCACGTCCAACCCCCTTGCTGCCGTTGCCCGCCACCAGCCGGTCGCGGCCGACCTGGACGGCAGCGATCCTGACCGCGCAGGACAGGTTCGCCGCGCCGTCCTTCAGCTCGGATGTGCTGGTTGCCGCGCAGCGGTACTGCTGCGCCGTGCCGGGCGCGATCTGCAGCAGCCCGATCCAGCGCCCGCCGCCTCCGGAAGCCGCAGGATTCCAGGTGCTTTCATGCTTTGCGAGCGCAGAGAGAAGCCCGGCCCAGAATTCCCGGCGCTGCTCGGCGTCGGCTTCGGCATAGCCCGGGCAGAAGGCCTCGATGTCGGCGGGCACCACCGCGGCCAGTACGGCGCCGTGGCTTTCCAGCGCAGCCAGCGTGGCGGCCGTCCAGGCCGGCGCCTCGGGGCGGAAATCCCAGCGCATCGGCGGCGGCTCATCGGCTTCGTGAGTGCGACCGCCGACCATGCCGCAAGCGGCAACCGGCAGGGCAAGCGCCAGGAGCGCGGCGCGAAGGACGGTGTGCATCGGTGTCAGGACGTGGCACCGGACCCCCAGCGTCCGGCAGCGGCGAAACTGCCCGAGCGCCGGCGCACGCGCAACGGCACCCTTGGCCGATCGGCGGAATCCTGCCACACGACGCGCTCAAGGAAGCCTCGGCAAGGCACGAAGCACACCACAAGGGCACCACGTTCAAGCCATATTTTCCCGCCAGAAAAGGAACATAGACGACATCGAGGTCGCGAATCGAGCAATGGTCAAGCGCAAAGAGTCATCCGCCCCGCTGTCGGGGGCCGCAGGCGACGGAGGCCGCATGTCGCGGCTCATCGCCCGGCTGCCTGGCCTCGGCGGACGGCTTGGCCGGCCGACGCAGGAGCCCGGCGAGACCCCGGAGATCGCGCGAAAGGTCGACGTTCCGGTGCATCGCAAATCGCCCGAGCAGGACGAATGGAGCGAGATCGAGCGCGGCTTCGCGGCGCTCGCCGACGAGGGGCTGTGGATGTCGCTGCTCGACCGGCTGCGCGGCGTCGACCAGTCCCGGCAACGCTTCGCCTCGGGCAAGCGCTACTACGAATGCGCGCTCGCCGGCGCCATCGCCCCGGTCACCCGCCACCTCGGCGAGCCGGCGCGGATCGACGCCGCCACGGCGGCGCTCGCGCCTCTGACGACGCTGCACATCGGCAACCTCAACGACTACATGCCCGCGGTGCTGCTCGCCCACGCGCTGATCGAGATCGGCTGGGCGGTGCGCGGCCCGCTGCCGCCCAGCGAGACCCCGCGGGACGCGAAGGACGCCGCCCAGGTCTTTTTCGCCCGCGCCGAGGCGGTGATCGAGAGCTTCGACCCGATCCTGGAGAACTCGCCGATGCTGGCCGAGGCCCGCTACCGGCTCGCGCCCGGGGTCGAGGACGGGACGGTCTTCCTGCGCGACTGGTACGAGGACTGGGCCGACCTCGACCCCTCCAACCCCGGCATGCTGGCCACCCATGCCGCGTTCCTCACCCCCGAGTGGTACGGTGATTACGACGAGATCGAGCGCGAGGCGCGGCGCGCGGCGAAGCGGGCAGCCGACGGCCTCGGCGCCGGGGCCTATCCCTGCTTCTGGCAGGCGCCACTCGAGGCCGACCGCTCGGCGGTGGCGCGGATCGATCCCGAGATGTTCCTTACCGGCGTCCATGCCCTGCTCGAGGGCAACCGCAGCCAGGCGCTGGCCAACGATCTCGTCGCGCTGCTGTTCCGGCTGACGCTGCCCTCCAGAACGGAGACGCCGGAAGAGGTGGAGCGCGCCCAGCCGGTCCGCGAGCGGCTGGCCGAGGGGCTGCGCGAGGTGATCCTGCGCCATCTGACCGAGTTGCAGGCGCCGATCTGGGGCATCGAGGAGACCGCGATCCGCCGCGCCATCGCCCATGTCTTCGCCGCCGATCTGGCCGTGGGCGCGGTGCTCCGGGCCACCGGGGACGGCATCAAGCTGATGCAGCCCGAGGGCCACTGAGCCGGGCCTTGCCCACTGCCCGCGCATTCCCTAGAACCGGCCCCGCGATCCCGCGAAAGGCCGCAAGATGCTCGACCACCTCGCCTACGAAGCGCCGACGCCCAAGGTGATCCAGGGCGCCAAGTCCGACTGGGAGCTGGTCATCGGCATGGAGGTGCACGCCCAGGTCGCCTCCGAGGCCAAGCTCTTCTCGGGCGCCTCCACCGCTTTCGGCGCCGAGCCCAATTCCAACGTCAGCTTCGTCGACGCGGCGATGCCGGGAATGCTGCCGGTGATCAACGAGTTCTGCGTGGAACAGGCGGTGCGCACCGGGCTGGGGCTGAAGGCGAAGATCAATCTCTTCAGCGCCTTCGACCGCAAGAACTACTTCTACCCCGACCTGCCGCAGGGCTATCAGATCAGCCAGCTCTACCACCCGATAGTCGGCGAGGGCGAGGTGATCGTCGACATGGGACCCGGGGTGGCGCGCCGGGTCCGGATCGAGCGCATCCACCTGGAGCAAGACGCCGGCAAGTCGATCCACGACATGGACCCGGCGATGTCCTTCGTCGACCTCAACCGGACCGGCGTGGCGCTGATGGAGATCGTGAGCCGGCCCGACATCCGCGGCCCCGAAGAGGCCGCCGCCTACGTGGTCAAGCTGCGCCAGATCCTGCGCTATCTCGGCACCTGCGACGGCAACATGCAGAACGGCAACCTGCGCGCCGACGTCAACGTCTCGGTCTGCAGGCCGGGGCAGTACGAGAAATACCAGGAGACGCAGGACTTCTCGCATCTGGGCACCCGCTGCGAGATCAAGAACATGAACTCGATGCGGTTCATCCAGCAGGCGATCGAGTACGAGGCTCGGCGCCAGATCGGGATCATCGAGGGCGGCGGCAGCGTCACCCAGGAGACCCGGCTCTACGATCCCGACCGCGGCGAGACCCGCTCGATGCGCTCGAAGGAGGAGGCGCACGACTACCGCTACTTCCCCTGCCCCGACCTCCTGCCGCTGGAGATCGAGCAGGAGTGGGTCGACGTTATCGAAGGCTCGCTGCCGGAACTGCCGGACCAGAAGAAGGCGCGCTTCGTCACCGAATTCGGGATCACCGAATACGACGCCGACGTGCTGACCGCAGAGGCCGAGAACGCCGCCTTCTTCGAGGACGTGGCGCGGGGCCGCGACGGCAAGCAGGCCGCGAACTGGGTGATCAACGAGCTCTTCGGGCGCTTGAACAAGGAAGGCCACGGCATCGGGGAAAGCCCGGTTTCGGCGGCGCAGCTCGGCGGCATCCTCGACCTCATGGCGAAGGGCGACATCTCCGGCAAGATCGCAAAGGACCTGTTCGAGATCGTCTATGCCGAAGGCGGCGACCCGGCGGAGATCGTCGCGGCGCGCGGGATGCGCCAGGTGACGGACATGGGCGCGATCGAGGCGGCGGTGGACACGGTCATCGCCGAGAACCCGGCGCAGGTGGAGAAGGCGAAGTCAAACCCCAAGCTCTCCGGCTGGTTCGTCGGCCAGGTGATGAAGGCCACCGGCGGCAAGGCCAACCCGGCGGCGGTGAACGCGCTGGTTCAGAAGAAGCTCGGGCTCTGATCGAGCAGCCCGCTCGCCGCTTCGCGATCGCCGCGTCGTCCGGACGCTTCAGGGCCTGTCCACGCGGGCGGCCCAGGCCCGCGCCGGCAGGCTGACGGGCCCATCGGAGCCGAGCGCCCGGGCCAGCTCGGCCTTGAGCGCAGCCCGTCGATCCTCCGGCAAGCTCTTTGCATAGCCCGGCGCCGGCCCGGCGCCGAGTGTGAACGGCCGCCAGAACGCCTCGAAATCGTCGAACCGGGTGA
>JBFKAV010000212.1:0-4860 GCA_041621405.1 Paracoccaceae bacterium
TCTGGATGGCAAACACCGAGGGCCTGCCGATCGCCATCCACCACGGCTCGCTGGCGCGCGAGCAGCGCCAGAAGGTCGAGGCGGCGATGACCGAAGGCGCGCTTCGCGCCGTGGTCTGCACCGGCACCCTCGACCTCGGGATCGACTGGGGCGACGTCGACCTCGTGGTCCAGGTCGGGGCGCCGAAGAACGTCAAGCGCCTGGTCCAGCGGATCGGCCGCGCCAATCACCGCTACAATTCGCCGTCGAAGGCGCTGCTGGTGCCCGCCAACCGCTTCGAGGTGGTCGAATGCGTGGCCGCGCTGGAGGCCGCGCGAGAACACGACCTCGACGGCGAGCCGCGCGGCCCCGGCCCCCGCGACGTGCTGATCCAGCACATCCTCGCCCGCGCCGCCGCCGGGCCCTTCGACGCGGACACGCTTTACGCCGAGGTGCGAACGGCCGGCCCATACGCGGCGCTTACCCACGAGGCGTTCGACGCCTGCCTCGACTTCGCCGCCACCGGCGGCTACGCGCTCCGCGCCTACGACCGCTACCAGCGGCTCGTCTGCCGCGACGGGCTCTGGCAGCTCCGCGACCCCCGCGCCGCGCAGCGGATCCGCATGAACCTCGGCACCATCGTCGGCACCGACACGCTGAAGGTCCGCCTCCGCGGCCGCGGCGGGGCTCCCCTGGGCGAGGTCGAGGAGGGGTTCGCCGCCGCCCTGACCCAGGGCGACAGCTTCCTGATCGGCGGCGAGGTGGTGCGCTACGAGGGCTTGCGCGAGATGACCGTGGAAGTCAGCCGAGAGCGCGGGCGCGAGCCGCGGATCGCGGTCTTCATGGGCACCAAGTTCGCCACCTCGACCCAGCTCTCGCAGCGGATCCTGAGGATGCTCCGTCAGCCCGACTGGCCCGAGCTTCCCGCCCACACCGCGGCCTGGCTGGCGCTGCAGCGCGAGGTCTCGAAGCTGCCCGAGGCAGATCGACTGCTGATCGAGACCTTCCCGCACGAGGGCCGGCATCACCTAGCCGCCTACGGCTTCGCCGGCCGCAACGCGCAGCAGACCCTTGGACTGCTCATTACCCACCGGATGGAACGCGAGGGGCTCAGTCCGCTCGGCTTCGTCGCCACCGACTACGCCACCCTGATCTGGGGCCTCGACGAGGTGGCGGACCCCGCGGCGCTCTTCGCGCCCGGGGATCTGCGCGACGGGCTCGAGACCTGGCTTGCCGGCAACGCGGTGATGAAGCGCACCTTCCGCAACGCCGCGATCATTGCCGGACTGATCGACCGCAACCTGCCAGGCCACCGCAAGACCGGGCGGCAGGCCACGTTCTCCTCCGACATCCTCTACGACACGCTCCGCCGCTACGACCCGGGGCATCTCCTGCTCGAGATCACCCGCGAGGAAGCGCTGAGGGGGCTCGTCGATTTCGGCCGGATCGAGGAGCTGCTGGCGCGGATCGAGGGACGGATCGACCCCGTGGCGCTCTCCCGGCCGAGCCCGCTCGCGGCGCCGATGTTCCTCGAGATCGGCAAGGTGCCGATCAAGGGCGCGGCCGAGCAGCGGCTGGTCGAAGAAACGGCGGCGCGGCTGATGGCGGCGGCGGGGCTCGCCTGAGGCTCCAGCCCGCCTTCGGGGGACGTCTTGGGTCAGCGGTTCCGCCTTGTCGCTCCTGTCGTTCGGAAATGCCGGTGCTGCGCCATTGGTCCGGGCAGCTGTGACGACGACGCTCCAATGGCGGCCCCCGGAGCCATGTCGGAACGAGCAACAGGCGGGGCTTGCGTGGCGGCATGCATCGTGGCACCGAACGAAGCATGAACGGATACGGGATCACCCTGGCCGGCGCGGCGTTGACGGCACTGCCCTCGGGTGCGCTCTGGTGGCCGGAGCGGCGGCTCCTGGCGGTCTCCGACCTGCATCTCGGCAAGTCCGACCGGGTGGCCCGCCGGCGCGGGGTGCTGCTGCCGCCCTACGAGACCGAGGACACGCTCGCGCGGCTCGACGCCGACATCGCGGCGACACGGGCCGCGACCGTGGTCTGCCTCGGCGACAGCTTCGACGATCTTGCCGCCTCCGGAGAGCTGGCCGAGCGCCACGCGCTCTGGCTCGCCCGGCTGCAGGCCGGGCGGCGCTGGCTCTGGGTCGAGGGCAACCACGATCCGGGGCCGCTCGGGCTCGGCGGCAGCCACCTGGCGGAGTTCCGCGACGGACCTCTCAGCTTCCGACACATCGCGCTGCCCGGTGCCAAAGCGGAGGTCTCGGGCCACTACCACCCGAAGGCGCCGCTCGGGGCCGGCCTCGCCCGGCCCTGCTTCCTCTGCGACGAAGCCCGCATCGTCCTGCCGGCTTACGGCACCTATACCGGCGGGCTGCGCTGCGACCGGGCACCGCTCGCGTCGCTGATGCGGCCCGGCGCGCTCGCGCTCCTCCTCGGGCCCCGCGTCACCGCGCTGCCGATGCCCGGAGCCTAAGGACCGAGGTTCGCCACCGCGCGTTCGTAGGCGCGGCTCACCGGAACCCGAGTGCCGTTGATCAGGGTCAGGAAGGTCCGGCCGTTGTTGCGCTCCACCGCGGCCACGGCGGCCCGCGCCACCCAGTGCGAACGGTGCACGCGAAGCCCTTCGACCTGCTCGACCTCCTCGATCGCGTCCGAGAACCGCATCAGCACGCGCCCGGTGCCGCGATCGGTCGCCACCTCGACGTAGTGGTCGCTGACCGACAGGTGCAGGAGCACGCCGCTCACCTCCGCTGGCAGCCGGCCGAGGAGCTTCGGCCGGCGCCCGGCGTCAGGCGGCGGATCGCGAATCAGGAGATGGCGCAACAGCGTCATGCCGCCGCCAAGCAGCATCACCGTGACGGCAACCGCGGCCGGCTCCGGCACCGCCTCAGGCGGCAGGTCCAGCATCAGCCGCGCCAGCGGCGGCAAGGCGAAGGCGAGAACGCCCGCGGACAGGACGGAAGCAAAGAGGGAAGCCGTGAGATGGTCAGTGCCCCGCCACAGCCGCTCGATGGCCACCCGCAGCGCGATGCCGAAGGCCAGCGACCCGCCGACGATCAGCAGCCAGAACGCGGTTCGGGGGAGCAAGGCCAGGTGCTCGCCGCCGCCGAACGAGCCGGAAACCGAGAACAGCACCGCGACGACCGGCCAGGCCACCAATGGCGTTGGCGCCAGAAGCGCGCGAAGGTAGCATTCCCGAAAACTTTCGCTCACGGCAGACTGAACCGCACGACCAATGCCGAATCTCTAGCGTTCTCCGTGTCTTAGGGGCAAAGGGGCGAAGGATCAACCGTAACGTGAGGTGACGGAGCGTCAACGATGTCCGAACAGTTGCATGGCCTTAAGGCGAAAGAGGTCGCGGCGAGCTTCGCCGCCCAAGGCCTGATGGCGACGCTCGGCGCCGAGCTCGTCGCGGTCGGGGCCGGCCGCGTGGTCATCGCCGCGCCGATCCGCCCCGAGGTCGGCCAGCAGCACGGCTTCGCTCATGCCGCGCTGGCCTTCGCGCTCGGCGACAGCGCGGCTGGCTACGCGGCGCTCTCGCTGATGCCCGACGGCGGCGAGGTGCTGACGGTCGAGATGAAGATCAACCTGCTGGCACCGGCCGCGGGCGAGCGGCTGGTCGCCACCGGCGAGGTCGTGAAGCCCGGTCGGCGGGTCAGCGTCGTCCGGGCCGAGATCCGGGCCGAGTCGGGTGGCGAGAGCCGTCTCGTGGCGCTGATGTAGGGCACGATGATCCCGGCCTGAGCCGTCAGGCCGTCAGGCCGTCAGGCCCTCGGGCTCTGCCAGGCCGTTCAGTCGGCAGCATGCGGTCAGCGTGTTGGCCAGGAGGCAGGCAATGGTCATCGGCCCGACGCCGCCGGGAACCGGGGTGATGGCGCCGGCGACCTCCAGAGCCGAGCCGTAGTCGACGTCGCCGACCAGCCGGGTCTTGCGGCCCTCGCCGGCCACGCGGTTGATGCCGACGTCGATCACCGTCGCCCCGGGCCTGATCCAGTCGCCCTTGACCATCCCGGGCCGGCCGACCGCTGCAACCAGGATGTCGGCGCGGCGGCAGACCGCGGGCAGGTCCTTGGTCTTCGAATGAGCGATCGTGACGGTGCAGCTGTCGGAGAGCAGGAGCTGCGCCATCGGCTTGCCGACGATGTTCGACCGGCCCACCACCACCGCCTCGAGGCCGGCAAGCGAGCCGAGGCGGTCGCGCAAGAGCATCAGGCAGCCCAGGGGGGTGCAGGGCACCATCGCCTTCTGCCCGGTGCCCAGCAACCCGACGTTGGAGATGTGAAAGCCATCGACGTCCTTCGCCGGGTCGATGGTGTTGATCACGAGGTCGGAATCGACGTGCTTCGGCAGGGGCAGCTGGACCAGGATCCCGTGCACAGCGGGGTCGGCGTTGAGCTTGCCGATGAGCGTCAGGAGATCGGCCTCCGTGGTCTCCGCCGTCAGCTTGTGCTCGAATGAGGCCATCCCGGCCTCCTTGGTCTGGATCCCCTTGTTCCTGACGTAGACCGCGCTCGCGGGGTCCTCGCCCACCAGCACCACCGCCAATCCCGGAACGATGCCCTGCGCCTTCAGCCGCGCCACGTGCTCGGCCACCTGGCCCCGCACCCGGGCCGCGAAGGCCTTGCCGTCGATCACGTCAGCCGCCATGCCTTGTCCTTCCCCTTTTCCAAGTATCCCCGCCGGAGGCTGCGGGCGAGCAGGGGCTCGATGCCCCCCGAGCCCGCCCCTCGCCTCAGAACAGTCCCTCGATCTGGCCTTCGGCGTTGATCCGGATCGACTCGGCCGAGGGCACCCTTGGCAGGCCCGGCATGGTCATGATCTCGCCGCAGATCACCACGACGAAGCCGGCGCCGGCGGAGAGCCGGACCTCGCGCA
>JBFKAV010000213.1:0-4560 GCA_041621405.1 Paracoccaceae bacterium
GCCCGGCTGCGGAAGAAGTCAAGCGAGGCCGAGACCTTCTTCCGGCGCACCGGCATCACCTTCAACGTCTACGGTGCCGGCGAGTCGACCGAGCGCCTCATTCCCTTCGACATCGTGCCGCGCATCCTTTCGGACCGCGAATGGGCGCGGCTGGCGCGCGGCATCGAGCAGCGGGTGCGCGCGATCAACGCCTTCCTGCGCGACATCTATCACCGGCAGGAGATAATGCGCGCCGGCCGGATCCCGCGCGAGCTCGTGGCCAACAACGTGGCCTTCCTGCCGCAGATGATCGGGGTCACTCCGCCGGGCGGCGTCTACACCCACATCGTCGGCACCGACCTCGTGCGCACCGGCGAGGACGAGTTCTACGTGCTCGAGGACAACGCCCGCACCCCGTCGGGCGTGAGTTACATGCTCGAGAATCGCGAGACGATGCTGCAGATGTTCCCCGAGCTCTTCACCCGGGTCCGGGTGCGGCCGGTCTCCGACTACCCGACCCGGCTGCGCCGCTCGCTTTCGGCCTCGGCGCCGGCGGCCTGCACCGGTCGCCCGGTGGTCGCCGTGCTGACCCCGGGGATCCACAACTCGGCCTATTTCGAGCACTCGTTCCTCGCCGACCAGATGGGTGCCGAGCTGGTCGAGGGCAACGACCTTCGCGTCGCCGACGGCCGCATCGCGATGCGCACGACTGAAGGCTACCAGCCGATCGACGTCCTTTACCGCCGGGTGGACGACGATTTCCTCGACCCGCTGATCTTCAACCCCCAGTCGATGCTGGGGGTACCCGGCATCTTCGACATCTACCGCGCCGGCGGCATCACCATCGCCAACGCCCCCGGCACGGGGATATCCGACGACAAGGCGATCTATTCCTACATGCCCGACATCGTCGAGTTCTACACCGGCGAGAAGTCGATCCTGCAGAACGTGCCGACCTGGCGCTGTTCGGAGCCCGAGGCGCTGGCATACGTGCGGGACCACCTCGCCGAGCTGGTGGTCAAGGAGGTGCACGGCTCGGGCGGCTACGGCATGCTGGTCGGCCCCGCCGCCTCGAAGAAGGACCTCGCGGCGTTTCGCCGGAAGCTCGAGGAGAAGCCCGGCAACTACATCGCCCAGCCGACGCTGGCACTCTCGACCTGCCCGATCTTCACCAAGGAGGGGCTGGCGCCGCGGCATGTGGACCTGCGCCCCTACGTGCTGGTCTCGCCCGACCGGATCGACCTGGTTCCGGGCGGGCTCACGCGGGTGGCGCTGAAGAAGGGCTCGCTCGTCGTCAACTCCAGCCAGGGCGGTGGCACCAAGGACACCTGGGTCTTGGAGGACTGATGCTCGGCAAGACCGCAGGCGGTCTGTTCTGGATGTTCCGCTACCTCGAGCGGAGCGAGAATACCGCGCGCCTGGTCGACGCGGGCTTTCGCATGGCACTGGTCAGGGGCGGCGCCATCGCCGAGGAATGGGCTTCGGTGATCGACACCGTCGGCGTGCGGAGCGCCTACCTGTCGATGTACGATACCTTCGAGGGCCCCTCGGTGGTGGATTTCCTGTTGCGCGAGCCGAAAAATTCCTCCTCGGTGCTCACCTCGATCGAGACCGCCCGCTCCAACGCGAGGCTGGTGCGCACCGCGCTCACCCGCGAGGTCTGGGAGGCGACCAACGATTCCTGGATGGCGATCAAGGAGGCGCTCCAGCGCCCGGTGCGCGAGCAGGACATGACCGACGTCCTCGGCCTCGTCCGCCAGCAGAGCGCGCTGGTCCGGGGCGCGCTGCACGGCTCGATGCTCCGCAACGACGGCTACGACTTCGCCCGGATCGGCACCTTCCTCGAGCGCGCCGACAACACCGCGCGGATCCTCGACGTGAAGTACTACGTGCTGCTGCCCTCGCTGGCGCAGATCGGCTCGTCGCTCGACAACATGCAGTGGGAGACCGTGCTGCGCTCGGTCGCCGGGCAGCGCGCCTATCGCTGGCTCACCGGAGGAGAGATCGCACCGATGGGGATCGCCGAGTTCGTCATCCTCGATGCCCGGATGCCGCGCAGCCTGCTGTTTTCGGTCACCAGGCTTCGCGACAACCTCGGCTGGCTCGAACGCGACTATGGGACCCGCCACGCCTGCCACGACCTTGCCGACGCTCTGCACGCCAAGCTGCAGGGCAAGACCATCGACTCGATCTTCGAGCACGGGCTGCACGAGTTCCTCACCGAATTCCTGTCCGACATCGCCGCGCTCGGCGCCGGGATCGAGCAAGATTACCGCTTCTACGGGTGAGTCCAATGCGCCTGATGATCCGCCACCGCACGTCCTACCGCTACGACAAGCCGCTCAGCTACGGCCTGCAGGAGCTGCGGCTGACGCCGAAGACCCGACCCGGCCAGACCGTGCTGGGCTGGACGACCCATATCGAGGGCGGCAATCGCGAGGTCGAATTCGACGACCAGCACATGAACCACGTGATGCTGATCTCGTTCTCCGGCGAGGGCCACGAGATCGTGGTGACCTCCGAAGGCGAAGTCGAGACCGAGGACACCAATGGCGTCGTCGGCCGTCACCAGGGCTTCACCCCGCTCTGGCTGTTCGAGCGGCCGACCGACCTGACCCGCGCCGGGAACCGGACCCGGGCGCTGATCAAGGGTCTGGCGGCGGATTTCCCCGAGGAGCTGCCGCGGCTGCACGAGCTGACACGCCGCATCCACGCGGCCGTGGCCTACCGCGTCGGTGCGACCGACCCCAGTACCACGGCCGAGCTCGCGCTCGAGCATGGCCACGGCGTCTGCCAGGATCACGCCCACGTCTTTCTCGCTGCCGCCCGGGCGATGGGGTTCCCCGCCCGCTATGTCTCCGGCTACCTGATGCTGAACGACCGGGTGAACCAGGACGCGAGCCACGCCTGGGCCGAAGCGCATCTGGAGGGGCTCGGCTGGATCGGTTTCGACCCCTCGAACGGGATCTCGCCCGACGCCCGCTATGTCCGCGTCGCCACCGGGGTCGACTACCGGGATGCAGCGCCGGTCTCGGGGCTGCGCTTCGGCGATCACGGAAAGGAAACGCTTGCGGTGGATATTCAGGTGCAGCAGTAATCGCGCCGCACCCCGAGGGCTGAACCGATGACCTATTGCGTGGCTTTGCGAATGGATCGCGGGCTGGTGTTCATGTCCGATACCCGAACCAACGCCGGGGTCGACAACATCTCGGTGTTCCGAAAGATGCACACCTGGGAAGCCGAGGATCGGTTCATCGCGCTCCTGTCGGCGGGCAACCTCGCCACCACCCAGGCCGTGATCAGCCTGCTCGACGAGCGTTCCAAGGCGGTGGGCGAGCGCATGCCCTCGGTTCTGGCCGAGGCGTCGATGTTCCAGGTCGCCCGCCACGTCGGCGAGACCCTGAAGGAGGTGATCAAGGCCAACGCGTCGGCCGGACAGCGGGCCGACAGCGCCTTCAACGCCACCATGATCGTCGGCGGCCAGGTGGGCGACGGTGCGCCGCGGCTGTTCCTGGTCTATCCCGAGGGCAACTTCATCGAGGCCTCCGACGACACCCCATTCTTCCAGATCGGCGAAACCAAGTACGGCCGGCCGATCCTGGTACGTGCCTTCAATCCGGCGATGAGCTTCGAGGACGCGATCAAGCTCCTGCTCGTGTCGTTCGACTCGACCATCAAGGCCAACCTCTCGGTGGGCCTGCCGATCGACTACCTGGTCTACGAGTCGGGCAGCTTCCGGGTCGCCTACGAGGACCGGATCGAAGCCGAGGACGCCTATTACCAGACGATCTCCTCGGGCTGGGGCGACGCCTTGCGCGCTGCCTTCGACAGCCTGCCGCCCTTCACGATGAGGGGCTGAGCACGCTCAGCAGGAGCCGCCCACCACCATCACCCAGCTCGGGCTGCCGTTGTTGACCGCCACGGCGATGCCGTAGGCGCGGGCGCGGCGGTGCAAGATGTTGGCGCGGTGGCCGGAGGAGCCCATCCACATCGTCACCGTCGAGGCGGGCGACCGCTGGCCCCAGGCGATGTTTTCGCCGCCGGCGCCGCAGCCGCCGGCCGCCCGATACCGGCGCGCGAAGGTTGAGCCGTCGGAGCCGCGATGCGAGCGCACGCCGTTGGACGCCATGTCGCAGGCATGACGCTCGGCTGCACTCTGGAGCTTGTCGGAGAACACGAGCGCCCTGAGCCCACGCCGGCTGCGCTCGGCATTCATCAGATCTGCCGCCTCGGCGGACAATGCCTCGGCATTGCGGGGAACCGAACAGGCGGCCTCGGCCGCGCCGGCGCCGATCAGGATCGTTGCGACAAGCGCAGGAATGGTGCGAAGCATCGAGGTCCTCCTTTGCGCCGCAGAATGAGGCCACAGGCGCGAGAGAGTCAAACACCCAGATGCTGCGTAGCCACCCGGCGCGCGATCTTCGGTGCAACGGCCACGCGGCCCGGCTCGACAGAGCGCGGAACCCAGCCTATGCAAAGGGAAACCTGTCCCTGATTGCCGATGTTCATTTTCCGCCGCCCGTTCCACCACATTCGCTTGCTCGCCTTCGCGGCCGGGCTGGCCCCCGGCCTCGCCGCCGC
>JBFKAV010000214.1:0-4558 GCA_041621405.1 Paracoccaceae bacterium
ATCGCCGGCGCCTTCGAGTATGTGAGTCCTTCTCTCGCCGCGAGGTTAGGCAAGCGCGGCCCGCCCAGCAAACCCTACGCCACGTCACGGATGCCCGACACGCTTCTCCTCGCTCCCGATGATGCCGGCATCGCGCGCGCGGCGGCGCTCTTGAAGGCGGGCGAGCTCGTCGCCTTTCCGACCGAGACGGTCTATGGCCTCGGCGCCGACGCCCGCGACGATCGCGCCGTGGCACGGATCTTCGAAGCCAAGGGGCGGCCCAGTTTCAACCCCCTCATCGTCCATGTCGCCGACCTCGCCGCGGCGCGTCGGATCGCCGCGTTCCGGCCTGAGGCCGAGGCTCTGGCCTCGGCCTTCTGGCCCGGGCCCCTGACGCTGGTCCTGGCCCTACGGCAGGGGGCCGGCATCTCGCCCCTCGTGACAGCCGGGCTCGACACGGTGGCGCTCAGAGTGCCGGAGCACCCTCTGGCACAGGCGCTCCTTGCCGCCTTCGGCGGTCCGGTGGCCGCACCCTCCGCCAACCCCTCGGGCCAGATCAGCCCGACACGCCCCGGGCACGTTCTCGAGGGCCTCGGCGGCCGGATCGCAGCGGTGCTCGACGGCGGCGCCTGCGAGGTGGGTGTCGAATCGACCATCGTCGGGCTCGACGGCGCGGCGCAACTGCTTCGCCCCGGCGGCCTTCCCGCCGAGGCGATCGAGGCCTGCCTCGGCAGGCCGCTCGCCCTTGCGGGCGATGCGGCGCGGCCCAGCGCCCCGGGCCAGCTCGCCTCGCATTACGCGCCGGAGGCGCCGCTCAGGCTGGACGCCGCGGCGCCGCGGGAGGGCGAGGTGCTGCTCGGCTTCGGCCCGGACGCGGCCGGTGCGAAGCTCAATCTCTCGCCCGCCGGCGATCTGGTCGAGGCGGCCGCGAACCTCTTCCACTTCCTGCGCGCACTCGATGCCGAAGGGAAGCCGATCGCCGTCTCGCCGATCCCGGAGACCGGACTCGGCCGGGCGATCAACGACCGGCTGCGTCGCGCCGCCGCGCCACGGTGACACAGTGACGCGGGCCTCAGGCGTGGCCTGCGTCGGAGGAAAGCGTCAAGGGGTCGACGCCGAGCGTCTTCAGCGCCTGACCCCACTTGCCGGAATTGTCCGTGGCGAACACGAGCTCGGGACTCGCCTCGGCGGTGAGCCAACCGTTCTGCGCGATCTCGCCCTCGAGCTGGCCCGGGCCCCAGCCGGCGTAGCCGAGCGCCAGGAAGGCCCGCGCCGGGCCGGCGCCCTTGGCGATATTCTCGAGGATGTCGAGCGTCGCCGTCATGCCGAATCCGCCGGTTACCTTGAGCGTGCCGGAGGTGGAGAGATCGTAGTCGTCGGAATGCAGCACGAAGCCGCGGCCGTGTTCGACCGGGCCGCCGAAATGCACCCGGATCTCGGAGGCCGGCGGCGCATCGCCGCCGATCCCGAGCTGCTTCAGGAGATCGGCAAAGCCGAGATCGGGCATCGGCTTGTTGACGATGAGCCCCATCGCGCCCTCGTCGGAATGGGCGCACATCAGGACCACCGATTTCTCGAACCTCGGGTCGCCCATCCCCGGCATGGCGATGAGCAGCTTCCCGGTGAGGTCGATGGCGTCCTCGGCATCAGACATGGCTCAACAATGGGCACCTGCCCCGCCGCGCGCAAGGGCCGGGAGTGCCTCGGGAGTGCCGGCATCGCCCGATTGTGATTTCCGATCGGCGGGGCTCTGCCTATGTTGGGCCCATGCTTCGCCTGCGCGCCCTCTGCTTCGCGGCCCTCGCCTTCGCCGCGCCCGTTTCGACCGCGGCCGAGAGCCTGGGCGAGGTCGCCCGGCTGTCGGTCCTGCCCGGCTGGCGGACCGAGGCGGGCACCCACATGGCGGCCTTGAGGATCGCCCTGGCGCCGGGCTGGAAGACCTATTGGCGCGCCCCCGGCGACGCCGGAATCCCGCCGCGCTTCGGCTGGGACGGGTCGCGCAACCTCGCCGCGGTGCGCTTCCACTGGCCGCGCCCGGAAGTCTACGAGATCAACGGCATGCGCTCAATCGGCTATTACGGCGAGCTGATCCTGCCGATGGAGCTCACTCCCGCGCGCCCCGGCGACCCAATCCGGCTCCGGGCCGAGGTGGAGCTTGGCGTCTGCCGGGAGGTCTGCGTGCCGATGCGTGCCGAGATCGCCGCCGAGCTCGCCCCGGGCGGCGCGCCCGACCCGGCAATCGCCGCGGCGCTGGCGGCGCGGCCGGCGACGGCGCGCGAGGCCGGCGTGGCGGGCGTCAGCTGCGACATCGAGCCGATTCGCGACGGGCTGAGGCTGACCGCGCGGATCGAGATGCCGCCGCTCGGCCCCGAGGAAGTGGCGGTGTTCGAGCTGCCCGACCAGACGATCTGGATCTCGGAGTCCACCGGCCGCCGCGACGGGCGGCAACTGACCGCGGCGAGTGACGTGGTGCCGCCCGCAGGCGGACCGTTCGTGCTCGATCGCTCGGAGGTGACGATCACCGTGCTGGGCAAGGGCCGGGCGGTGGAGCTTTCGGGCTGCCCGTCGGGCTGAACCCACCGGCCCCGGCCCCCGGACTTCAGCCCGCGCGCCGAGGGCGGAGCGCCCGCGCCAACACGGCGCCAACGTAGACGATCACGAGGAGCGATGCCGCGAGGGCGACGAAAAGGCCCACCGTCGCGGCGAGGCCCGCGCCCTGCGGCAAGAGCGCCGCGAGCGGCGCCGGCAGCGCGCCCTTGGCCAGCCGGTGCCCGATCGTGGCCGCGAAGAGCCCGGCAAGCGCCACTGCCGCCAGTCCCGCGACCACGCCCACCCCGCGGGCGTCGCGTCCGGGCCGGAGCGCCCGGGCGAGCGCGCGGAGCTGGCGGCCGATATCCTGCTGCGCGGCAAGCAGGGCCGGTACCACCAGGAGCACCAGCACCACGCCGAAACCCAGGCCGTAGACGAGCGTGATCACCGTGGGCTTCAGGAACTGCGCGTCCCGCGAGCGCTCGAAGAGCAGGGGCGCGAGGCCGAAGACCGTGGTGGCGGTGGTCAGGAACACCGGGCGCAAGCGGTCAACCGCGCCCTCGACGATGGCCGGGATCAGGCCGCGGCTTCGGGCGTACTCGTCGACAGTCGTCACCAGCACGATCGAATCGTTGATGATGATCCCGGCGAGCCCGATCAGCCCCACCACCGAGAACATCGAGAGCGGCACGCCCCAGGCGGCGTGGCCATAGATCGCGCCGACGAGGCCGAAGGGGATCACCGCCATCACCACCAGCGGCCGGCCCCAGGAGGAGAAGATCCAGGCCAGCACCAGGTAGATGCCGAGCAGGCAAAGGAGGAACCCAAGGAGCGCGTCTGAGAGGAAGGCGCGTTCGTCCTCGGCCAGCCCCGAGAGCCGCGAGGAGACGCCGTAGTCGCTCTCGATCCGAGGCAGGATCGACGTTTGCAGCGCCCGGGCAAGAGCCGCGGCGCGGGCGGGATCGTCCTCGGAGACCTCGCCGGTGACCGAAACCAGCCTCAGCCCGTTCTCGCGGCGCACGGTGGAGAATCCCGCCTGTCGCTCGACCGTCACGATGTCGGCCAGGGGCAGGTAGGCGCCCGAAGGCGCGCGCAAGAGCGTGCGGTCGAGGAAATCGGCGGTGAGCTCGCCCGCCGGGAGCTCGACCCGAATTTCCGCCGAGCGCGGGCCATCGGGATAGGTCGCCGCCTCGATCCCGTTCAGCCGGTCGCGCAGGACCCGGCCGATGCCGTCGATTGTGAAGCCGAGCGCCTGGCCGCGGGCGGTGAGGTCGAGGACCAGTTCCTCCTTGTCGTAGGCGAGGCTGTCCTCGAGACCAGAGACCTCAGGGAAGGCCAGGAGCGCCGCCTTCAGCGCCTCGGCGGCGGCCTTCAGGTCCTCCGCCGAGGCGCCGAAGAACTGCACCGCGAGCGAATCTCCGCCAGGGCCGGCGCGCCAGCCGCGGAAGCTCAGCTCCTCGAGCATCGGGTGGGCGACCACCGCCTCCTGCAGGTCGGCGAGGAACTGGAACGAGGAATAGGAGCGCAGGTCGGCCTCGATCAGCTCGATGGAGATCGAGCCCAGCTGGCTCTCGTCCTTGCTGTCGGCGCCCGAGAGGCCGCGGCCGCTGTTGCCGCCGATCTCCGCGATCACGTGGCTGACCGGGCTCTGCCCGTGCTCGGCCGCGTAGGCCGCCGCCACTTCCTCGGTCGCGCGCTGCAGCTCGCGCATCATTTCCCGCGTGTCCTCGCGGCCGGCGCCCGGCAGCATCGAGAAGTTGCCCGAGATTGTGCCCTGCTCGGGTGCGTTGAAGAACCGCCACTGCACCTCGCCGCGGATGAACAGTGCCGCCTGCGAGGCCAGGAGCACCAGCACCCCGGCCAGGACCGGGTAACGGGCCCAGATCACCCCGGCGATGAAGGGTCGGAACACTCGCTCGCGGAACCGGGTGAAGCCCCGGTTCACCACGCGCGAGGGCCAGTCGTACCAATGCGTCCTCGCGGTATGCGCCAGCGCGTGGACCATGTGCCGGGGCAGGATCAGGAAGCATTCGGCGAGCGAGGCGACCAG
>JBFKAV010000215.1:0-4433 GCA_041621405.1 Paracoccaceae bacterium
CTTGCACGTACTGGCAAAAGGAGTGGGACAGCGGCGTCTGCCTCTGTTCGGCCCAGACCCCTTCGAGCCCGACCTGGCTCTTGAAGAACTGGCGGTTGCGCTTCTCCTCGACGAAGGACACCACCGCGACCGGCGTCGCCATCATCCGCTTGGCCAGCCTGCTGAACTTGTCGAACTCCTCCTCGGGCGGGGTGTCGACGAGGCGGAGCGCTTCGAGCACCCGCGAGATCATTTCGCTGTCGCCAGCCCCGATCGGTTATTCAATCGGTTCGGAAATGCCATCGACCACCGACTTAAACTCAACGCCTGCGGAATGGATCATCTTATCATCTCCCCTCTCAACAATTGATCAGACGGGGTGATGAATGCCGAGCCGCGGGTTAATCGCTCGTGAACCTATGCGCGCAAGTTCCCCGCATTCTAGCAAATCGCGATGCGGTTTCCGGTCCGATTCAGCGCGACTGCTCGTGCGCGAACCGCTTCTGTGCGATCGCCTCGTGCTTCTCCGCCTTCCGATGCGCGGTGAGCGCCGCGCGCACGTAGTCGAGATGCGCCTCCACCGCCGCCCGCGCCGCCGCGGGATCGCGCGCCTTCAATGCCTCGTTGATGGCCCGGTGCTGGTCGAGCAGCGCCGACCGCGTCGTGCGCTGCTTGAACATGACCTGCCGGTTGTAGAACACGCCTTCGCGCAAGAGCCCGAACATCGAGCGCATCATGTGCAGCATGATGACGTTGTGGCTGGCCTCGACGATGGCCATGTGGAACTCGGCGTCGAGCCCCGCCTCCTCCTCGGGGTTCCGCTTCTGGTGCGCCGCCTCCATCTTGCGGAACAACGCGTCCACCACCTTGAGGTCGGTGTCCGACCCGAACCGCGCCGCCCGCTCGGCGGCCAGTCCTTCCATGTCGCGGCGGAAGTCGATGTAGTCGAACAGTGCCTCGTCATGGGCGGCGAAGAGCCGCGACAGCGCCGGCGGGAAGGTCGAGCCCAGGCACTGCGATACGTAGATCCCCGCCCCTGCGCGGGCGGACAGGAGCCCCCGCGCCTGCAGTTCGGCCACCGCCTCGCGCAGCGAGGGGCGCGAGACCCCGAGCCGCTCGGAGAGGTCGCGCTCCGAGGGCAATCGCTCGCCTGGACGCAGGATGCCGCGCAGGATCAGGAGCTCGACTTGGCGCACCACCGAAAGCGCGAGTTTCTCCGACTGGACCGGCTCGAAGGGCATGGCTTCCTCGATGGAAATTGGTCAAAACATATGACCACGAGCCGCCCCCGGCAACCGAAAAGCCGGGGCCGCGCGGCGGCGGCCCCGGCCTCGTCTTTGTCCGCCAGCCTCAGCGGTTGGCGCGGATGATTATCTCCACCCGGCGGTTGTTCTGCCGCCCTGCCGGGGTGAGGTTGGTGTCGATCGGCTGATCCTCGCCGCGGCCGTAAGCGGAGATCCGGCGCGAGGGCACGCCCTCGTTTATCAGGATCCCGGCCACCGAGCGGGCGCGGCGCTCCGAGAGGTCCTGGTTGTAGGCGGCCGAGCCGGTGTTGTCGGTGTGGCCCACCACTTCGACGGTCGTGTCGGGATAGTCGAGCAGGCTTCCCGCAACCACGCGCAGGTCGCGCTGCAGGTCGGGGCGCACCGCCGCGCTGTCGGTGGCGAAGAGAAGGTCCTGCGGCATCCGCACGATCAGCCGGTCGCCGTCGCGAATGACGCCGACGTTGCCCGACAGGTCGTCGCGCAGATCGCGCGCCTGGGCGTCGAGCACGTTGCCGATCACGCCGCCGACGACGCCGCCGATGACGGCGCCGGCCGCAGCCTGCTCGAGGTCGTTCGAGCCGGGGCGCGAGGCGCCGATCACGGCGCCCGCCGCGGCGCCGATCAGCGCGCCCTTGCGGGTGCGCTCGTACTCGCCGCCCGGCCCGTAGGCGGGATCGGTGCAGGCGGTCGCGGCAAGCGTGGCCGCGAGGCCGAGGAAGAGCGGGGTCTTGATATGCATGGACTGCCTCATGGTTGAGCCGGTGACGGCACTTTCTGAGGCGCTACCTCGCGCTTCCCGCGCTGCTATTCAATATCAGCCTGCTAATGCGCTGGCCCAAGGCGGAAAACCGCGCATCACGCGGCGTCGGCCCGCGCCGCCTCCCAGGCCAGCATCGCGCGCTTGACCCCGAGCCCCCAGTGATAGCCGCCGAGACCGCCCGATTTCCTGAGCGCGCGGTGGCAGGGAATGAGCCAGGAGATCGGGTTGCGTCCGACCGCGGTGCCCACCGCCCGCACCGCCTTCGGCGCACCGATGGCGCCGGCGATCTCGGAATAGGTCGTCACCTGCCCCGAGGGGACGGCGAGCAGCGCCTCCCAGACCTTGATCTGGAACGGCGCCCCGATCAGGTGGAGCCTGGTCTCGCCCGGCCCCTGACCGAATGCTGGGGCGAGGAATGGCGCGACGGCGGCCTTGTCCTCGACGTAGCATGCCTTGGGCCAGCGCGACCGCATGTCGGCCATCGCCGCGGCGCGTCCGACGTCTTCGGCGAATGCGAGGCCGGCAAGCCCGCGATCGGTGGCGAGCGCCAGTGCCTCGCCAAAGGGCGTTTCGAACCAGCCGAAGCGGAGCGTGAGCCCGTCGCCGCCCTTGGCGTAATCGCCGGGGCTCATCGCCTCCCAGCGCAGGAACAGGTCGTGCAGCCGCCCGCCCCCGGAGAGCCCGGTGGCGTCGGCAGTCTCCAGCACGGTGAAGTGCTCGGCCAAGAGCCGCTTGGCGTGATCGAGCGTCAGGTACTGCTGGTAGCGCTTGGGCGAGACCCCCACCCAGCGCGAGAACACGCGCTGGAAATGCGCCGGGCTCATGTCGAGCTCGGCCGCGAGGGCCTCGAGTGGCAGAGCAGTGCCGCCGGCCGCATCGATGCGCCGGATGGCGCGGGCGATGACGCCGTAGTGATAAGCGGGGGTGTCGATTTCGTCGCGCATGTCTTTCCGTCTCCTCAGCCGACTCTAGGCCAGCCGGAGCCCTCCCGCGACCCGGATGTTGCGCTTTGCGCAAGGCCCGCGCTCGGACCTTGCCGCGCTCCGCGCGAGCGGGCATACCGCGAGGCGATGGCCGCGCAGCTCGACTACCATACGCTCAAGGAAATCTTCCGCCGCTTCCACGCGGCCGAGCCCGAGCCCAAGGGCGAGCTCGAGCACCTGAACGCCTTCACCCTCCTCGTCGCCGTCGCGCTCTCCGCCCAAGCCACGGATTTGGGCGTGAACAAGGCCACAAGGGCGCTGTTCAAGCTGGCCGACACGCCGGAGAAGATGCTCGCGCTCGGCGAGGAGCGGCTGATCGAGCTCATCAAGACGATCGGGCTCTTCCGCAACAAGGCCAAGAACGTGATGAAGCTCAGCCGCATCCTCGTGGAGGAGTATGGCGGCGAGGTCCCCTCTTCGCGCGCGGCGTTGCAGACGCTGCCCGGGGTGGGGCGCAAGACGGCGAACGTGGTCCTCAACATGTGGTGGGGCCACCCGGCCCAGGCGGTCGATACCCACATCTTCCGCGTCGGCAACCGGACCGGCATCGCCGCGGGGAAGGACCCGCTCGCGGTGGAGCGCGCGATCGAGGACAACACGCCCGCCGAATATCAGCGCCACGCTCATCACTGGCTGATCCTGCACGGCCGCTACATCTGCACCGCAAGGAAGCCCCGCTGCCGCGACTGCCTGATTCGCGACCTCTGCGCTTTCGAGGACAAGACCGAATGAAGAGATACCAGGTTGTCGGCATCGGCAACGCCATCGTCGACGTGCTCGCCCAGACCGAGGACGGCTTCCTCGACGACATGGGCATCCGGAAAGGGATCATGCAGCTTGTCGAGCGCGAGCGGGCAGAAATCCTCTACGCAGCGATGCGCGAGCGCACCGAGGTGCCTGGTGGCTCGGTAGCAAACACGCTCGCCGGCCTCGGCAATCTGGGGCTCTCCACGGCTTTCATCGGGCGGGTGAGCGACGACATGCTGGGGCGGTTCTACGAGAAGTCTATGGCGCTCGAGGGCACCGACTTTCCAAATGCGCCGGTCGGTGGGGCGGAGCTGCCCACCTCGCGCTCCATGATCTTCGTCACGCCGGACGGCGAGCGCTCGATGAACACCTACCTCGGGATTTCCGCCGAGCTCGGCCCCGAGGACGTCGACGACGCGGTGGCGGGCGGCGCAGAGGTCCTGTTTCTGGAGGGCTATCTCTTCGACAAACCGCAGGGCAAGCGCGCCTTCCAGGCTGCCGCCGAGGCCTGCCGCATGGGCGGCGGCGTGGCCGGCGTCACGCTATCCGACCCGTTCTGCGTCGACCGCCACCGCAGCGACTTCCACCAGCTGGTGCGCTCGCTCGACTACGTGATCGGCAACCAGCACGAATGGGAATCGCTCTACGAGACCGAGGACCTCGAGGAGGCGCTGACCCGCGCCGCCGCCGACTGCCCGA
>JBFKAV010000216.1:0-4409 GCA_041621405.1 Paracoccaceae bacterium
ATGCGCGTCCGACAGGGGCCGCTGCGCCGAGAGGATCGCGTCGAGGCCGAGGTAGTCGCCGTAGGACATCCGGCCGTCGAACGCCATCTCGGCGCCCTCCTCGGCGGGATCGTAGAGCTCGGCCATGCGCACCTCCCGCGGGCGCCCGGGTGCCCGCCCCAAACCTTATACCCTGACCTTATCCCCTGAAAGCTACCCTCGCCCGAGGCCGAGCCGCCACGGAAATCGGTCCGGTGGAAGGATTTCGCTGCGTACGCGGGCCACGCAGGCGCCGCGTTCGGCTCATCCGAGCGCCGCGAAGGCCGCCGCCCGCTCCGGGAACAGCGCCACCAGGAAACGGCCGGTGACCGCCTTCGCCTCGACCGGATCGGTGATCCCACTCGCGAGGTAGATCTGCAGCCAGAGCCCGTCGGTCAGCGCCTCGATCCCCGCCGCCAGCGCCCGCGCCGCGCCGGGCTCGCGCTTCAGCTCGGCCAGGAGCGCCTGCGTCTCCTGCTCCAGCGCTTCGGAGCGCGCGCTGTCGAAGCGGTCGGCGATCTCGTTGTAGAGCGGCCGCGCGCTGGCCTCGCCCCAGAAGGCGTGCCAGACGATCTGCGCCTCGCGCGAGCATACCGCCGGGGCGAAGTCGGCCCCGACCAGCGCCGCGAGCCGCGAGGCCGGATCGCCCTCCGTCGCCTCCCGCGCCGCCTGCCAGTTCGCCTGGTATCGCTCGTAGTGCCGCTCGAGCGCCGCCGCGAGCAGCCCCTCCTTGGTCTGAAAGTAGAACACGGCCACGCCCTGGCTGAGCCGCGCCTCCTTCGCCACGGTCGCCAGCGTGGTCCCCGCAAGCCCGTGCTTGACGATCGAGCGCAGCGCCGCGTCGATCAGCTGGCCGCGCCGGCGGGCTGCGTTTTCGGTCCGCTCCTTGCGGGCCGGTTGCTCCTTCGCCGCGGAGTTCTGAGGCATGCCGCGCTCCCCACGCCAATGCCCGCGAGAATGATCCGGTCGCGGCGCTTGTCAATGGCCCTTCGCGGCCCTAGATTTGAGTGAGCACTCAAATAAAATCCGTGATTCGCCGGACCCTCCCGATGACCTTCGTTGCGTCCAAGCCCGACCGCCTCACCCGCCACGCCCCGGATGCGATCCAGGGCTGGGACAACGCGCATTTCATGCATCCTTGGGAGAGCATGGGGGCGGAACCTGCCGACCGCGTGGTCGCCGCCCAGGGCGAGGGCATCCACATCTTCGACGCCCACGGCCGCCGCTTCATCGACGGGCCGGGCGGCATGTGGAACGTGCAGATCGGCTACGGCCGGCGGGAAATGGCCGAGGCGATCGCCGAGCAGGCGATGAAGCTCGCCTACCACTCGCCCTGGGCCTTCGCCTCCGAGCCCTCGGCGCTTCTGGCGAGGAAGCTCGCCGGCTTTGCCCCGGGCGATCTCGACACCGTCTTCTACACCACCGGCGGCTCCTCGGCCGTCGACAGCGCGCTGCGCTTCGCGCAGTTCTACAACAACCTCCGCGGCCGGCCCGAAAAGAAGCTCTTCCTCGCCCGCGAGAAGGGCTACCACGGCTCGACTTACCTCGCCGCCACCGTCACCGGCAAGGACCGCTGGAAGAACCCGATGGACACCGAGCGCCGGCTGGTCCGCTTCCTGCCCGACATCAACCCCTACCACCGGCCCGAGGGGACGACCGAGGCCGACTGGGCCGACGCCAAGGTCGAGGATCTCGCCCGCGCGATCCGCATCGAGGGCGCGGAGAACATCGCCGCCTTCATCGCCGAGCCGGTCCTCGCCTCGGGCGGGGTGATCGTGCCGCCCGAGGGCTACCTCCGCCGCTGCCGCGAGCTCTGCCGCGAATACGACATCCTCTTCATCTCCGACGAGGTCGTCACCGGCTTCGGCCGCCTCGGCCACTGGTTCGCGTCCGAGCCAGTCTTCGGCATCACGCCGGACATCATCACCTGCGCCAAGGGCCTGACCTCGGGCTACCTTCCCTTGGGCGCGATGATCGTGTCCGACCGGCTCTTCAACGAGATCTCCGGCGAGGACCGCGCCGAGGTGATGTTCTCGAACGGCTACACCTATTCCGGCCACCCGGTCTGCTGCGCCGCGGCGCTCAAGAACATCGAGATCATCGAGCGTGAGGCGATCCTCGAGCACGTCCGCGCCGTCGCGCCCCATTTCCAGAGCCGGCTGCGGGGCCTCGCGCGCCACGAGATCGTCGGCGACACCCGCGGCTTGGGCCTCCTCGGCTGCGTCGAGGGCACTGCGCGGCCCGACCTGCCCGAGGAGAAGCGGACGATGATCGACAGGGAGTTCGGCCGGCAGGTCGACGAGGCCTGCGAGGCCCGCGGCCTGATCGTCCGCCCGCTGCTGAACTGCTGCGTGTTCTCGCCGCCGCTGATCATCACCGAGGCCGAGATCGACGAGATGTTCGACATCCTCGACGCGGCGATCGGCGAGGTCCAGGCCAGGATGATGTGAGGGGCGGCGCGCCCGCGCCGGGTTTCGTGCGCGCCCGACCTGCCCTAGACTGCTATCTGCTGAGGTCGCGCGACATTCTCCACGAGTTTGCGGCCCGTCCGCCGTGCCGGAGACCGTCGATGCGTCGCCCCCATGCACTAGCTGGCCTCCTCGCCGCCCTGCTCGCCGGTTGCGGCTACGTCGACTATGGCGGCGTCGAGCGGGGAGAATTTTCCGGCAGCCTCTTCGTGATGTGGATCGGCGAGGGCGGCGCCCGGGGCGACGGCGCCTTCGTCTTCGTGCCCGACCCCGACGACCGGCTCACCTTCACCCGCCGCGACGGCGATGGCCGCGCCCGCGAGATCCGGCCCGAGATGATGTATACCGACGGCGGCTCGATCCCGAAGCCCGCGCAGCTCTTCAGGGGCCTCTCGCCCTGGGGCTACGCGCCCGCCTACATGGTCCACGACTGGCTCTACGTGGCCCACCACTGCCTGGTCGACGGCACGCCGACCGAGGCGGAGAAGACGGTCGCCGACGTCGGCTTCCGGGACTCGGCCGTCATCATCGCCGAGGCGATCAAGACGCTGGTCGAGACTGGCCGGGTCGCCCGCAACGACGCCGCCGCCTTCGCGATCTCGAGCGCGGTGGCCGGCCCGATCTCGCGCCGGCTCTGGGACGCGAGGGGCGCCTGCGCCGAAAACCGCCTCTCCGAGGCCGACCGCCGCGCCGCCGAGGCCGCCTTCCGCCCCCGTCCCGCCGCCAGCCTCCAGGGCCTCACCCGCGAGCTGCCCGACGGCAGCGAAGTGCCGGTGACGCCGGCCCAGATCGTCGCCAGGGTCTCGTTCCCCTAGGCCGGGCTTCGGCCTGCCGCCGGCTACGATCCTCGCTCCCGATCGCGAAAGGTCGCCTCTTCAGGTGCCTGAACGAAGTTCCGGGCGCGCGGCCCGCCAGCGATCGCCGTTCCAGCGACCGCTCCTCGCGCCCCGCCCGGGCTTCGACCGCGGTCCTGCCTTATCCCCGCGGTCGCGGATGCGGCCCGCCGCGGCCGATGCCGGCAAGGCGTGTCACACGCCCGAGAAAGGTCGATTTCAGGTAAACGGAATCAGGGAAATGGTTTTCGATCAACCTATTAGCCTGACCTTTCACTGTGAAATCCCCGCCGCCTTTCACGTCTCCCTGCCCTTGCCCGATCCCTCCCCGAGGCCCATATTTCCCTCATGCTGAAGCTCACCCCGATCCTGCTCGCGATCCTCTACGCGGTTCTCATGTACCGCTTCTCGGTCTGGCGGACCGGGAAAGAGCTCGATGCCCGCTCGACCTTGCTGGCCGACCCCAGCCTGAAGCGGATGACCGACCGGCTGGCCGAGGCGCTCGATCTCGACCGGATCCGGGTCCACATCTACGAGATCGCGCCGGTCAACGGTCTGGCCGCCCCCGACGGCCGGATCTTCCTCACCCGCGGCTTCTACGACCGCTACCGGAAGGGCGAGGTGACGGCCGAAGAGCTGGCCTCGGTGATCGCCCATGAGCTCGGCCACGTCGCGCTCGGCCATTCCCGCCGCCGGATGATCGACTTCTCCGGCCAGAACGCGCTTCGCACCGCGCTCGCGATGGTGTTCTCCCGGTTCGTCCCCGGTCTGGGCGTCGTGCTCGCCAATATCCTCACCTCGATGCTGGCCGCCCGGCTCTCCCGCGGCGACGAATACGAGGCCGACGCCTACGCCGCCGCGCTTCTCACCAAGGCCGGGATCGGCACCAAAGGGCAGAAGACGCTGTTCCGGAAGCTCGAGGGGCTGACCGGGCTGCCCGGCGGCGCGGTCCCGGCCTGGCTGATGAGCCACCCCAGGGTCGACGACCGCATCGCCGCGATCGAGGCGCTGGAGGCGAAATGGGCCGCCGCGCTGGCCGCCCCGCGGGGCGACTGACGGCGAGGCCGGGGGGCTGTCTGCCCCCCGGACC
>JBFKAV010000217.1:0-4370 GCA_041621405.1 Paracoccaceae bacterium
CGAGGCCGAGGTGCTGGTGCGCGACCCGGTGGTGGTGACGGCCACCGTGCCGCGGTTCCTCAGCCCCGGCGACGAGACTCGGCTGCTCCTCGAGATCGTGCACGCGACCGGGACTTCGGGCCGGGTCGGGCTCGACGTCAGCGCCGAGGGGCTGGCGCTTGGGCCGGCGCCGTCCGGGGTGGACCTCGCCGATCAGGGCAAGGCGGTGGTCTCGGTGCCGGTGACCGCCGGGGAGACCGGGGTGCAGAGCCTGCGGGTGGCGCTGACCACGCCGGACGGCAAGCAGCTGCTGAAGGAGCTGACGCTACCGGTGATCGTCACCGACCCCGAGATCGCGCGGCAGTCGCGCTTCACGCTGGCGGCCGGAGACAGCTTCAGCTTCGGCGCCGACGTCTTCGTCGGGCTCCACGCGGGCACCGGCACGGCGACGCTCTCCGGCGGGCCGCTGGCGCGGTTCGATGCGCCGGGTCTCCTGGCCGCGCTCGACCGCTACCCCTACGGCTGCACCGAGCAGATCGCCTCGGCGGCGATGCCGCTTCTCTACTTCGAGGAGGTGGCCGCGGCGATGGGGCTCGCGGCGGGGGCGACGGCGCGCGAGCGGGTCGGCGAGGCGATCGCCGAGGTGCTGACCAATCAGGCCTCGAACGGCTCGTTCGGGCTCTGGCGGCCCGAGGGCGGGGACATGTGGCTCGACGCCTATGTCTCGGATTTCCTCAGCCGGGCGAAGGCGCAGGGCTTCGAGGTGCCGGAGACGGCGTTCCGGATGGCGATGGACAGCCTCAGGAATCAGGTCAACTACTATCCCGACTTCGACCGCGGCGGGCAGGACCTCGCCTATGCGCTCTTCGTGCTGGCGCGCGAGGGCGCGGCGGCGGTGGGCGACCTGCGCTACTACGCCGACGTCAAGGGCGGCGACTTCGCAACGCCCTTGGCCGCGGCACAGCTTGGCGCGGCCTTGGCGCTCTACGGCGACCAGACCCGGGCCGACGCGATGTTCCGCCTAGCCGAGGCGCTTTTGCCCTCGGCAGACCCCGACCCGACTCTCTGGCGTGCCGACTACGGCACCCGGCTGCGCGACATGGCCGGGCTGCTAGCGCTGGCGGTGGAAGCGGGAAGCGAGGCGGTGGACCGCGAGGGGCTGGCGGCGCGGATCGCCAATGCCGGGCAGGGCCGGAGCACGCAGGAGGCGATGTGGACGCTCCTTGCGGCGCATGCGCTGATCGAGCGCCCCGCCGTTCCGCTCTCGGTCGACGGCGTGCCGGTCGACGGGCCGTTCGTGCGGGTGCTGGAGGCCGAGGCGGCGGGCGCGCCGCTCGCCATCCGCAACGAGGGGCCGCGCGAGGAGCTGCTGACGCTCACCACTTTCAGCGTGCCCTCGGAGCCGGAACCGGCCGGCGGCAACGGCTGGCGCATCGCGCGGAGCTACTACACGATGGAAGGCGAGCCCGCCGACCCGGCGGCGGTGGCCGCGGGGACGCGGCTGGTGACGGTGCTCGAGGTCACGCCGCTCGGGCCCCGCGAGGCGCGGCTCATCGTCAACGATCCGCTGCCAGCGGGCTTCGAGATCGACAACCCGAACCTGATGCGGGCGGGCGATATCCGCGCGCTCGACTGGCTCGGGCTCGACACCGAAACCCGGCACGCCGAGTTCCGCGACGAGCGGTTCCTGGCGGCGGTGGACCACTACGGCGAGGATCCGTTCCGGCTGGCCTACATCGTCCGCGCGATCTCGCCCGGGAGCTTCCACCACCCGGCCGCGAGCGTGGAGGACATGTACCGGCCCGAGTTCCGCGCGCGCACCGAAGCCGGCCGGGTGACCGTGACGGAATGAGGCGCTGGGCGCTCCTTCTCGCGGCGCTGGCGCTCTTCGCGGGGGCGGCGGCGCGAGACGGCATCGACGCCTGGGTGGCGGCAACCGAGCTGCCGCCCCTGGTCGCCGAGACCTCGGCGGAGGTGCTCGACCGCGAGGGGCGTCTCCTGCGCGCCTATACCGTGGCCGACGGGCGCTGGCGGCTGGCGGTGACCCCGGAGGATGTGGACCCGCTCTATCTTAGGATGCTGGTCGCCTACGAGGACCGGCGGTTCTGGGACCACGGCGGGGTGGACCCGCACGCCATGCTCCGGGCGGCGGCGCAGGCGCTCCGGCATGGGAGGATCGTCTCGGGCGGCTCGACGCTCTCGATGCAGGTGGCGCGGCTTCTGGAGGACGGCGGCACCGGGGCCTGGGCTGGGAAGCTGAGGCAGGTCCGGGTGGCGCTGGCGCTGGAGCGGCGGCTGTCGAAGGCGGAGATCCTCGGCCTCTACCTCAACCGGGCGCCGTTCGGCGGCAACCTCGAAGGCGTTCGCGCGGCGGCGCGGGCCTATTTCGGCAAGGAGCCGCGCCGGTTGACCCCGGCCGAGGCGGCTTTGCTGGTGGCCTTGCCGCAGAGCCCGGAGGCCCGCCGGCCCGACCGCCACGTCGCGGCCGCAGGGGCGGCGCGGGCGCGGGTGCTGGCGCGGATGGTGGCGGCGGGCGTGGTGGCGCTCGAGCGGGCGGAGGCGGCCCTGCGCGAGGCGATCCCCGACGCGCGGGAGGCGTTCCCGGCCCTTGCGCCGCACCTGGCCGACCGGGTGCGGGCGGCCGAGCCTTTCCGCCCGGAGCACCGGCTGAGCATCGACCTCGATCTCCAGACCAGCCTCGAACGGTTGGCCGAGGCGGCGGTCAGGGGGCGGGGCGCGCGGCTTTCGGCGGCGATCCTGGTCCTCGACCACGGCACCGGCGAGGTGCTGGCCTCGGTGGGCTCGGCGGGCTACCTCGAGGAGGCCCGCGAGGGCTACGTCGACATGACGCGGGCGCTGAGGAGCCCGGGCTCGACGCTGAAGCCCCTGGTCTACGGGCTTGCCTTCGACGAGGGCCTAGCCCATCCCGAGACCCTGATCGAGGACCGCCCCACGGCCTTCGGCCGCTACCGGCCGCAGAATTTCGACGGCGAGTACCGCGGCACGGTGTCGGTGCGGCAGGCCTTGCAGATGTCGCTCAACATCCCCGTGGTGCGGCTCACCGAGGCGATCGGTCCGGCGAAGCTGATGGCGCACTTGCGCCGGGCGGGGGCCGAGCCGGCGCTGCCCGGCGGCGAGGCAGGGCTTGCCGTCGCGCTGGGCGGCGTCGGCGTGACGCTGGAGGACCTCGCCCGGCTCTACGCTGCGATCGCGCGGGGCGGCGGGCCGGTGCCGCTGCGCTGGGACGCCGCCGCCGCGCCGGACCTCGGCCCGCGCGCGGAAGTGCTGTCGCCCGAGGCGGCCTGGCAGGTGGCCGAGATCCTTGCGGGCATCGCGCCGCCAGTGGGGCGGCCGTGGAACCGGCTCGCCTACAAGACCGGCACCAGCTACGGCCACCGCGACGCCTGGGCGGTGGGCTTCGACGGCGCCCACGTGGTGGCGGTGTGGCTTGGCCGGCCGGACGGCACGCCGGTGCCCGGGGCCTTCGGCGCCGAGGCCGCCGCGCCGGTCCTCTTCGACGCCTTCCAGCGGCTGAAGCCGGCGCTCGAGCCCTTGCCGCCGCCGCCGCCCTCGGTGCTGACGGTTTCCACGGCCGAGCTGCCGCAGCCGCTCCGCCGCTTCCGCGGCCGCGAGGCGGTGTTCGCCGGCGCCGACGACGCCCCCCGCGTTGCCTTCCCGCCGGACGGCGCCGAGGTGGAGGCGGATGGGCTCCTGGTGCTCAAGGTCGAGCGCGGCACCCCGCCCTTCACCTGGCTCGCCGACGGCCGCCCGGTGGCGGTTGCGAGCCACGAGCGGCAGGAGGTCATTGAAGGCGTCGGCCCGGGCTTCGTGACGCTGTCGGTGATCGACGCAGAGGGGCGGTCGGCGGGGGCAAGAGTGAGGGTTCGGTGAATTCTGGGCTGGCGGCGCGGAAGTGCATTGGCGCTCGGTTGAGCGCAAGAAAGACGCGATGGCTGCTCCCGCGGGACGAAGCGGACCCTCACTCGCCCGGAATCAAGGCGCGCTTGCGCGCCGCCGGGCAGCGCCCGACCGCCCCCCGGTCGGGCGCTCCGCGACGCCGCTCACCCGCGCAACCGTTCGGCGGGGAGTTGCCATAAAGCGCAGACTGAAGCCGTTGGAGCGCCCACCCGCGGTCGGGCGCCGTCCGGCTTCCGTTGTACCCGTGGTGGGGATAGGGACGCGGTCGAGGCCCGAGTTGTTGCTCCCCAAACGACCGCTCCAGGCTTGAATCTGTCCCGAGCAACCCGCATTGATCCTCATTGGTGAAAGGAGATGCGCCCGGCCCTCGCATCGCGCGCCCAAGTACCGCTTCAGCGCAAGCGGCTCAGGATCTCCAGGCTCGCGTAGCCGTCCGGCACAAGCCCCTCGGCCCGCTGGAACGCACGGACCGC
>JBFKAV010000218.1:0-4307 GCA_041621405.1 Paracoccaceae bacterium
CGTCGAAGGCGAGCGTCGCCAGGGCCTCGATGGTGGGTGTCGTGCCGCGGAAGCCGCCATAGGCGCTCTCCAGACCCCAGATCGCGACGACGATCTCCTTCTCGACCCCGTGGCGCGCCTCGATCTCGTCGAGAAGCGCCAGGTGCCGCTCCAGCGCCTGGCGGCCGTTCGCCACGCGCGCTTCTGAAACGGCGGTGTCGAGATAGTCCCAGATCGTCTTGGTGAACTCGTTCTGGGTGCGGTCGCGCCGGATCACGTCGGCGTTGTAGCGGATGCCGCGGAAGGCCCGGTCGAAGATCGAGGCGGAGATGCCCTGGCCCAGCGCCCGGATGCGGAAGCCCTCGATCCAGCGGTCGAAGGCAAGGTTCGCCGTTGCGCGCACGAGCGTCTCCTCAGCAAGGGCCGCAGGGCGCGGCGGGGGGCGCAGCGAGGCTTCCACGGCAAGCGGGCCGGCCGTGCCCGGTGCCGCGGCGAAGGCGAGGATCAGGGCCGCAAGACCCGAAGGCCAGATTTTCCGCATCGTGGATACCGCTCGTTTTGCCGTTTCTTGGTTGGCAGCGAGAATACCGCGACTTTCGCCTGTCGCAAAGCGGGAGCACCGCGGGCCGGCGGCATTTCGCGTCAGCGCCGGCGGCGGGCGACCTTGCGCTTGACCTTGGCCGCCTTCGCCTTCGCCCGGGTGGGCTTGCGCGGGCCGGTCTTGCCCGCGCTTTTGCCGCGGCGCTGGCCCACCGGCGCGCGAGCGCCGCCCGGCGCCTCGATCTCCAGAAGCTCGAGCATCAGCCCGCCGGTGACCGGCACCGCCTCGGCGAGTCGCACCGTCACCTTCTGCCCGAGCCCGATCGTGAGCCCGGTCTCCGAGCCCATCAGGGACTGGCTCTCGGCGTCGTAGTGGAAGAACTCGCGGCCGAGGGTGCGGATCGGAATGAGCCCGTCGGCGCTGGTCTCGTCCAGTTTCACGAAGACGCCGAAGCGGGCGATCCCGGAGACCCGGCCGGTCAGCTCGCTGCCGACCCGCTCGGCGAGGTAGGAGGCGAGGTAGCGGTCGGCGGTGTCGCGCTCGGCGGCCATCGAGCGGCGCTCCGTCTCGGAGATGTGCTTGGCGGTCTCCTCGAGCCGGTCGATCTCGTCGAGCGCAAGCCCGTCCGCGCCCCAGCCGTGGCCGGCGATCAGCGCCCGGTGCACGACGAGGTCGGCATAGCGGCGGATCGGCGAGGTGAAGTGGGCGTAGTTCTTCAGCGCCAGGCCGAAATGGCCGAAGTTCTCCGGGCTGTAGTAGGCCTGGGTCATCGAGCGGAGCGTGGTGAGGTTGATCAGCTCGTCGAACTCGGTGCCGTCGGACTGGCGCAGGAGCTCGTTGAGGTGCTCGGTGCGGAGCACCTGGCCCTTGGCCAGCGTGAAGCCCGAGGCCTCGGCCACCTCGCGCAGGGCCGCGATCTTCTCGGGCGCGGGCTCCTCGTGGACGCGGTAAAGGAGCGGGCGCTTGCGGCGGATCAGCTCCTCGGCGGCCGCGACGTTGGCGAGGATCATGAACTCCTCGATGAGGCGATGCGCGTCGAAGCGCTCGGCGAGGGCGACCGAGACCACCTCGCCCGCCTCCGAGAGCACGATCTTCCGCTCGGGCAGGTCGAGGTCGAGCGGCTGGCGCATCGCGCGCGCGGTCCTGGTGGCCTCGTAGGCGGCGTAGAGCGGCCCGATCACCCGCTCCATAAGCGGGTCGAGCCGGTCGGAGACGCGGCCCTCGCGTGCCTCCTGCACGTCGGAGTAGGTCAGCGTGGCGGTCGAGCGCATCAGCCCGCGCACGAAACGGTGCGAGAGCTTGCGGCCCTTGGCATCGAGCACCATGCGAACGGCGATGCAGGCGCGGGCCACGCCCTCGTGGAGCGAGCAGAGATCGCCCGAGAGCCGGTCGGGCAACATCGGCACCACCCGGTCGGGGAAATAGGTCGAGTTGCCGCGCTTGCGCGCCTCGCGGTCGAGCGCCGAGCCGGGGCGGACGTAGTGCGCGACATCGGCGATGGCGACCCAGACGACGTGGCCGCCCTCGTTCTTCGCGTCCTCGTCGGCATGGGCCCAGACCGCGTCGTCGTGATCGCGCGCGTCGGCAGGGTCGATGGTGACCAGGGGCAGGTCGCGCAGGTCCTCGCGGCCCCTGAGCTCCGCCGGTGCCATGGCGTCGGCCTCGGCGATGGCGGCGTCGGGGAAGTCGTCGGGGATGCCGTGCTGGTGAATGGCGATGAGCGAGACCGCCTTCGGCGCCGACGGATCGCCCAGCCGCTCGACGACGCGGGCCCGGGGCAGACCCAGCGCGCTCTGTCGTCCGGCGAGCTCCGCCTCGACCAGCTCGCCGTCCCTGGCGCCGCCGGTCGCGTCACCAGCCACCATCCACTCGCGCTCGGCGCCCTTGTCGATCGGCACGATCCGGCCGCCCTCGGCGCTCTTGCGGAACACGCCCAGCACTTTGCGCGGATTGGTCCCGATGCGCCGGATCAGGCGCGCCTCGTAGTCGTGATCCTCGGCCTTGACCTCGGTCAGGCGGCCGAGGATGCGGTCGCCCTCGCCCAGCGCCGGGTCGCCGGCGCGGGCCAGGTAGAGCACCCGGGGCGCCGCGCCCTCGCCCTGCCACTCCAGGGGTCTCGCCAGGAGCTCGCCGTCTGCGGTCGCTCCCTCGATCCGGAGCACTGCCACCGGCGGCAGCCGGTCGGGGTCGCGGTAGCTCCGCCGCCGCTTCTCGAGGCTGCCCTCGTCGGCCATCTGCTTCAGGAGCCGCTTCAGCTCGATCCGGTCGGCGCCCTTGATCCCGAAGGCCCGCGCGATGTCGCGCTTGGCCGCGGCGCCCGGGTTCTCGGCGATCCAGGCGAGGAGCTCGTCTTTCGAGGGGATGCGGGCCATGGGCGGCGGCCTACCACGCCGCGCCGGCGCCGTCACGGGGCGAAAGCGGCGAGGCCGGGGGCGGGGCTGTCTGCCCCTCGGACCTGCCGCCGGGCTCAGCGGAAGTAGTCCGTGAGCACCCGGCCGTAGATCGCCTTGAGCTGGCGGACATGCTCCACCTGCACCCGCTCGTCGACCTGGTGCATGGTGCTGCCGACGAGGCCGAACTCCACCACCGGACAATGATCCTTGACGAAGCGCGCGTCCGAGGTGCCGCCCGAGGTGGAGAGCTGGGGTCGGATCCCGGTTTCCGCCTCGATCGCTCCGGCGAGAAGCTCGGAGAGCGGGCCCGGCGGGGTCAGGAAGCTCTCGCCGGAGACCTTCACCGCGAGATCGATGCCGGCGCCGGTCTCGGCGGCGGCCTTTTCCGCTTCCGCCTTGAGCCAGCCGGTGAGGCTCTCCGAGCTGTGGGCATCGTTGAAGCGGATGTTGACGGTGGCGCGCGCCTCGGCCGGGATCACGTTCGAGGCGGGGTTGCCGGTGTCGAAGGTGACGACCGCTAGCGTCGAGGGGTCGAAATGCGTCGTGCCCTCGTCGAGGCGGGCGCTGGCCAGCCGGTGCACCAGCCCGGCGAGTGCGTGGACCGGGTTCTTCGCCCGGTGCGGATAGGCCGAATGACCCTGCACGCCGGTCGCGGTGAAATAGGCGTTCATCGAGCCGCGGCGGCCGATCTTCAGCATCTCGCCCATCACGGTGGGGCAGGTCGGCTCGCCGACGAGGCAGACGTCCATCCGCTCGCCCGCCTCGGCCATCCAGTCGAGCAGCGCCACGGTCCCGTCGACCGCGTCGCCCTCCTCGTCGCCGGTGATCGTCAGGATCACCGCGCCGTCGGGCGGGATTGTGCGCACGAAATCCACCGCCGCGGCGACGAAGGCGGCGACGCCCGACTTCATGTCGGCCGCGCCGCGGCCCCAGATCTCGCCCCCGGCGATCTCGCCGCCGAAGGGGTCGTGGGTCCAGGCCCGGGTCTCGCCCGCCGGCACCACGTCGGTATGGCCGTTGAAGCCGAAGCTCCGGGCGTGGCCCTTGGCGCCCCAGCGGGCGAAGAGGTTCGCGACGTGGCCGCGGTCGACCCTGTGGCATTCGAAGCCGGCCTCGACGAGGAGCCGCTCGAGCAGGACGAGCGCGCCGCCTTCGTGCGGCGTGACCGAGGGGCAGCGGATCAGCTCCTGGGTGAGCTTGACGGGATCGGTTTCGACGGCGGCCATTGCTGCGTCCTCGGGGCGTTGCGCCCCGGGGGCTTAGCGAAGCGCCCGGCCCGGCGCAATGCCGGTGGGCGCCGCACGTGCGCCCGTCCCTGCGGCGCAGGGGATCAGTCGAAGAACGGCGTCATCTCGGCCACGACCACGGCGTTCTCGTCGAGCGCGCGGTCCATC
>JBFKAV010000219.1:0-4271 GCA_041621405.1 Paracoccaceae bacterium
AACAGCCTGCAGGACAGGCTGGACGCGCTCAACATCACCGACACCGCCACCGGCGTCAGCATGACCTACAACGGCCACGTGATCTACGTGGAGGGCGTCAGCGCGGCCGACCTGACGCTGGACGACTTCACCTTCGTCTGAGGCGCCCGGCCCACGGCGCCGCGCCGGGGGCGCAGGTTGGGCGCGCAGGCCTCAGCCGGTTCGCGGGACGTCGGGCGCCAGAATGTCGAACCCGAACCGATCGAGCAGCGCGCGGGCCTCGCCGGCAAACCGCGCCTCGACCCATGCCCTGCGCGCGTCGCTTCGGCCGGCATCGGGCTCGCCTGTGCATTTGAAGGCGGCCTTGAATAAATCCCGAATCTCGTCGTCCGTCATCGCAGGATCGCGCATTCTTGCGGCCAGCCGGTCACAATCTTCCATGCGCAACGACGGGTTAGTATCGCTCGGCGGAACCCGCCAGTCGAGCGCAGGACCGTCGCCTAGAAGCCCTTCGAGCACCGGCCGGATGCGCCGGTGATGCTCAAGGATCAGCGGGGGCGCGGGAAAAACATCCCTCCACCTCGTGAGGAAGGTGGCTGGCGTCAGCACCCTGACCCGCTCGAGCACGAAGGCTTCGAAGTCGCGCCCGTCATAGGGCATTCGGCTGGCGAGATAGCGGTCGAAGTACTGTTTCATGAACTGCGAATAATCGCCGAAGACAAGGTCGCTGAATGGTCGCAGGAAGACGACGATCTGCACCACGGCTCCGACCTCGGCGGCAAGTCCGGCCAGGGCAGTGCCGCGCCGCGCGTTGGAAAACAGGTCTTCGTGGCTGAAGACCACCGTGTGGATGCCATCCGAGAAATGCTTGTCGAGCGTCGCGCGGTCGATCGTGCCGAGGCTTGCTGCGTTGCCGGGATGGGACGAGCCATCGTGCGGATACCGGATGCCGGCCGCCCCCAGTGCAGCGGCGTTGCGCAACATCACCCGCTGAAGGTAGGTCGAGCCGCATTTGGGCGAACCGATGTGCAGGACGATCCGGCGACGGGCGGGGCGGGTCATGGGGCAGGTCCCTCGGCGCCAAGAGGGGCGGCCAGGCGGCGCGCCAGCGCATCGAGCAACTCGGACTGCGGCATGCCCAGCAAGGTCAGGTCCATGGCGCGGGCCTCGGGCGGCACCGAGGGCGCCCTCCACGCGCGCGACAGCGCACCGGCCAGTGCCGGAGCCGTCGCCTCGACGCTGCAGATAGCCGGGCTGAGGGCGGAAAGATCCTTTGGCCCGAAGGAGTTCGTGACTACTCGGACGCCCGAAGCGGCCATCTCGATCGGCGGATGGCTGGGGTGGGGCGAATACATCAGCGAAATCCCGACATCGGTTTCCAGAAGGAAGTCGGGATAGTCTTCCCAGGGAAGCTTGCCGAGGCTCTTTAGCAGATGACCGCCGGGCAGGGCGACGGGAGCATGCGCCAGCCCGATCGAAACCAGCTCGATCTCGCGGGGCTCGAGTGCGTCGGCCTCGAGGAAGCGGGCGAGGGCCTCGATCGCTGTGGCGTACATGTTGCGCGGCACTTCTGGTCGGCCGTAGAGCGCGAGCCGTCGCGGCGTTCCCTGCGCGCGGTCCGGCCGGTTCCGCATGGCGTAGCGCGCCACGTCTATGGCGGGGTGGAAGGCCAGCGCGGAGGGCCCGGCAAAGCCGAAGCCCTGTGCCGCGAAATGGTCGCGCAGGAGCGTCGTGTTGAAGAGCGGCTCGAAATCGAAGCCATAGCTGGCCAGAGCGTCTGCGAATTCCGGCCCCCACGGATAGAAGTTGGGCTCATAGTCCTGGATGAGGTAGATGAAGCGGCCATTCTCGTAGCCGTACTCGCGTATGAGCGTCTCGGCGACATGGGCGCTCCACCACGCGGTGGCGACGAAGACGTCGCCCGGATGGGCGGGCAGGCTCGGGGCGCTGACGCCGCATTGCAGGCTGATGCGATCGATCAAGGTCTGGGCGGCCGACGCGCCACCCAGCCGGCGGAGCACGAATTCGCGCGAGGCGGCGTGCGAAGAGATCGGGAGATCGGTCGCCAGGAAGCGCACTGGCAGGCCGCGCTCGGCCAGACCCAGGCCGATGTCGAGCGCCGTGGCGATGCCGGCGAAGATCTCGGTCGGGTTGAGCGTCGGGACCAGCACGACCAGCGCGGGTCGAGACGCAGTGAAAGCGGGCATCCAGGACGGCTGCTTGCGGGTATCGACCAGCCCCTCCCAGTCCGCGCGTCGGCGCCCGGCCTCGGGCTCGGCGCTCTCGATCATGGGCGGGCGCGGCCGGACGCCGGGGGCCAGCGAATAGAGGCGTGTGTCGAACCCATCGATCGCCGAGTTCAGCCCTGCACCCAACGCCTCGCGGAGGGACCAAACCGATCGCCCGAAGCTTACCACCGCAAACCCGGCGGCAATGCGGGCCAGACCGGCATGCCCCGTCAGCAGAAGCCGTGCGGCATCGACCATGTGCGCCTCGGCGCCGCGCAGACGGCGCAGGAACGGCCGCAGGGGCGCGTTGCGTACCTCGCCGTGGCGCAACCGCCCGTCGGCCACCGCTTCGACGAGCCGATTCTGCGCAGACTGCGCCAGGTATCGCGCCAGGGCATAGCTCGTGGCCTCTCGCCTGAGCCAAGCCCTGTCCGGCAGGCGGCGGGCGCTTCGGCCCATTCGGCGGTCCACCGCGCCGATCAGGTTGCCGCTGTGCTGACGGTAGTCGACCAGCGGGGCTTCTATCAGGCCGACCCCACCCGTAGCCTCAGCCAGAAGCGCTAACCAGAGGTCGTGGTAGAAATGCAGTCCGGACTGCTGGGGGAACGGCAGCGCCAGCCGCGCCAGACGCACGCGCATCAAGAGCGTCATGCCCGTCACGGTATTGCGGTAGAGCAATTCCCGCAGTCCCGGGGCCCTGTGACGGCGCTCGTAGCCAAAGACGGTGGCGTTGAGCAAGGTCTCGCCGTCGTCGGCCACGAGCCGCGCGTCGCTGTGGACAAGCTGCTGCGAGCTGCCAGCGAGCCGTTCTACGCCACGGGCCAGCCGGTCGGGATGCCAGACGTCGTCCTGGTCGGAGAGGGCGATCAGTGCGTCCTCGCCGGCTGGGCCCATCGCCTCGATCATGCGCAACGCCTCGGCGATACCGTATTCGAAGGCGCGTACTGCATCGAGCGGGACCTCGGGCTCGACGGCCACCGCGTCGTCGAGCCCCACATCCCGAGCCGTTGCGCACAAGACCGGGCTCGATGCGGTATCGGCGATAACGGCGACGAGACGCAAATTGGCGTGGTTCTGCGCGGCAATACTGGCCAGTTGGGCGCGCAGATGGGCCGGGTTCGGGCGGTAGACGGCCATAACGACCACCACGAGCGGTCCGCCACGGGCGGAGCCCATTACAGGAGGATCGGCCAGAACGGCGCGCTTCTGGATCACGATTGCCCCGCACACTCGCGCGTCGGGACGCGGGGCGCGGGTCGGTCGGGAGCGTCGGGACTGTGCATGGGGCTCATCTGGATCTATTCCGGATGGCACCGTTAGTGCCTTTGGCAGAAGGGATCAACTCCCGCGAGCCGGCTCCGGTGGCGGGGCTGCGGGCGGCCCGCCGAGAACCGCCCCGGGACGACGTGCACGCAAGAGCGTTGGACGAGCAGCCCGGCAAACTCGAGGGGCACCCAAATATCTCCGTGCCGCTTGCCATCGTCCTCGTGGCAAAGGCGCACAAGGCCTTGCCCCTGAGTCCGGCCTCGTTCGAGAAGACGGATTTCCGGGGCCAGGTGGCGGCCGCTCTCCTGCAGGTTCTTCACCTCGGACTTTATCGCCTGCGCGGAGGTGACCCCCCGCCGGAGCCTCCTCCCCCCGCCTCGGGGAACTGCTTCCACCGGGCGCGGCAAAGGCTGGTCGGGATGCCGTCTCGCAGGCGACGCTCGCCTCGCAGCGCAGCCGCTCGGGCGCGACGTGCAACTTCGCCTCGGCGCGGACCTGGCGCCGCGTCTCTCCCCCAATCTGCCCCCGGCGCGGCGCCGTGGGCCGGGCGCCTCAGACGAAGGTGAAGTCGTGCAGCGTCAGGTCGGCCGCGCTGACGCCCTCCACGTAGATCACGTGGCCGTTGTAGGTCATGCTGACGCCGGTGGCGGTGTCGGTGATGTTGAGCGCGTCCAGCCTGTCCTGCAGGCTGTTGCCATCGACCCCGATCATCCGGAAGCGATCGACGCCGTCCTCGAAGTTCACGATCAGGTCCACCTCGCCCGAATTGAAGGCGTTGAACACGAAGGTGTCGGCGCC
>JBFKAV010000220.1:0-4056 GCA_041621405.1 Paracoccaceae bacterium
AGCAGTCCGTGCTTGCGGGCGTTGAGGCAGGCCAATGCCTTGCCCCGGGCGCTCCGCGGTCCGGTGCTTTGGGCGGCGTTGAGGCGGTTGGCGGCGATCTGCCGCGGCGAGGTGTCGGACATTTGGCAAGGTCCTCCCGTTGCTATTCCCATCAACATCATTATTGCACAGAATAGAACAAAACACGAACATTTTGGATTAGTGCCAATAGAACCCGAGCGCTTCGCCGGGGCAGCGAACTTGTATTCATCGTGGGGGTGTTAGGAACATATACCTATTTCGGGCAGCAGATTAGCGAGTTTTTGCGAAACGAAGCCATTTTATCTAATGAAATCAATGGCCCCCGATTGCGGCGTCGCCCCGCCGCAAGCCCGCAGTTGTCATTTGCCGCGCGATGCAGTCTGCTAGCGGCTGCCTCGCGAACGGGAGCGCGGATCGGATGGCGAAGAAGGCTGAGACGGATCTCGCCGAGGCGGCGGCCTCCGCCGCCGCCGGCAACGCCCGCGACAACCGGCTCGAGGTGGCGATCGGCCGCCAGGTGCGGGCCTTCCGCCGGCAGCTCGACATGACCGTGGTCGAGGCGGCGAAGCGCGCCGGCATGTCGCCGGGCATGCTCTCCAAGATCGAGAACGGCATGACCTCGCCGTCGCTGGCGACCCTGCGCGCCCTGTCGCAGGCGCTGAACGTGCCGGTGACCTCGCTGTTCCGCAAGTACGACGAGCAGCGCGACGCCACCTACGTCAAGGCCGACCAGGGCCTCTTGATCGAGCGCCGCGGCAGCCGTGCCGGCCACCAGTACCGCCTGTTGGGCCACAACATCGGCGGCGCCGTCTCGGTCGAGCCCTATCTCGTCACCCTGACCGAGAAGTCGGAGGTCTTCCCCCTGTTCCAGCACCCGGGCACGGAGTTCATCTTCATCCTCGAGGGCGAGGTGATCTACCGCCATGGCAACGAGACCTATCACCTGGCCGAGGGCGATTCCCTGTTCTTCGATTCCGACGCGCCGCACGGCCCGGAGGAGCTCTTGAAGCTGCCGATTCGCCTGCTCTCGGTGATCGTGCAGCCCCGCTCGGAGGCCTGACCGGGCGCGCCGTCTTCCGTCCTTCGTCCCTCGGCAAGCTCGGGATGAGGAAGCTCAGGACGAGGCGAGGCGCGATTTCCTCATGCTGAGATGGTCTAATCGGGCCATCGAGTGGGCTTGCCGTAAGAGGCGGCTGCCCCTGAAACTTCGGGTGCTGACACGTGGTCGAGATGGTCTCGCCACAAGCGCCGAAGGAGGAGCAGCCATGAAGTATTATGCCGGACTGGACGTATCGTTGGAAGAGACGGCGGTGTGCGTGATCGACGCCGAGGGAGCGGTCGTCGCCGAGGCCAAGGTTGCGAGCGAGCCCGAGGCGATCGCCGCCTATCTGTCGCAGTGGTCTGGGGCGTTGGTCAAGGTTGCGCAGGAGGCCGGCGGTTTGTCGCCGTGGCTGCACGCGGGACTGGTGGGCTGCGGGCTGCCGGCGGTCTGCCTCGAGACGCGGCGCATGAAGGCCTACGCCAAGGCCTCGCCGGTGAAGACCGACCGGCGCGATGCCAAGGTGATCGCGCTGGCGGTGCGCGCCGGTCTGTACCGGGCGGTTCATGTCAAGTCGGTGGGGGCGCACAAGCTGCGCCTGGCGCTGACTGCCCGGCAGGCCTTGCTGCGTCAGGCGCGCCAGCTGCAGGGCAAGATCCGCGGCGACCTCAAGGTGTTCGGCATCAAGCTGGGCAAGGTGGGCTCGGGTGGCTTCGCCGGCCGGGTCAAGCTGCGCCTGGTGGAGCACGGCGATCTGTGGGCGCTGCTCGTGCCGTTGCTGGAGATGCGCGCGGCTTTGCTGGCGCAGGTGCGCGCCTATGACCGGCAGCTGCGCCGCCTGGCCCGCGGCGACGAGATTTGTCGGCGCTTGATGACGGTGCCGGGGGTGGGCGTGCAGACGGCGCTGGCGTTCCGCGCCGGGATCGACCAGCCGGAGCGCTTCCGGCGGTCTGCCTCGGTGCCGCCCGCCCTCGGGCTGACCCCGAAGATCGACCAGTCGGGGGAGAGCGAGCGCTGCGGGGGCATCACCAAGGCCGGCGACAAGCTGCTGCGCAGCCTCTTGTTCGAGGCGGCCAACGCGCTCCTGACCCGCAGCCAGCGCTGGTGTGCGCTGAAGCGCTGGGGCGTCAAGCTGGCCGCCCGCCGGGGCATGAACCGCGCCCGGATCGCGGTCGCCCGCAAGCTGGCGATCATCCTCCATCGCATGTGGTGCGACGGCACCGAATTCCGCTGGAGCGACCACCAGCCGAAGACCGCATGAGCCAAACAACGACACAGACACGACAGGCTTCACCCGGTTCCGAACGGGCCAGGGCGAAGGGCGTCCATGGGGACGCAACGGCGTGGACAATCGACGACGACAGGCCAGCGAGCGCAGTCCTGCGCATCGCGTTCCTGAGATGGTCATGTCCACTCCCGACGCCATCAGGCGGCGGCCTCGCGCCGACCGCGGACAGAAGCGCGGAGCCCCCAATGGACCCACTTTACACTTGCACCCGATTACAGAAGCTTGTCGAAGCATGAGCTCGTCGAGGGACGAAGCATGAAGACTGTGATGCAACGCCAACATTGGTTCGTCGGTATCAAATCATATAGTCGCCGCCGTTCATGTTGAGACTGGCACCGACGAAGTAGGAGCCCTCCTCCGAGGCCAGCAGCAGGGCGGCGGGGGCGACTTCCTCGACCCGGCCGAAGCGGCCGATGGGAAGCTCCTTCTGCTTCGCGTCGAGCCAGTCCTGCGGGATGCTGCGGAGCAGGGGCGTATCGATCGGCCCGGGGTTGATGCAGTTGACGGTGATTCCGTCGCGGGCCACCTCGTATGCGAGCGACCGGGTGAACCCCATGATCCCGGCCTTCGCCGCGCAGTAGTGGGCCATGGTCGCCGCGCCCTTGTGGGCGAGCTGGGACGAGAGATTGATGATCCGCCCCCAGCCCTTGCGCTGCATCGCCGGCAGGACCTCCCGGGTGCAAAGGAAGGTGCCTTTCAGGTGCACGTCGACCATGCGGTCCCACATCTCGGTCGACATGCCGACCACGGTGTGGGTGGTGTCCATGCCGGCGTTATTGACGAGGACGTCGATCTCGCCCAGCGCCTCGACGATGCTGGCGATGGCGGCCTTGATCGCCGGCTCGTCGCTGACGTCGGCCGTCGCCGCGGTGGCCTTGGCGCCATAGGTCTGCTTGAGCTCTCCGGCGACCGTCTCGGCCCGGCCTGCGTCCAGATCGACGATCCCGACGGCCGCGCCCTCCTGCGAATAGAGATGCGCGATCGCATGGCCGATCCCGCTGCCGGCGCCGGTGATCAGGGTCACCTTTCCATCCAGTTTGCCCATGATGTTCTCCCGTCGTTCGTTAATTCATCGTGGCGACGTTTTGGTCGACTCCGGCGCCGAGAATGCGCTCGGCCTCCTCCTGAAAACGCGCGAAATAGTCGACCGTCTGCTCCTGCCGGGCGACCTCCTCATGTCGGTAGCAGCGGACCTCGTGCCCCGGCTCGATGCGATCGACACCCGGCCTCTGCTCCCGGCAACGGTCCTGGACCAGCGGACAACGACCCGCCAGAAAGCAGCCCGACGGCAGATTGATCGGACTCGGGATCTCTCCCTCGAGCCTGATCTTGGTCTCGCGCCGAAGCTTCGGGTTCGGCAGCAGCACCGAGGACAACAGCCCGACCGAATAGGGATGGCTCGGCTGGGCGAAGAGCTTGGCGGCGGGGCCCTGCTCGACGATCATGCCGAGATAGAGGACGGCCACCCGATGGCTGATGTGGCGCACCGACGAAAGATCGTGGGAAATGAAGAGATAGGCCGTCCCGAGGGCGTTCTGCACCTGGGTGAGCAGGTCGATGATCTCTGCGCGGGCGGTCGGGTCGAGGGCCGAGGTCGGCTCGTCCAGGACGACGATCTCCGGCTCCGAGATGATCGCGCGGGCTATGCCGACACGTTGTTGCAGGCCCATGCTGACCTCGGCCCGGTAGTGGTCGAGCAGCGGTTCGG
>JBFKAV010000221.1:0-3962 GCA_041621405.1 Paracoccaceae bacterium
CCGCGGCGCGCGGCGTGCCGATGGGGGTGGACTGCATCTCGCCAGCGGCGCATCCGGAGTTCTCCACCCCGATCGAGCTCGTCGAGTTCATCGGCCGTCTGCGCGAGCTGTCGGGGGCCAAGCCGGTGGGGTTCAAGCTCTGCATCGGCCACCGGCGCGAGTTCATGTGCATCGTCCGCGCCATGCTGAAGACCGGCACCGTCCCCGACTTCATCGTCGTCGACGGCAAGGAGGGCGGCACCGGCGCGGCGCCGCTGGAGTTCGCGAACCACATGGGAATGCCGTTGGTCGAGGGTCTCACCTTCGCGCACAACACGCTGCGCGGCGCGGGGCTGCGGGACAAGCTGAAGATCGGCGCCTCCGGAAAGCTCGTCACCGCCTTCGACATCGCCCGCGCCCTGGCGCTCGGGGCCGATTGGGCGAACTCGGCGCGCGGCTTCATGTTCGCCGTGGGCTGCATCCAGGCCCAGGCCTGCCACACCAATCACTGCCCGGTGGGAGTGGCCACGCAGGACCCGCTCAGGGCGCGCGCGCTGCACGTGCCGAGCAAGTCCCAGCGGGTCTTCCGCTTCCACCAGAACACGCTGAAGGCGCTGGCCGAGATGACCGGGGCCGCGGGGCTCTCGCATCCCTCGCAGTTCCTGCCGCACCACCTGATCATGCGCGAGACCGACCGCGACATGGTGACCGGCGAGGAGGTCTATCCCTACCTGCCCGAAGGCTTCCTCCTGCGCGAGGAGGAGGACCAGTTCGGCTACCTGATGCGCTGGCACCGCTCGCGGGCCGAGAGCTTCGAGCCTTTCGACCTGCCGGTCACGGGGCCGGCGGCGCGGACCCGGTCGAGGCCCTTGCCGGGGACGCGCCTGGCCGGCGGCGAGGCGCAGATGCTGCAGCAGGAAGACCCGCAATGACCACCGGCCCCGGCCTCGCGCCGATCTCCGATGCCGACTGGCCGGAGGCGATCGCCGCGCTGCGCGAGGGCTTCGCCGGCAGCCTCAACGTCTACCGCACCATGGCGCACCATCCCGCGCTGCTCGGCGCCTGGGCGCCCTTGCGCGAGCACCTGGTCCGGCAGAGCGCACTCGGCCCCGAACGGCTGGAGATCGCGATCCTGAGGATCGGCCACCGGCTCAGATCGAGCTACGAATGGGCGCAACACGTCCAGCGCGCGCGCAAGGTCGGCCTCGGCGACGGCCGGATCCGCTCTATCAAGGGGCGGCTCGGGGGGATGGCACCCGAGGATGCGCTGATCGCCGGCGCGGTGGACGAGCTTTTCGATCACGCCCGGCTGCGGTCTGCGACGCTGGCCAAGCTCACCGCCGCTGTCGGCAAGGAGGGCGTCCTCGACCTTCTGGCCACCGTCGGCTTCTACTCGACCCTCGGTTTCCTCCTCAACACCTTCGCCACGCCCCTTGACGACGACACCGCCGCCGAGCTCGCCGCCCGGCCGCTCGGCGGACGAGCCTGAGGGGCGGGCGCCGCGCTCAGAGGCGCGGGCCGAAGGACAGCACCCTGATCAGCGCCGCCAGCAGCGCCGGCACCAGGTGCTGGCTCCTGCCGACCCCGATCACCTCGTCGTTGTCGCGCTCGCGCGAGCGGCGGAGCGAGCAGGTCCAGTGCCCGTGATCGGCGCTGGCCCAGCCTTCCATCGTGACCGCCCAGCCCGGCAGCGCCCGGTCGACGATGGCGAGCACGGCGTCGACCGTCTCGAACCCCTCCGCCGCCGAATGCCCCGCCGCCTCCAGCGCGGCGCGCGCCCGGCTGGTCAGATCGCCGGTCACTGAGGCCGCCGCCTCGATCTCATCGCCGAGCGTCTTGAGCTTCGCGTCCTGCATCGGCTCCGGTCCTTTCCTGGCTGCCCTCGGGGTCCGCCGGAAGCTTCGCCGCGCGAGGCGGCGGCGGCCTTGATGCAGGTCAACGCCCGGTGGGGCGGAAGCTCGCAAGGTGCGCCCGACGGGCAGCAAGGGAGCGCGAAATGGCCGGGGACAAGCGGCAGGTAATCTGGTTCGAGAAGCTCGCGCGGGGCGACGTCGCGCTCGTCGGCGGCAAGAACTCCTCGCTGGGCGAGATGGTGGCGCGGCTCTCCAAGGCCGGGATCCGGGTGCCCCCCGGCTTCGCCACCACCGCCGGCGCCTACCGCGCCTATCTCGAGGCGAACGGCCTCGACGAGGTGATCGCCGAGACCATGGCGGCGCTCCGCGCCGAGCGCCTGACGCTGCAGGAGGCCGGCGCCCGGGTGAGGAAGGCCGTCGCCGAGGGCCATTGGCCCGAGGAGATCCGCGCCGCCATCCTCAAGGCCTATGCCGAGCTTTCCACGCGCACCGGGATCAAGGACCTTGCCGTCGCCGTGCGCTCCTCGGCCACCGCCGAGGACCTTCCCGACGCCAGCTTCGCCGGCCAGCAGGAGACCTACCTCAACGTCCGCGGCGAGACCGCGCTGCTCGCCGCCTGCCGGCGCTGCTACGCCTCGCTCTTCACCGACCGGGCGATCACCTACCGCGAGGTCAAGGGCTTCGCCCACGACCAGGTCGCGCTCAGCGTCGGTGTGCAGCAGATGGTGCGCTCCGACATCTCGGGCTCCGGCGTGATGTTCTCGATCGACACCGAGTCGGGCTTCGACAAGGTGGTGCTGATCAACGCCGCCTGGGGCCTGGGCGAGAACGTGGTGCAGGGCACGGTGACGCCAGACGAGTACCAGGTCTACAAGCCCTTCCTCGGCAAGAAGGGTCTCGTGCCGATCCTCGAGAAGAAGCTCGGCGCGAAAGAGAAGAAGATGATCTATGCCTCCGGCCAGAGCGGGCCGACGAGGAACGTACCCACCTCGAAGGCCGAGCGCGCCGCCTTCGTGCTCACCGACCCCGAGATCCTCGACCTCGCCACCCAGGCCGCCACCATCGAGAAGCACTACCGCCAGCCGATGGACATGGAATGGGCCAAGGACGGCGAGACCGGGCTTCTCTACATCGTCCAGGCCCGGCCCGAGACGGTGCAGAGCCGGATCAAGGCCGGCGCGTTCCGCAGCTACAGGGTGAAGACGGCCGGCAGAGCGCTCGTCACCGGCCTATCGGTCGGCTCGGCGGTGGCCACCGGAAGGATCTGCCTGATCGAGAGCGTGGCCGACATCGCGCGCTTCGTGCCGGGATCGATCCTGGTCACCGGCACCACGGACCCCGACTGGGTGCCGATCATGAAGCAGGCCGCCGCCATCGTCACCGACCACGGCGGCCGCACCAGCCACGCCGCCATCGTCAGCCGCGAGCTCGGGCTGCCGGCCATCGTCGGCACCGGCAACGCCACGCATCTCCTGCACGACGAGCAGGAGATCACCGTCGACTGCACCGGCGGCGACGAGGGCGTGGTACGCGAAGGGATCGCGGACTTCGCCGTCGAGGAGCTCTCGGTCGCCGACATCCCGAAGACGAAGACAAAGGTGATGCTGAACCTCGCAAACCCCGCCGCCGCCGCGCGCTGGTGGCGGCTGCCGGCCGACGGCGTGGGGCTGGCACGGATGGAGTTCGTGGTCTCCAACGTGATCAAGGCGCACCCCCTGGCGCTCACCCGCTTCGACGAGCTGACCGACGAGGCCGCGAAGGCCGAGATCGAGAAGCTCACCCGGGGCTATGCCGACAAGGCCGACTACTTCGTCGACCACCTCGCCATGGGGCTGAGCCGCATCGCCGCCTTCTGCCATCCCCGGCCGGTCATCGTGCGGATGTCGGACTTCAAGACCAACGAATACGCCGACCTGCTCGGCGGCCGCCAGTTCGAGCCGCACGAGGAGAACCCGATGCTCGGCTTCCGCGGTGCCTCGCGCTACTACTCGCCCGCCTACCGCGACGGCTTCGCGCTGGAGGCCCGGGCGATCCGCAAGCTCCGCGAGGTGATGGGCTTTGACAACGTGATCGTGATGATCCCCTTCTGCCGCACGCCGAAGGAGGCCGACGAGGTCCTGAAGGTGATGA
>JBFKAV010000222.1:0-3918 GCA_041621405.1 Paracoccaceae bacterium
CCTGGATCGCATGAACGAACGAGTGACCTTGACCGAAGCCGCCGCCATCCCGCAGCCGAAAACGCTGCCCGACGCCCAGACCGTCACCCAGGTGCAGCACTGGACCGACCGGCTGTTCTCGTTCCGCGTCACGCGGCCGCAATCCCTGCGATTCCGCTCCGGCGAATTCGTGATGATCGGGCTTCTCGACGAGCGAGGCCGGCCGCTCCTGCGCGCCTATTCCATCGCCTCACCGAACTGGGCCGACGAGCTCGAATTCTACTCGATCAAGGTGCCCGACGGCCCGCTCACCTCCAAGCTCCAGCACATCCAGCCGGGCGACGAAATCATCCTGCGGCCGAAGCCGGTGGGCACGCTCGTGCTCGACGCGCTCCTCCCCGGCAAGCGGCTCTGGTTCCTCGCCACCGGCACCGGCATCGCGCCCTTCGCCTCGCTGATGCGCGACCCCGAGACCTACGAGAAGTATGACCAGGTCATCATGATGCACACCTGCCGCACGATGGCCGAGCTCGAATATGGCCGAGAGCTGGTGAAAAGCCTCAAGGACGATCCGCTGATCGGTGAATTCGTGGCGGGCAAGCTTCTCTACTACCCGACCACCACGCGCGAGGAGAGCCCGCGCATGGGCCGGATCACCGACAACCTAACTTCCGGCAAGGTGTTCGAGGATCTGGGCCTCGCGCCGATGGACCCGGCAACCGACCGCGCCATGGTCTGCGGCTCGCTCGCCTTCAACATGGACGTGAAGGAAGTGCTCGAAGGCTACGGTCTTGGCGAGGGGGCGAACTCCGACCCCAGGGAATATGTCGTCGAGAAGGCCTTCGTCGGCGACGGCATCTGACTGCCCCCCGATGGGGGCAGACGCGGCCCCCGAGGGCCGCGCCGCGGACCCGGCTCAGAGGCCGAGCGCCGATTTCACCTGCTCGAGCGCGTTGGCAAGCAGCTCCGGATTGTCGCGCGCTCCATCGACGGCGGCCTTCAACCCGGTCTTCTGCAGGTCCGACAACGTCGAGTTGTCAATCATCGCCACGACCCGGTCGTAGTCGAAGCCCTCAGGCGTGAACAGCGAGGCCGGATCGCCGGAGGGTGCTGCGGCCTCTTCGGCGGCCGGTGCAGCTTCCTCAGCGGCAGGCGCGGCTTCCTCTGCGGCAGGTTCCGCTTCCTCAGCGGCAGGCGCGGCTTCCTCTGCGGCAGGTTCCGCTTCCTCGGCAGCAGGCGCGGCCTCCTCGGCAGCAGGTGCCGCTTCCTCGGCAGCAGGCGCGGCCTCCTCGGCAGCCTCTTCGGCCGCGCGTTCGGCTTCCGCGGCGGCCTCTTCGGCGGCCCGCTCGGCGGCGGCGGCCTCCTCGGCGGCCTTCCTGGCCTCCTCTGCCGCGGCCTCCTCGGCGGCCCTTTCGGCCTCGGCTGCGGCCTCGGCCGCGCGCTTGGCCTGCTGATCGGCGTAGTACCAGTAGCCACCGCCGGCCAGCACGGCGAGCACGACGGCGATCAGGAAAGTGCGATTCATGGAAGATTTCCCCAGTGAGCGCGGGTCCCCGCCCCCGCGGCCGTCCCATTGGCAGAGTTCCCGCCGGAAGAAAAGCATCGTGCGTGCCGCGCGCCACCATCCGCGGATTTCCGCCGGGCCAAAACCCGGTTGAAAGCCCCCGGGCGCAAGGCTATTTTCGCGCCTCAATCCACGCCCACGACAAAAGGACCGAAGCCATAGCCCGCAGACCCCACAACGCCCCGCCGGTGCGCGAGACCGGCCCCCGAGTCAATGGACGCATCAGGGCCACCGAAATCCGGCTGATCGGCGCCGAAGGCGAAAACCTCGGCGTCGTAACACCCCAGCGGGCAATGGAACTTGCAGAACAGGCGGGGCTCGATCTCGTCGAGATCTCGCCCAACGCCGCGCCGCCGGTCTGCAAGATCATGGACTTCGGAAAGTACAAGTACGAGCAGCAGAAGCGCGAGGCCGAGGCGCGCAAGAAGCAGAAGATCATCGAGATCAAGGAGATCAAGTTCCGCCCCGGCACCGACACGCACGATTACGACGTGAAGATGCGCAACGTGCTGAAATTCCTCGAGAACGGCGACAAGGTAAAGATCACGCTGCGCTTCCGCGGCCGCGAGATGGCGCACCAGGAGCTCGGGCTCGAACTCCTGAACCGCGTCGCCGAGGACGTGAAGGAAGTGGCCAAGGTCGAGAACATGCCGAAGCTCGAAGGCCGCCAGATGGTGATGATGATCGCGCCGAGGTGAGGCGCGAGGGGCGCCAGCCGGGCCTTTCCAGCACCTCCAAGCAAGCTCCCCGGGTGCATTTCGGTATCGGTTCCGGGCAGGGATCAGTCGGCGGCCTCGACGGCGCGCCGGGTCATCACCTTCACCAGGTGGGCGCGGTATTCCGGCGTCCCATGCAGGTCCCCGATCATGCCCCTTGCGGCCACCGATAAGCCGTCCACCGAGCCCGGAGCGAAGCGCGCCGTCAGCGCCGCCTCGGCCTCCGCCCAGCGGAACACGCCGTCCTCCGATGCCCCTGTCACCGCGACCCGCACTTCGTCGGCGTATTTCGCGACGAACACGCCGGTCAGCGCGAAGCGCGAGGCGGGCTGCGGGAACTTCGCGTAGGCCGCCCTTTCGGGAACCTGGAACCGCACCGCGGTGATGATCTCGGCCTCCTCAAGCGCGGTCGTGAACATGCCATCGAAGAACGCGTCGGCCGCGATCTCCCGCGCGTTGGTCACCACCGTCGCGCCCGAGGCGAGCACCGCCGCGGGATAGCAGGCCGAGGGGTCGTTGTTCGCCAGGGAGCCGCCGATCGTGCCGCGATTCCTGACCGCCGGGTCGCCGATATGGCCGGCGAGCCAAGCCAGCGCCGGATATGCCTTCGCCGCCTCCCGCGCCACCGCGGCATGGGTGGTGCCGCCGCCGACGGCGAGCGTGCCGTCCGCCACCGTCGCGCCCTTGATCTCGTCGATCCCCGAAAGGCTCACCAGCACCGAGGGCGCGGCAAGCCGCTGCTTCAGGGTCGGGATCAGCGTCTGCCCGCCGCCCAGTGCCTGCGCCCCGTCTCGGGAGAGCGCTTCCAGGGCCTCGGCCAGGGTCTTCGGCCGTTCCAAATCGAATGCATACAGGCTTCGGCCCTCCTCAGCCCCGCCGCGCCCGACGCCCGCCGCCCTTCATTCGGCGGCCGCGGCGGCCACGTCCTGGCCGGAGGCCGCGAGGATCGCCTTGACGATGTTGTGGTAGCCGGTGCAGCGGCAGATATTGCCTTCCAGGTAGGTGCGCACCTCGGCCTCGCTGGGCTTCGGGGTCTCGGCCAGAAGCGCGGCGGCGCTCATCACCATCCCCGGCGTGCAGAAGCCGCATTGCAGCCCGTGATGGTCCTGGAACGCCTGCTGGATCGGCCCGAGCGTGCCGTCCGGGTTCGCCATCCCCTCGATGGTCCGGACCTCGGCACCCTCGCAGTCGAGCGCGAAGACCGTGCAGGCCTTCACGGCCGCGCCGTCGAGATGCACCACGCAGGCGCCGCATTGCGACGTGTCGCAGCCCACATGGGTGCCGGTCAGGCCGAGTCCCTCGCGCAGGAACTCGACCAGCAGCGTCCGCCCTTCCACCTCGCCGGAGGCGGGGTTTCCGTTCACGGTCATGCAGACCATTGCCATGCTTGGCCTCCCTGGGTCGCAGCGCCCAATAGATCACGCCCGCCCGGGTCTGAGAACACCGTTGTACCCGCCGCCCAGCCGAGTCGTTCAACTATTTGGTTGACTGACAACTCTATCTGCGCTAATTCACCCACATGGTTGAACGAGCGAGCGAAACCCGCCTGACCGAGATCCTCAAGGCGTGCGCCGACCCGACGCGCCGGGCCATCCTGACGCTGCTCGCCCAGCAGGGGGCGACCCGCGTGACCGACCTCGCCGCCGAATTCGATATCAG
>JBFKAV010000223.1:0-3717 GCA_041621405.1 Paracoccaceae bacterium
CGCCATCGCCAGCGTCTTGCCACCGCCGCCGGCGCAGTAGTCGAGCACCCGGGCGCCCGGTGCCAGCGGCAGCGTGTCGGCCACCGCCTGCGAGGCGGCGTCTTGCGGCTCGACCCAGCCCTCGCCATAGGCCCCGGTCGCATGCAGCCGGCGCGCGCCTTCGGTGACCTCGAGCGCGGTCCGCGAAAGCGGGTGCGGGCGGGTCTGCACCCCCTCGACGGCAAGGCGGCGGACGGCCTCGGCGCAGGTCGCCTTGCGGAGGTTGACGCGCAGGTGCAACGGTGCCCGTTCGCGCAGTGCCCGCATCACTGGGGCGAAATCGGCACCGAGGCTGGCCTCGAGCGCGGGCGCGAGCCAGTCGGGGCAGTCGAGCGCCTCGTTGCCATCGGGCGCGCGGCCCGCTGTTTGCTCGGTGGGAGAGAGCGGCGGCGGGGCGTAGCCGTCGCCGGTGAAGCAGGCGCCCGCGTCCGCGCCGCGCTCGCGGAGCCCGCCGAGGATCAGCCCGCGACCGGTCATTGCGCCGCCGAGGGCGGCATGCGAGCGCAGGCAGCGCAGCGCATCGAAGACGTGGTCGCGCACCGCCGCGCGATCCTTCGACCCGGCGAAGCGGCTCGACCGGGCCCAGGAGGTGAGCGCCTTCTCGGCCGGCTCGCCGGCGAGCACGCGGTCGAGGAGCGCGATGGCAGCGGCGAGGCGGGCGGCGGGGGTCATGACGCGGCGGAGATGGGCTGCGGGGCGACGCCTTGGCGAGGGGCGCGCCGCAAAGGACGCGTGCGCTCCGGGACGCCGGCGACGAAGCGTGCCGCCCCTCGCAGAACCGGTCCGGCGGGTCCGCGAACCCGCGCAAGTTCCGTCCGCCGGATCCATGGCTTCATGGCTGCGTCTCTGCCGCCGCCACGTCCGGCAGACGGGCGCGCGCGGCGGGCGGCAGGCTCTTCATCGCGACCATGTAGGTGTGAATCGAGAACACCACTGCCCGCGTCTCAGGCAACCGCAAGAGGCACTGCCGCTCGGCGCGCAGATAGGGCGCGCGTCCCGGCGGCTTCGGGCGCCGGTCGTCCTCGCGCCGTGGGGCGAAGAGGTCGGTGGTCCAGTAAGGTAGGGCGTTCATCCGCCAGAGCGGGCGGTCGGGCTGGATCGCGTCGAACAGCCGCTGTACTCGCGGTGCAAGATCGGCATCGTAGGACGGAATCGGGGCGTGGATGCGCACGAGCGGGCGGCCGAGCTTCTCTGCGAGCGTCCAGGAGGCGGGGAAGCAGAGGATCGCGCCGGTCAGCACATGCTCGCCCTCTCCGCTTTCCTGCATCAGGCAGAAGTCCTCCTGCAACAACCGGCCGAGGGTGAGGAGCGGCGCGCCCGCATCGAGCGGCACCTCGACACCGTCGGGTCGCAGCACCGCGTCGCGCCCGAGCCGGTGGCCGAGCCGAGGCAGCGCGGCGAGGACGGCCCGGAGCAGCTCCGCGGCCGCGGGGATCGCCTGAGGCAGGAGCGCATGCACTTCGCCCTCGCGGTCGGCGATCAGCTGGTCGCGGAGCGCCATCTGGTGGGCGAAGGCCTCGTCGACGACGAGCCAGTCTGCCGGATCCAGCGGCAGGATGCCCGGCAGGCGGGTCATCCGCGGGTCCATCCAGGACAGGACCGGCAGCTTGCTCTGCAGGATCGGCGCCATGGCCCCGGGATAGCGCAGGCTCCGGCCTGCCGGAAGCCATCACCGGGGCAAAGGCACCATTCTTTCGCATTCCGCCAAATTCCCTTGGTCCCGCCAGAATTTGGTCGAAATGGGGAACAATTGTCGGGAACGGACCACGGCAGGGATTCCCGCGCAATGACCGACCCGATCCAGACCCTCGATGCGCCGCTCATCTTCGACGCAGCCCACGGCGCGCCCGACTACGCGCGCTTCCTCGAGCGGATGAACGACAGACTGAAGCCGCAGGGCCTCCGCCTGCACCGGATCCAGGCGGCCGACGAGAACTCGGCACTGTTTAGCGGACGCGACTTCCACATCCTGATTTCGCCCTCCGATGCGCCCTTGCCCGCCGAGGATTTCGCCACGGCCCTGGACTCGCCTCTGGCCGCACTGGTTCCGGCGGAGTTCCCGGCGCTGGTCGCCGCCCACAAGAGCCACCTCGGCGTCAGCGTCGGCGACGGGCCGTTCCTCAAGACGAAGGAAATGATCGAGCTCGAGGAGAAATTCGGCGTGCTCGAAGAGGTGAAGCCCGCCGACATCGGGGTGAAGACCCGCGTTCTTCACCTCGCCGCACTTTCGCTGATCGACGCGGTCGAGCCCGAGCCCACCGCGATTCACTGGCGGCCGACCGAACTGCTGCTCACCCCGGAGGCGTTCCGCTCGCTCTCCGACTCCGAGTTCCCCGGCGCGCTCGTCTTCACGCCGGAGGCGATGACCCGGGGCACCGACGCCCAGGGCCAGCCGCTCCTTGGCTTCACCGCGCGCGGCGCCACGGCAGTTTGCGGACGTCCCGTCGTGCTCGAGCCCGCGCCGCTCGACCTGGCCGAGGCCGTGGACCTCGTGGCCGACCTGATCGCCCGGCACGCGGCCGGGGGCGCCGACCTGACCCAAGCGGGCGAGATCAGGCTTTCGCCGACGACCCGGGCGCGGGTTTCGACGAAGCCGTCGAGCGACGCGTATCCCGAGGGCTACGTCTCGGTCGTGTTCCTGCCGGGAGCCGCTCCCCTCTTCGACGGCGAGGACGAGGCCGGGGATGGGCCGGTGTCCGAGCTGACGCAACCCGAAGCGGAGGCGACGCCGGCGGAGGCCCGCGCCGAGGTGCCGACGGACGGTGCCAGGAAGGTTTTGAAACTGGGGTCGCTCCTGACGGCGGCCGGGGAGCCAGGACCGGTGCCGCAAGCGCCGTCGGAGCCCGACCCCGCGCCGGCCGCCCAAACCGCCGCGGCACCCGCGTCGCAGGCCGAGCCCGATCCGGTGACGGAGCCCGAGGCGGCCGCATCCGAGGCGACGCCGGAGACGCAGACCGAGACCGAGACGAAGGCTGCCGCGCTGCGCCGGCTCGGGGTGAAGGGGCTCGACCGGATCTACAATCCCGAGCCGGCCCGGGGCATGCTGCGGCACGTGCTGATCGCGGTGGCAATCGTGCTGCTGGCTCCCGTGCCCGGCTTCGTCCTGCTGATCGCCACGCTGATCCGAGGTCCGTTGCCTAAGCTCACCCTCGCCTGCTCGATCCTCGCCCTCACCTACGTGCTGTTTCAGTCCTCATCCTACATTTCGCTCCCGGGCTAGCCGCCCGTGCGAATGGGCGAGGCCGCAAACAGGGCTGCCACAGGTCGCAATTGGACGCGATTCTGCCGACAGCCACACCCAGTCTCGGCGCAGCAGAGGGGAGCGCCGATGAACCTGCATTACCGCGACAGCCGCAAGATCGACCCCACGAAGGGTGCGACGCTGCCAGACGGCTCGCCGAACGACGCCGACCGGATCGAGATCGGCCCGACCCAGCTCGCGTTCCGCGAATGGGAGGCGGCAGGCCTCACGCTCCCCAATCTCGCGCGGATGCGCGAGCACCGCTGGAATCGGCTGACGCAGGCGATCGTCGATCGCGGCTATGGCGGCCTCCTGATGTTCGATCCCCTGAACATCCGCTACGCCACCGACACCACCAACATGCAGCTCTGGAACACTCACAACCCGTTCCGCGCGGTGCTGCTCTGCGCCGACGGCTACATGGTGATCTGGGACTA
>JBFKAV010000224.1:0-3499 GCA_041621405.1 Paracoccaceae bacterium
CCCGCGCCCGCGGCGGCCGCACGGTGCCGCAGATCTTCATCGGCGAGACCCATGTGGGCGGTTTCGACGAGCTTTACGCGCTCGACCGGGCGGGCCGTCTCGACCCGCTGCTTGGCGGATGAGGGCGGCGCTGGTGCAGCTAACTTCGTCGGACGATCCGGCGGAGAACCTCGAGACGGTGCGGGGGCTTCTCGGCGAGGCGGCGCAGCAGGGCGCCGAGATGGCGCTGACGCCGGAAGTGACGAACTGCGTCTCGGCGAGCCGGAAGCGGCAGCAGGCGGTGCTGTCGGTCGAGGCCGAGGACCCGACGCTGTCGGGGCTCCGCGAGGAGGCGCGCGCGCTCGGGATCTGGCTGGTGATCGGCTCGCTGGCGCTGAAGACCGGCGATCCGGACGGCCGCTTCGCCAACCGTTCGTTCCTGATCGGTCCCGACGGCGGCGTCGTCGCGCGCTACGACAAGATCCACATGTTCGACGTCGAGGTGAGCGATACCGAGACCTACCGCGAATCGGCGGGATTCCGGCCGGGGGAGGAGGCGGTCCTGGCCGAGACCCCCTGGGGCCGGCTGGGGCTGACGGTCTGCTACGACCTCCGCTTTCCTTACCTCTACCGGGCGCTCGCCAAGGCGGGAGCGGCGATCCTGACGGTCCCGGCCGCGTTCTCGCCGGTGACCGGTGCGGCGCACTGGGAGGTGCTCTTGCGCGCCCGCGCGATCGAGACCGGCGCCTGGGTGCTGGCGCCGGCGCAGACCGGCAGCCATCGGGCCGCCGAAGGCAAATCGCGGCGCACCTGGGGCCATTCGATGGCGGTCGCGCCCTGGGGCGAGGTGGTGCTGGACGCGGGCACCGGGCCGGGGGTGTATCTCGCGGAGGTCGACATGGCCGCGGTGGCCGAGGCGCGGCGCCGGGTACCGTCGCTCTGCCACGACCGGCAGTTCTGGGGGCCCTGATGGCGGAGACGAGCGACTCCCTGGCCACCGCGCTCTTCAGCGAGATCTTCATGGCCGACCAGCTGGCCCGGAGCCGGTTGGCAAAGGCGCTGCCGAAAGGCATGGAGCTCAGCCACTTCTCGGTGCTGAACCACCTCGTCCGCAGCCAGGAGGAGCGCACGCCGGCGCAGCTGGCGCAGGTGTTCCACGTCACCCGGGGGGCGATGAGCAACACGCTGGCAAGGCTGGAATGGGCCGGCTACATCCATGTCCGTCCGGACTGGGACGATGCCCGCCGCAAGCTTGTCGCCATCAGCCCCACCGGCCGTGCCGCCCGCGACGCGGCGATCGCCGCGATGGCGCCGATCCTGGCCGACGTGGTGAAGGCGATCGGCCCCGAGAAGGTGCGCGCCGCGCTTCCCGTCCTGCGCGAGCTTCGCAAGCGGCTCGACGAAGAGGGCTAGCCTGGCCTTTCCCATTTCCTCTTGTTCCAAATACCTCGGGGGTCCGGGGGCAGAGCCCCCGGTCTGCCTCAGCGTCGCAGGCTGGCGGTGACGTAGTTCACCGAGAGGTCGCGCTCGGAAAGGCTCCAAGACCAGGCGATCGGGTTGAAGACGAAGCCCTTGCGGTCCACCGGCTCCATCCCGGCGTCGCGGAGCAGGGCGTAGAGCTCGTCGGGGGTGAGGAACCGGCGCCAGTCGTGGGTGCCCCTGGGCAGCCAGCGCATCACGTATTCGGCGCCGACGATCGCCATCGCGAAGCTCTTGGCATTGCGGTTGATCGTGGAGAGAACCATCAGCCCTCCGGGCTTCAGGAGCTGGCGGCAGGCGGCGAGGAAGGCGGCGGGGTCGGCCACGTGCTCGACCACCTCCATGTTCAGCACCACGTCGAAGAGCTCACCCGCCTCGGCGAGCGCCTCGGCCGTGGTGTGGCGGTAGTCGATGGATAGCCCCGACTGTTCGGCATGGAGCCTTGCGACGGGGATGTTGCGCTCCGCCGCGTCGGCGCCCAGGACCTCGGCGCCGAGCCGGGCCATCGGCTCGGAGAGGAGCCCGCCGCCGCAGCCGATGTCGAGTAGCCTGAGCCCGGCGAACGGGCTATCGGCGGTCAGGTCGCGGTCGAACTCGGCGGCGATCTGGGCGCAAATGTAGTCGAGCCGGCAGGGATTGAGCATGTGCAGCGGCTTGAACTTGCCCTCTGGATCCCACCACTCGGCGGCCATCGCCTCGAACTTGGCGACCTCGGCGGCGTCGATGGTGGTGTTGGCGGCGTCCATGCGTCATCCTCTCTCGGGAACCCGTGGCGGGCGCGTCTGCCGCGTTATATAGGACGGTCATGGACAGAACCGCAGGACAAAAGCGCGCGAGCCAGTTCCTGTTTCCCGCGATCGACGCGTTCGACCAGCGGATGCTCGACGTCGGCGACGGCCACCGCCTCTACGTGGAACAGTGCGGCAACCTCGACGGCCTGCCGGCGCTGGTGCTGCACGGCGGCCCGGGCGGCGGCTGCTCGCCGGCGATGCGGCGCTACTTCGACCCTTCGCATTACCGCATCGTGCTCTTCGACCAGCGCGGCTGCGGCCGCTCGCGCCCCCATGCCAGCGTCGAGGCCAACACCACCTGGCACCTTGTCGAGGACATCGAGCGGATCCGGGCGGCGCTCGGCATCGACCGCTGGCTGGTATTCGGCGGCAGCTGGGGCGCAGCCCTGGGGCTGCTCTATGCACAGGCCCATCCGGGGCAGGTGGCTTACCTGGTGCTCAGGGGTGTGTTCCTGATGACCCAGGCCGAGCTCGACTGGTTCTACGGCGGTGGTGCCGGGCAGTTCTTCCCCGATCAGTGGCAACGCTTCACCGCGCCGATTCCCAAGGCCGAACGCGGCGGCCTGATCCGGGCCTACAACCGGAGACTGTTCTCGGGCGACGTCACCGAGGAGACCCGCTATGCCCGCACCTGGGCGTCGTGGGAGAACTCGCTGGCCTCGATCGAGCACGAGGGCCCCGCGGGCGAGAGCCCGGCCGACTACGCCCGCGCCTTCGCCCGGCTGGAGAACCACTACTTCATCAACGGCGGCTTTCTCGAGCGCGAAGGCCAGATCCTCGACGCTATCCCGCGGATCTCCGAAATTCCCGCCACGATCGTGCAGGGCCGCTACGACATGATCTGCCCGCCGGTCTCGGCCTGGAAGCTGGCCGAGCGCTGGCGGCGGGCCGAACTGAGGCTGATCCCGCAGGCCGGCCACGCTCTTTCGGAGCCCGGAATCAGCGCCGAGCTGGTCCGGACCACGAACACCGTGGCGCGGCGGGCGGAGGCGTTCGGGTTCTGAACCGCGCCGCCTGAGTCCCCCCTTGCAGACTCGCCCTTCGGCGCGTATATGCGCCTCAACAGCGGCGCTTCGGCTTCCACCCCCGAGGCTCCACCGGCAGACCATCGCGGGCCGCTCTGGCCCGCTTTTTTTGTTTTGGACGCACCTTGACCGACCTCGTCGCCAAAGCCGCCATCGACCGGCGCCTTGCGGAGATCGTGGAACCCACGATCGCCGGCATGGGATTTGAGCTGGTGCGCGTCAGGC
>JBFKAV010000225.1:0-3459 GCA_041621405.1 Paracoccaceae bacterium
GCCTCGATTGAGATGTTCGAGGCGGTGGGCGAGAAGTACTGGCCGGTCTACTTCGACACACTGCGCGAGCGCCTGAAGCCCGGCCGCCACGCCACGCTGCAAATCATCACCGTGCAGGACCGTCGCTGGGAGGTCTACAAACGCGGGGTGGACTTTGTCCAGAAGCACATCTTCCCCGGCGGCATGCTGCCTTCGCCTTCGGCGCTTCGGCGCGAAATCGAACGTGCCGGGCTCGCGCTCAAAGGCTCGATCGAGTTCGGCGAGTGCTACAGCCAGACCCTGCGTCGCTGGCACGAGACGTTCAACGCCCGTTGGGACCAGATCGCCGGGATGGGCTTCGACGAGCGGTTCCGGCGGATGTGGAACATTTACCTTACCTCTTGCGCCGCGACGTTCCAGCACGGTAACTGCGACGTGACCCAGATTACCGTCACGAGGCCCGTTCACTGACATGCCTACCGCCGCCAAGCTTTTTGGAGCGTTTGCCTTTGCGCTGGTTGGATTCTTCACCGCCGAGGTGCTCAAGCCGAGCTTTCCCGAGAGCTTCGCCTTCGGGTTCTTCTCGATAGTCTGTGCCGTGCTCGGGCTCTTGGCCGGGTGGCGGGTAATGGGCCCCGCAGCTGGCACAAGCAGCGTCAGGGCGGCGAGCACAGGCGTGAAGACGTCGTTCGTCTTGACGATGTGGGCGCTCATGCTGTTCTCGATCCGCCAGATGCTCCTCGAGTCGACGCAGAACAGGTTCGACGGCGTTTGGGACGCTGTCTTCGGCACCTTCGAGATCATGTGGGAATACACCCAGGTGCTTCTCACCTCGATCCCGGCGCTCTCCGTGCTGGTCGTCGGCGGGATGCTTGGCGGCATGTTCTCGTCCTGGGCGGCGATGCGCTGGCGCTGAGCGGGGATGGGGCCCGGCACGTTCTTCTTCTATGGCACGCTCTGTCACGCGCCGCTGCTGGCGGCAGTGCTCGGCCGTGAGGTCGAGCCACGCCCAGCGCGGCTTGCCGATCACGCGGTCTATTGGGCGAAGGACCAGGCCTTTCCGGTGATCCGGGCCGAGCCGGGTGCCGCGGCTGAGGGCGTAATCCTCGAAGATCTCGGCTCCGAGGAGGCGGCCCGGCTCCACTATTACGAAGCGGGGTTCGGCTATGCGGCCGAGACCCGGCAGGTCGACACGGCCTTGGGGATGGTGGCGGCGCAAGTCTATCTGCCGCAGCGTGAGATCCCTTGCGGCGAGCCCTGGGGCCTTTCGAGCTGGGAAGAAAGCTGGGGCGACGTCGCCACGGAGGCGGCGCGCGATATCATGGCCCTGCGCGGCCAGCTTGCGCCGGAGGCGATCTTCGTGCGCTATCACCAAATCCTGGTCCGTGCCGCCTCCCGGCTGCGGGCCAGGCCGGGCGGGCCGACCACGCTGAGGCGGCGCGCAGCCCCCGAGGACGTCCGCCTTGAGACCTGGCGGCAGCCCTACGCACGTTTCTTCGCGGTCGAGGAGTTCGACCTCAGCTTCCGCCGCTTCGACGGGTCGATGAGCGAGTTGGTGCCGCGCGAGGTCTTCATTTCCGGCGACGCCGCCTCCGTCCTGCCCTACGATCCCGCCCGCGACCGGGTCCTGGTGATCGAGCAATTCCGTCCCGGCCCCTTTGCCCGCGGCGACGGGCAGCCCTGGCTGATCGAGCCCGTCGCCGGCCGCGTCGATGCGGGCGAAGCCCCCGAGGACGCGGTGCGGCGCGAGGCGCAGGAGGAGGCGGGAATCGGGCTGGGCGAGCTTTTTCCGATCGCCACCTATTACCCCTCGCCCGCCGGCAAGGCCGAGTTCCTCTATTCCTTCATCGGCCTCGCCGACCTGCCCGATGGCTGGACCGCCTCCGCCTCAGGCATGGCCGACGAACACGAGGACATCCGCGCCCACATCCTCTCCTTCGAGCGGCTCATGCAGCTTGTCGAGACCGGCGAGGTCGAAAACGGCCCGCTCCTGATCTCGGCGCTGTTCCTCGCCCGTCTCCGCGGCCGCCTCCGCGGCGTGGCTTGAGTTCGCGCCGCCCCCGGCCTAGGTAGGGCGAAACACGGGAGTGCAGCCCGCCATGCGCATCGCGAAGGACCTGGTCGACGCCATTGGTCGTACCCCGATGATCCGGCTCCGAAAGGCCTCCGAGCTCACCGGCTGCGAGATCCTCGGCAAGGCGGAGTTCCTCAATCCCGGTCAATCTGTGAAGGATCGTGCCGCGCTTTTTATCATCAAAGACGCCGTCGAGCGCGGCACGCTGAAGCCCGGCGGCACCATCGTCGAGGGCACGGCCGGCAATACCGGGATCGGACTCGCGCTGGTCGGGGCCGCGATGGATTTCCGCACGGTGATCGTGATCCCCGAGACCCAGAGCCAGGAAAAGAAGGACATGATCCGGCTCGCCGGCGCCGAGCTGGTTCAGGTTCCGGCGGTGCCCTACAAGAACCCCAACAACTACGTGCGCTATTCCGGACGGCTCGCCGCCAAGCTGGCCGAGACCGAGCCGAACGGCGCGATCTGGGCCAACCAGTTCGACAATGTGGCCAACCGCCAGGCACATCGGGAGACCACGGGTCCGGAGATATGGGCCGACACCGAAGGCAGGGTCGATGGCTTCATCTGCGCCGTGGGCTCGGGCGGGACGATCGCCGGCGTGGCCGACGCGCTGCAATCCAAGGGCGTGAAGATCGGGCTCGCCGATCCCGAGGGAGCAGCACTCTACAGCTACTACACCACCGGCAAGTTCGAGGCGCCGGGAACCTCGATCACCGAAGGCATCGGCCAGGGCCGGGTGACCGCGAACCTGGAGGGCTTCACTCCCGATTTCGCCTACCGTATTCCCGATTCCGAGGCGCTGCCTGTCGTCTTCGATCTGCTCGAGGAGGAAGGCCTCTGCCTCGGCGGTTCCTCGGGCATCAACGTGGCCGGGGCGATCCGCATGGCGCGCGACCTGGGGCCGGGCCACACCATCGTCACCGTGCTCTGCGACTATGGCAATCGCTACCAATCCAAGCTCTTCAATCCGGCATTCCTGAAGGAAAAGGGCCTGCCCGTGCCAGGCTGGCTCGACGCGCCCCCTGCCAGCCTGCCCACCGTTTTCGAGGACCCATGAGGCGCGCCGCGTCCGTCCTGGCGGCGCTGATCGCCTTGATCCTGATGACGGCGCCTGCGCCTGCCCAGGTGATGTCCTGGTGGCTCGGCGGATCCGGCGCGTCACCCTCGCGCGCCGAGCCCGGGATGACCGCGAGGATTTCCTGGTGGCTCGGTGCTGGTGGCGGGGCGGCCGAGCCGCAGGCCGGCATGGCGCAGACCGTCTCCTGGTGGCTGGGCGCCTCCGGCGGCGATAGCGGGTCGCAGCCGGTGCAGGCGAGCCAGACCCTGAGATGGTGGCTCGGCACGACCGCACAGGCAGAGAACGGCGGCAGCGCGGCGCCGGAGCCGGGGGTCGGAGAGGCGCC
>JBFKAV010000226.1:0-3423 GCA_041621405.1 Paracoccaceae bacterium
CCGGGGCGCCCGCGCCGACGGTCCCTGGTGAAGCTCGATGAGCGCGCCCCTCCCCGTTTCGGATAGGCCGATCCTCAAGCTCGGGAGGGCGAAACTCGCCTCTCGGGTGCCCGAGGCGATGCCCGGGCTGCGCCGGACCGAGGGCATCTGGCTCGGCCAGATAGAGCGCGATCTCCTCCGGCCAGGACAGCGTGTTCACCCCCGGCACCGGGCGCGTGGTGGAGAACACCGCCCGGGTGGGCGCGACCGGACCGAGCCGCTCGAGCGGCCGGCGGCGGAGATCGCCCAGAATTTCCATGATGGCGACCTGTTCCAGGAGCTCGAGCGCCCCGCCACGGCGCTGGAATCGTTGACCGGGCCGTCCCTCGGCTGGATCCGGATGACCGCACCCAGGCCTCGCGATGAGCCGGTCGTGCCCTGCGCGGTTCTGAAGCTGCCCGCCGAGGGGGCGATGATCGACGGCGCAGTCGCCGCGAAGCCGAACGTGTTCGCGCTGATCGACCCCGACCTAGACGCGCGACTGCGCGCGCAGGACAGGATGCGCATGTGCGCCCGGGCCGCCGAGCCGTCACCGGCCACACGCGCGCTGCCGACCGACAAGGGGCCGCTGTTGATCGAGGCGAACGGCAATCCGCATCGGAGCATCCACCATCGCGCGGCGGCTCGGGGCCATCCGAACCGGGTTCAAGCCGCTGATCGACGAGGCGCTGGCGGTCACCGAGGCGAGGCTGGCCGGGGCCGGCATCGACCGTCGCCGGTTTCGCCGGCCCTGGCGCCGGGGCGCCGGGAGGCCGCGGTGAACGGCGCGAGCCCGGAGCCGGACGCGGCTCAGACGCTTGGGGTCCGGGGCAGGCCGTGAGCCGCGCCCGCGCCACCGCGATCGGCTTTCTCGCCGTGCTGCTCTGGGCGCTGCTCGCGCTCCTCACCGTCGGCACGGCACCGGTGCCGCCCTTGCAGCTCAACGCCGTCTGCTTCGCGCTCGGCGGCGCCATCGGTCTTGTCTGGGTCGCCCGAACGGGTGGCTTTGGCGTGCTGCGGTCGGTGCCGCTCAGGGTCTATGCCTTCGGCACGAGCGGCCTCTTCGGCTACCATTTCTTCTATTTTTCGGCGCTGAGGCTGGCGCCGCCCGCCGAGGCTGGGCTGATCGCCTATCTATGGCCCCTCTTGATCGTGCTGTTCTCCGGCCTCCTGCCCGGCGAGCGGCTGCGCGCGGGTCACATTCTCGGCGCCGGCCTTGCCTTCGCCGGCGCGGCGCTGATCGTGCTGAGGGGCGGCGCCAGCTTCGGCGGCGCAGCGGCGCCGGGCTATGCGCTCGCCTTCCTCTGCGCGCTGACGTGGTCGGGCTACTCGGTGCTCTCGCGGCGGATCGGGCATACGCCGACGGCCAGCGTGGCAGTGTTCTGTCTGGCCAGCGCGGCGCTTTCCGCCGTCGCCCACCTGGTGCTGGAAGAGACCGTCTGGCCTGCCGGCGGCCTCGGCTGGCTGTCGATGGCGCTGCTGGGGCTCGGACCCGTCGGGCTGGCCTTCTACGTCTGGGATATCGGGGTGAAGCGAGGTGACATCCAACTCCTCGGTACGGCCTCCTATGCCGCGCCGCTGTTGTCCACGCTTGTGCTCGTCGTTGCCGGGGCGGCCGAGCCAACCCCGGTCCTCGCGCTCGCGGCGCTCCTCATTACCGGCGGTGCGGTGCTGGCCGCGCGTGCCGGGCGGCGGCCAGCGCTCAGTGCTGCGTCAGGCGGTGAATCTCCTCCTTGAGCTTCAGCTTCTGCTTCTTCAGCTCCGCGATCTCGAGAGTGTCGGCACCGGGATGGCGTTGCGCCTCCTCGACCTGGTCCGAAAGCGCCTCGTGTTTCTTGCGAAGCTCTTGCAGATGCGAAGTCAGGGACATGCCTACTCTCCTCCGTTGTTGGTTCGACGACGATAGTGGAGCACATTCCACATGCCGTGTCACGCGCGACCGCCGGGCCCTCGCCCGGCGCCGCGACATCCTGGCCCGCAAGACGTTACCGGGCCGTTACCCGCCGTCGAAGGCAAGCGCCCCGCCGTGCCGCAGGATCGCCCGCACGTCCGGCCGGTAGCTCTCGCCGTCGCGCTCGTGCCGGGCGCCTTCGTGAAGGACGAGGGCGGGGTGCAGGCGGAAGGCGGCGCGGCCACCCTTGCGTGCGCGAATGAGGACCAGGCCGGCGGCGCGGCCTTCGCGGGGGGCCACCGGCTTGACCGCGATGCTGCCGAAGCGGGTCTGGCAGGCGGAAAGCAGGTCGGGCAGGCGCTCGGCCCGCTGAATCGCGGTGAGGGTGCCGCCGGGACGAAGCCGCCGCGCGGCGGCTTCGACCCAGGTGGCGAGCGGCAGCGCCGCGGCGAGCGCGGTCTCGCGGCCCGGGTCTGCCGAAGGCGAGCCTCCGGCGCGGTCGAAGTAGGGCGGGTTCATCAGCACCTGGTCGAAGTGGCGGGCCTTGAGCGCGGCGGGCATTGCCGCGAGGTCGCCCTCGGTCACCTCGAGCGCGATGCCGTTCTGGCCCGCGTTTTCGCGGGCGAGCGCGGCGTAGGCCGGCTGCCGCTCGAGTCCGGCGAGCGTGAGCCCGGGCACCCGCGCCGCGAGGCAGAGGCTTGCCGTCCCGACGCCGAGGCCAAGCTCGAGCACAGCCTCGCCGACCTTCGCCGGCACCGCGGCGGCCAGAAGCACCGGGTCGATGCCGGCGCGGTAGCCGTGCAGCGGCTGCAGGAGCCGCAGCCGGCCGCCGAGAAACTGGTCCTCGCTCAGCTCGGCGGCGGCGAACATTCAGGTGCCCTCGGCGATCGAGATGCCGTTATCGCGCAACACTGCGCGGGCGCGGAAAAGATCCTTGTCGCGTACCATAAGCCGGCGTGGCAGGATGCCGATCGAGCCTTCCAGCACGCTCATGTGGACGTCCATGGCAAAGGCCGCTATATCCTCGCCCTCAAGGAGGGCTGTGGCAAATGCGATCACCGTAGGGTCGGTCGTGCGGAGAAGCTCTTTCATCCAGAGGGACTTAAGGGCAAAGCCACCGCTTTGTCGAGAAAGCTGACGAGAGCGTGATGAGCCTGGACCAGCCCAGCGTGAAACCCCACGAGCGGCTCGCCGAAGTGCTTTCGGAGGACCTCGCGCAGGTCAACGCCACGATCCGCGAGCGGATGGCCTCGGAACACGCGCCGCGGATCCCGGAGGTGACGGCGCATCTGGTGGAGGCCGGCGGCAAGCGGCTGAGGCCGATGCTGACGCTCGCCGCCAGTCGGCTCTGCGGCTACGAGGGCGAGCACCACGTCCGCCTCGCCGCCACGGTGGAGTTCATCCACACTGCCACGCTTCTGCACGACGATGTGGTCGACGAGAGCCAGCGGCGGCGTGGGCAGCCGACCGCCAACCTGCTGTGGGACAACAAGTCCTCGGTGCTGGTGGGCGAC
>JBFKAV010000227.1:0-3302 GCA_041621405.1 Paracoccaceae bacterium
CAAGCAGTGGGGCGAGCCGGGCTCCAAGCGCTTTGTCCAGATCGACATCGAACCCGAGGAGATGGACTCCAACGTCGAGATCGCGGCGCCCCTCGTGGGTGACGTGGGCTCCTGCGTGGCCGCGATCCTGAAGGCCATGGAGAACGAAGGCATCGCGCCGCCGAAGGACTGGCTCGACAATGTCCACTCCAAGGCCGAAGCCAACATGCAGAAGATGTCGGCGCGGCTACAGAACAACAATATCCCGATGGACTACCACGCGGCCCTCGGCGTGCTGAAGCAGGCGGTCGACGACCGCCCCGACACGATCGTCGTGAACGAAGGCGCCAACACGCTCGACCTCGCCCGCTCGATCGTCAACATCCACGAGCCGAGGCACCGGATCGACGTCGGCACCTGGGGCGTGATGGGGATCGGCATGGGAGCGGCCGTGGCCGCCGCCATCGAGACCGGCAAGCCAGTGCTGGCCGTGGAGGGCGACAGCGCCTTCGGCTTCTGCGGCATGGAGGTGGAGACGATCTGCCGCTACAACCTGCCGGTCTGCATCGTCGTCTTCAACAACAACGGCATCTACCGTGGCGATGGCGAGAACTGGGGCGGCGGCGACGATCCGGCGACCACCTCCTTCGTGACGGATGCCCGCTACGACAGGATGATGGAAGCCTTCGGCGGCGACGGCCATTGGGTCAAGACCCCCGACGAGCTGCGCCAGGCGGTCCATGCCGCCCTCGACAGCGGCCGGCCGACATTGATCAACGCTGCGATCGACCCGGCAGCGGGCAAGGAGAGCGGCAACATCGGCAATCTAAACCCGCAGTCGGTGGTGGCGCAGGCGCGCTATCCCCAGGCGCGGAAGTGACGACGCGAACAGGAAATCATCATGAAAGCTCTCGAAGGCGTTAAGATCCTCGACTTCACGCACGTCCAGTCCGGTCCGACATGCACCCAGCTTCTCGCCTGGCTCGGCGCCGACGTGATCAAGGTCGAGCGGCCAGGCGTCGGCGACGCGACGCGCAAGCAGCTCGTCGACGTGAAGGGCGCCGACAGCCTCTATTTCACGATGCTCAACCACAACAAGCGGTCCATCGAGCTCGACTCGAAGAACAAGACCGGCAAGGAGATCCTGACCCGGCTGATCGAGACCTGCGACGTATTGGTCGAGAACTTCGCGCCCGGCGCGCTCGACCGCATGGGCTTCTCCTGGGAGCGGATCCAGGAGATCAACCCGCGGATCATCATGGCCTCGGTCAAGGGCTTCGGCCCCGGCAAGTACGAGGACTGCAAGGTCTACGAAAACGTCGCCCAATGTGCAGGCGGTGCGGCCTCGACCACCGGATTCCTCGACGGCCCGCCGCTTGTGACCGGCGCCCAGATCGGCGATTCCGGGACCGGGCTGCACCTTGCGCTCGGCATCGTCACCGCGCTCTACCAGCGCGAGAAGTCCGGGCGCGGCCAGAAGGTGCTGGCGCCTATGCAGGATGGCGTGCTGAACCTCTGCCGGGTCAAGCTGCGCGACCAGCAGCGCCTCGCGGCCGGCCCGCTCAAGGAATACAGCCAGTTCGGCGAGGGTATCCCGTTCGGCGAGGCGGTGCCGCGCGCCGGCAACGATTCCGGCGGCGGCCAGCCGGGCCGGATCCTGAAGTGCAAGGGCTGGGAAACCGATCCCAACGCCTACACCTATTTCATCACCCAGGCCGCGGTGTGGGAGAAGGTCTGCGACGTCATCGGCGAGCCCGAATGGAAGACCAAGAAGGGCTACGCCACCCCGCCCGAGCGGCTCGACAAGCTGAACGAGATCTTCGGGCGAATCGAGCAGTGGACGATGACCAAGACCAAGTTCGAGGTCATGGACATCTGCAACCCGCTCGACATCCCCGTCGGCCCGATCCTCTCGATGAAGGAGATCATGGAGGACGACGGGCTCAGGGCAACCGGAACGATCGTCGACGTGGACCACCCAAAGCGCGGGAGCTACGTCTCGGTGGGCTGCCCGATCAAGCTTTCCGACAGCCCGGTAGAGGTGACGCGCTCGCCGCTCCTGGGCGAGCACACAGCGGAAATCCTCGAAGGCGTGCTCGGCTACAAGGGCGACGACCTCAAGCGGGTGATCGAGTCGGGCGCCGTGGGCGAAGTCAGGGGTATTGCCGCTGAATAGGCGGGATGACCGGGTGAATGGCCGGCACCAGACCGGCCAATCCGGGCGAGAGGGAGGAACGTATGCGGTTGATCGTGATGGGGCAGCAGGCCTTCGGCAAGGACGTTCTTGCAAAGCTGCTCGACGCAGGCACCGACGAGGTCGCGGCCGTCTATTGCGAGCCCGACCGGGAGGGCAAGCCCGTCGATCCGATCAAGGAATTCGCGCTCGAGAAAGGGCTGCCGGTGCTGCAACCGGCGCATTTCAAGGACCGGTCCACGATCGACGAGCTGGCCGCCTTCAAGGCCGACCTGATGATCATGGCCTTCGTCAACGTGTTCGTGCCGGAGGCGGCGCGCGACGCGCCGACGCACGGATCGATCTGCTTTCACCCCTCGCTTCTGCCGCTGCACCGGGGACCGTCGGCCGTGAACTGGCCGATCATCATGGGCAGCACGAAGTCCGGTTACTCCTGGTTCTACCCGACCGACGGGCTCGACGAGGGCGACGTCCTCCTACAATGGGAATGCGAGATCGGTCCGGACGACACCGTCATCGACCTCTACTTCAAGAAGATCTACCCCCACGCCGTCGACTCGGTTCTTACCGTGGTCGACCTCTACCGCGACGGCAACCCGCCCCGGATCGCGCAGGACGAGGCGCAGGCGACCTACGAGCGCCGCTGCACCAGGGTCCATGCGCGGATCGACTGGAACAAGCCGGTTGCCCAGGTCTACGACCTGATCCGCGGCACCAACCCCTCGCCCGGCGCCTGGACGACCTTCGATGGCGCGACCCTCGATATCTTCGACAGCGCCCGGGCGCCGGGGGACGGCATCTCGAGCCGTGTCCGCGCCATCTCTGACGAGGGGATCGAAGTGCAGTGCGTCGGCGGCCGCGTCCTCGTCCAGCGCGTGCGGCCCGAGGGTGGCAAGAAGATCGCAGCAAGCGAGTGGGCGAAGTCGGTCGGCCTGAAGGCCGGCGACGAGCTCGGAACCTGAGACGACCGAACCTGGAAGGTGACCATGTCCGACATTGAAATCGCCCGTGCCGCGAAGAAGAAGCCGATTCAGGAGATCGGGGCGGGGCTCGGGATTCCGAGCGAGCACCTTTTGCCCTACGGCCACGACAAGGCGAAGGTCTCGGAGGCGTTCATCAAGTCGCTCGA
>JBFKAV010000228.1:0-3119 GCA_041621405.1 Paracoccaceae bacterium
GGAGACGAGCCGCTCCATCGCCTCGAGCACCGCGTCCATATGCGCCAGCGTGTCCGCGCGGTCCTGGCCGGACGGATCGTAGGCCCACATCTGGCGGAAGTGATACGAGCCCCGGTTCGGCCAGTGCAGCTGGTAGAGGTCGACGTAGTCGGTCCCGAGCCGCCTGAGCGAGCCCTCGAGCGCCTCGACGATGGTCTCTGGCGTGATCGGCGCGCCGCCGCGCACCGCGCGCTGGCCCTGGCCGCTGATCTTGGTGGCGACGACCACCTCGCTGCGCCGCCCGGTCCGGGCGAGCCAGGAGCCGATGATCGCCTCGGTCCGCCCCACGGTCTCGGGCTTCACCGGGTGCACCGGGTACATCTCGGCGGTGTCGAGGAAGTCAATGCCGCGGTCGAACGCCATATCGAGCTGGGCGTGGCCCTGGGCTTCGCTGTTCCGGCTGCCCCAGGTCATCGTGCCGAGGCAGATCTCGGAGACGGAAAGGCCGGTCCGGCCCAGCTGTCGCTTCTTCATCGCGGCTCCCTCGCGCTCACGTGCCGGACCCTAGCGGGCGTGGCGCCGGGGGCAAGGGGGTCGGGTGATTGCAGGACCGGAGGCGTGCGTGGCCCGGCTCCCGCAGATCGTTCGGCTGCGCCGCGCCAAAGAGTACCGCCTGTGCACAGATCATCGGCGCGATGTGGCGGCATGCCTTGGCCGGAGATGTCATGGGGTCCTTCCGAGGTGGCCTTGCGCTGAACGCGGAAGCCCCACCGGCCGGCTAGCTGCTGCCCCTGGCAACCCTGGCCTCGTAGTCTGCCGCCTGCTGTCTCGTTGCAGTCAACCGCCATGCCGCCACGATCCGGGTCCGGAGGATTTCCTTGTCGAGGCTCCCCGGCCGCATGAGGAGCGCGGGATAGCCTTTGTAGTGATCGGTCTGGAAATAGATTTCCGGCTCCGCTTCGAGAAGCAGGTCCTTGATCTCCAAAGGGCAGTGGACCACCAGCACCTCGCCGTCTTTCGAGCCGATGATCGACTTTCCCCTGTGGCGCAGGCTCGGGCGAGTCATGAAGGTGCCCTTGCTGACGCCGGGGAGGCGGAGCTCCTCGTGAAGCTCCTCGATCCACGCGAATGCCTGCCGGAGTGCTGGGTCCATCCCGCGATGCCATAGCTATTTCGGCTTTCGTCCGGACCATCGTATCAACCGGGCCGCAGATGATGAACCGTTCTCGTTGGCCTGTCGTCGAGGCGCCTGCGGGCGCCGGAGCGGCCTGCCAGGCGGCGCTCCCGACCGGCATCCGCATTGAGAACGAACGAAGAACATTCTATGCTGCCTCGATGCCGACTCAGCTTCTCACCCGCGCCGGGCGCCGGCCGCGACCCGAGCTTTCCCTCGTCGAGGGCTTGAGCCTCGCCACCGGCCGGGTGCACGAGGCGGCGGGGCCGGCGCGGCGGAGCCTCGCGCTGATGCTCGCCGGCCGGGCCGAGGGGCCGGTGCTCTGGGTCGCGCCGTCCTGGACGGCGGAGCGGCTCCATTCCGAGGGCGTGCAGGCCTTCCTCGATCCCGGCCGGCTTCTCTTCGCCACGCCACTGCGCGCCGAGGATCTGCTCTGGACGATGGAGGAGGCGCTGCGCGCGGGGGCGGTGCCCATGGTGGTGGCTGATCTCCCCGCTCCGCCGGCCCTGACCCCGGTACGCCGGCTGCAGCTCGCCGCCGAGGCCGGGGCCGAGGCGGCGCGCGACGCCGGGATGCCGGCGCCTCTGGGGCTGATCCTCACCCCCGGCGAGGGCGGCGCGGCCGGGGTCGAGAGCCGCTGGCACATGGCCCCCCGCCACCGGGCGGAGGAGACCGCCTGGCGCCTCGAGCGCCGCCGCGCGCGAAACGCGCCGCTCGGCGGCTGGACGCTGCGCCGCCGTCGCCGCGGGCTCGAGCTGGAGGGCTGACGCGGCCGTCGCCCGCCGGGCCTAGGGGCAGACGGTCTCGGCACGGGACAGCGCGCCGACCCCGGGCTCGCATTCGCCGAAGTCCTCCTCCGGCGGCAAGCCGCAGGCGGCGGCGAAGGCCGCGAAGAGGAGCGGGAGGGCGGGGCGAAGAAGGGCGGCGGTGGCTCGGGTCATGGCAAGGGGTCCTCGTTCAGCCTGCGTTGCAGACCACGACCCTAGCGCGGCCCCGGCGCCGATCATTGACCGGGGTCAAGCCGCCGCCTGCGCGGCCTTCCGCCGCGCACCCGCATCTCACCGAGAATTGTCCCCACCTGGGCGCGAGGCGCGAGTAGGCTGTGCATGTCCCAGCCGAAGCAGGCCTCGCCCCATGCGCCTCATCGCCCTTGCCCTCCCCCTGGCCATCGCCCTGGCCCTCGCCGCCGCGCCGTCCTCGGCCCGGCCGCTCAGCTACCGGCTCGACGCGGCGGACTCCATCGTCGGCTTCGAGACCGACTTCGGGCCGGACCTGATCACCGGCACCATGCCGGTCGCCTCCGCGAACATCGTGATCGACTTCGACCGCCCGGCCGCCAGCCGCGTCGCCGTCGCGCTCGACGTCGCCCGCGCCCGGGCGAGCTTCCCCTTCGCCACCCAGGCGCTGCTCGGGCCGAAGGTGCTCGACGCCGGCGACTATCCGACGATCACGTTCCAGAGCACCGCGGTCCGGGCCGTCGGCGGTGGCGGCGCGCGCGCCCTGATCGACGGCCGGCTGACGGTGCGCGGGGTGACCCGGCCGGTCACCCTCGACGCCGAGATCTTCCGCCGCGAAGGGGTGGCGGTGGGCGAGCGGTCGCGGATGGCGATCCACCTCGCCGGCAGCCTCCGCCGTTCGGAGTTCGGCGCCACGGGCTGGTCGGACATGGTGGGCGACGAGGTGCGCCTCAGGATCATCGCGCGGATCGAGCTGGAGAGGTGAGGTGAGCCTCGCGAACGGCCCCGCGACATTCGGCGCCGTCAGCCGGCTGTTGCACTGGCTGATGGCGGCAGGCGTGCTGGTCATGCTCGGGCTCGGTACCACCATCGCGCGGATGGAGGTGGGGCTCTCGAACCTCTGGCTCTTCGGGCTGCACAAGTCGATCGGGCTCACGCTTCTCGTGCTCGTGCTCCTGCGCCTCCTCTGGCACCGGCTGAGCCCGCCGCCGCCACCGATCCCCGGCCCC
>JBFKAV010000229.1:0-2935 GCA_041621405.1 Paracoccaceae bacterium
CCCATCGAGGCCGACTTCGCGGCGCCGCGGGCGCGGGCGCGGCGACCGTCGGTGACATAGCTCCAGAGCGCGATGGCGCTCCATGAGGCGACGTAGAGGCAGCCCATCACGACCATCGCCTCGCCCGGAACGGGGCCGACATCGGCGCGGCGCATCGCCGCGTCGAAGCTTTCGACCGGGGTCGGGTGGACGACGAGCTTTCCGGCATAGGCGAGCGACTGGATCAGCAGGATCCAGAGGTAGTTGTGCCGGATCCGGCGGCCGACCGCGGTCATGAAGCTGACGTGGTAGCGCGGGGCCAGGTAGTCCTGGGCCAGGGTCTCCTGCCAGTGCTCCTCCAGGTGCAGATCGCCGTCGGTGAGAAGCGGCGCGTAGAAGTGCCGCTCGAGCCAGCGACAGCGGGCGCGCCAGACGTTGAAGTAGCGGTAGCGGCGCGACTCGAGCACCAGGAACAAGATGATGAGGACGCCGACGAGCACCAGCGGCAGCGGCGAGGCGCTGGGCGCGGCGAAGGAGATAGAGAGCGCGACGCCGAGCGTCACCACGGCCCAGTTGGTCGTCGTGTCAAGCCGGGTGCGCCAGATCGTCGACCGATAGACCTCGCCCCGGTAGAGATGGGCGACGGCGCCGATCTCTGCGGCACTGAGCGTCTTGCGGTCCTGCGCGATCGGTCCCTCTCCCTCCCCGCTCCGGCGGCGGCCGGAGGCTGTCCGCGATCATGCCACGGGCCGCGAGCTGCCGCAAAGCCCTCGCGCCGGAGGGCTCGCCGGCGGCGAGGAGGGACGTCAGGGTCAAGGGATGAGCACGTTGACGAGGGTGGCGCCGATGATCCAGATGCCGAGGGCCAGAACGATGGCGGTGGACGGAGAGTAGAAGCCGCCGACGAAACCGCCGAGCGCCGCCACGACGCCCAGCGCCCCGACCAGGCCCATCAGCGGGCGCTTCCGGTTCTTCCAGTCCATGTCGTCTCCCTCCGGCGCCAAGGATGGGGTGGCCACGGTGCGGCGCGCATTGACCCGCGTCATGGCGCGCGCATGTCGCTTTCCGCGCGGAAACGACGCAATCCTTTCGCGGGGCGCCGGGCGCGCGGGCTATTCGGGATGTAGGGCTATTCTGGAGGCGGGCATGGCCGACGTGGTCGAGGGACGCAGGGCGCGGGGCGGTGGCGGGGCGGCTCGACGCGCCGAGCGCACGGCGGTGCGGATCGAGGCCGCGAAGTTCATCGAGCGCAACATCCCCAACCTCGAGATCCTGAACGCCGAGGCGCTGGATATCATCGAGGCCAACGCCGAGACCGTGCTCTGGGAGATCGGCGTCAATTTCGTCGAGAACCCTGAGGCGCTGAAGCTCTGGAAAGAGGCCGGCGCCGAAATCGAGGGCGAGCGGGTGCGGATCCCGAAGGGGCTGGCGCGCAAGCTCTGCTCGACGGCGCCCTCGTCCTACGTGCAGCATGCCCGGAACCCGGAGAAGAACGTCACCGTCGGCGGCAAGAGCCTGGTCCTGGCACCGGTCTACGGGCCGCCCTTCGTGCGCGACGCCGAGGGCGGGCGGCGCTACGCCACGATCGCGGATTTCCAGAAGTTCGTGAAGCTCGGCTACATGGCGAAGTGGCTGCATCACTCCGGCGGCACCGTCTGCGAGCCGACCGACGTGCCGGTCAACAAGCGCCACCTCGACATGCTGCTGGCGCACATGACGCTCTCCGACAAGCCTTACATGGGCTCGGTGACCGAGCCCAGCCGGGCCGAGGATTCGGTGGCGATGTCGAAGATCCTCTTCGGCGACCAGTTCGTCGACGACAACGTAGTGATGACCTCGCTCGTCAACATCAACTCGCCGCTGACCTTCGATTCGGTGATGATGGGTGCGCTCGAGGTCTATGCGAAGGCGAACCAGGCCTGCATCGTCTCGCCCTTCATCGTCGGCGGCGCGATGGCGCCGGTCACGGTGGCGGGCACGCTCACGCAGGTGCTGGCCGAGGTGCTGGCCGGCGTCGCCTACAGCCAGCTCGTCCGCAAGGGCGCGCCGGTGATCTTCGGCGCCTTCGTCACCTCGATCGACATGAACTCGGGCGCGCCGACCTTCGGCACGCCGGAGGCGGCGCAGATCACCTACGGCGCCGGCCAGCTGGCGCGGCGGATGAACCTGCCCTACCGCTCGGCCGGATCGTTCTGCGGCTCGAAGCTGCCCGACGCGCAGGCGGCCTACGAGACGGCCAACTCGCTCAACATGGGGCTTCTCTCGGGCGTCAACTTCATGCTGCATGCCTGCGGCTGGCTCGAGGGTGGGCTGGTCTCCTCCTTCGAGAAGTTCGTGATGGACGCCGACCAGCTCGGCGTGCTGCACCGCCTCGCCGCCGGGATCGACATGAGCGAGAACGGCCAGGGGATGGATGCGATCCGCGAGGTGGGCCCCGGCGGCCACTACCTCGGCTGCGCCCACACCCAGGCCAACTTCAAGCAAGCCTTCTGGCGCACCGACCTCCTTGACTACAAGCCCTACGAGACCTGGGAGGAAGAAGGCGGGCGCGACACCGTGCAGCTGGCCTCGGCCCGGGTGGCAAAGCTTCTGCGCGACTACCAGGCGCCGGCGCTGGACGAAGGGGTAGCCGAGGCGCTGAACGAGTTCGTCTCGCGCCGCAAGGCGGAGATGCCCGACGCCTTCGTCTGAGGCGCTGGGCTTGCCGGTTCAGACCGCCTGCTGGCGGTTGACCAGCCGCATTTCGGCCAGGATCGCGATCATCACATCCACGTGACGCGCCACGCTGTATGCGGCGCCGCCATCGCGGCGCGCGTCTTCCAGCGCCCGCTCCTCGTCGATCAGCCGCGCCACCGCCTCGCGCGGCGCCGGCGCCTGCCCGGACAAGAGCCGCTTAAGGTCGCGGTTGCGGTTGTAGTCGGCCACCCCGTGATGGGCGGCGCGAATCAGGAGCCGC
>JBFKAV010000230.1:0-2670 GCA_041621405.1 Paracoccaceae bacterium
GAGGTAGTCGCGCGCCACGGCCGAGGACGGGCGCGCGAAGAACGCCTCGGCGGGCCCGTGTTCGACCAGCGCGCCGTTGTGCAGAAACACCACGTCGTCGGCCAGCCTGCGGGCCTGCGCGGCGTCGTGGGTCACGAAGAGAACGCGGGTGCCGGCCGCGCGGGCGGCGCGCACGATCTGCTCGATCACCAGGACAGAGGCCGGATCGAGGCTCGCCGTCGGCTCGTCGAGAAGCAGCACCTCGGGCTCGGTGGCGAGCGCCCGGGCGATCGCCAGCCGCTGCTGCTCGCCGCCCGACAGGAGCCGCGCCGGGCGGCCCGCGTGGGCGGCCAGCCCGACATGGGCGAGGAGCGCGTCGCGCCGGGCGCGGTCGCGCCGGCCGCGGGCAGCCAGCACGAAGTCGACGTTGGCCGCCACCGTGCGGCGCATCAGCACCGGGTTCTGGAACACCAGCGCCTGGCGCCTGCGCACCCGGTCCGAGATCGGCTCGCCGCCCCAGAGCACCGCGCCCGCGCTGGGTGGAATGAGACCGTGGAGCAGCCGCAGCAGCAGGCTCTTGCCGGCGCCGTTCGGCCCCATCACCACGGTGATGCCCGAGGGCGCCAGCGCCAGGCTCACGTCGCGGATCCGCGCCTGTCCGTCGATCGCCAGGGTGAGGCCTTGCAGAACCAGCCGCCGCGGGTCGCGTTCGGGCGCGGCGTCGTGCTGGGCTCGGGTGACGGGCTCGTCGAACATGGCGTCACGCATAGGCCGATCTGACGGCCGTCAGCCGCAGCGTCTGCACCACGGTGTTGACCCCGAGCGCGAGCGCCATGAGCACGATCCCCAAGGCCAGCGCCAGCCCGAGGTTGCCCTTCGAGGTCTCGAGCGCAATCGCCGTCGTCATCACCCGCGTCAGGTGGTCGATGTTGCCGCCGACGATGATCACCGCGCCGACCTCGGCCACCGCCCGGCCGAAGCCGGCGAGCCCCGCGGTCAGGAGCGAATAGCGCCCGTCCCAGATCAGCGCCCGCACCGTCTGGCCCCGGCTGAGGCAGAGCGAGCGGAACTGCTCGGCATATTCGCCGTGCAGGTCCTCCAGCGTCTGCCGCGCCAGCGCCGCCACGATCGGCGCGATCAGGATCGTCTGGGCGATAATCATCGCCGTGGGCGTGTAGAGAAGGCCGAGGAACCCCAGCGGCCCGGAACGCGAGAGATGCAGGTAGACGATGAGGCCCACCACCACCGGCGGAAGCCCCATCAGCGCGTTGACCAGCACCACGACCCCGCCGCGCCCGGGAAAGCGCGCGATGGCGAGAAGCGCCCCCAGCGGCACGCCGATCAGGCAGGCCAGCGCGGTTGCGGTCAGGCTGACGCGCAGCGACAGGACGACGATCTCCAGCAGATCGGCGTCGGCGGACGCGATCAGCGCAAGGGCGAGACCGAAGGCTTCGCCGAAATCCTGCAATTTCCCCCTCCCTGGCTGAAATCCTGCAGGTTTCTGCAAAGATTAGACAGAGGTTGCCGGACCTGGCAAGCACCAAGTCATCCCCGTTCCGCAGGGCCGAACCGGGCTGCCGGGCTGTCGCGCAACCCGACCGAGGCCGAGCGCCGCCGCCTCAGGCGGCGCTCACCCGCACGGCGGAGAACTTGAACTCCGGGATCTTGCCGTAGGGATCTAGCGCGGGGTTGGTCAGCACGTTCGCCGCCGCCTCGACGAAGGCGAAGGGCACGAAGACCATGTCCTCGGCCAGCGCCCGGTCGGCCCGCGCCATCAGCGTGATCGCGCCGCGCCGGGTCTCGAGCTTCACCCGCTCGCCAGGCTCCACGCCGAGTCGCTTCAGCGTCGCCGGGTGGAGCGAGCAGTTCGCCTCGGGCTCGACCGCGTCCAGCACCTTCGAGCGCCGGGTCATCGAGCCGGTGTGCCAGTGCTCGAGCTGCCGCCCGGTGGACAGGATCATCGGGAACTCGGCGTCCGGCAGCTCGGCCGGCGGCGTCACCTCGGCAGGCGCGAACCGCGCCCGGCCGTTCGCGCGCGGGAAGCGGTCGCCGAACACGATCGGCTGGCCCGGATCGTCGGCCGAAAGGCTCGGATAGGTCACCGCCGAGACATTCTCGAGCCGCTCCCAGGTGATGTTGTCGAGCGATTTCATGCCCTTCTTCATCTCGGCGAAGACCTCGCCTGGATGGGCGTAGCTCCAGTCGAGCCCGAGCCGCCTGGCCAGCTCCACCGTGATCGCCCAGTCCTCGCGCGCCTCGCCCGGCGGCTTCACCGCCGGCCGGCCCATCTGCACCTGCCGGTTGGTGTTGGTCACCGTGCCGGCCTTCTCGTAGAAGGCCGAGGCGGGAAGGATCACGTCGGCGTAGTTCGCGGTCTCAGTCAGGAAGATATCCTGCACGACGAGGTGCTCGAGCTTCTCCAGCGCCTCGCGGGCGTGGTTGAGGTCGGGGTCCGACATCGCCGGGTTCTCGCCCAGGATATACATGCCCTTCACCGTGCCCTCGTGCACCGCGTCGAGGATCTCGGTCACCGTCAGCCCCTTCTCGGCGGCGAAGTCGCCCGAACCCCAGATCTCCGAGAAATGCCCGCGGATCGCCGGGTCGGTGACGGTCTGGTAGTCGGGCAGGAACATCGGGATGAGGCCTGCGTCCGACGCCCCCTGCACGTTGTTCTGGCCGCGCAGCGGGTGC
>JBFKAV010000231.1:0-2660 GCA_041621405.1 Paracoccaceae bacterium
ACCAGTTCGAGAAGGTCGAGATGGTCTCGATCACCACGCCCGAGACCGCGCTAGAGGAGCACGAGCGGATGACCCGCTGCGCCGAGGCCGTGCTCGAGCGGCTGGAGCTCCCCTACCGCACCACCGTTCTTTGCACCGGCGACATGGGCTTCGGCGCGCGGAAGACCCACGACCTCGAGGTCTGGCTGCCCGGGCAGGGCACCTACCGCGAGATCAGCTCGATCTCGGTCTGCGGCGACTTCCAGGCGCGGCGGATGAACGCCCGCTACCGGCCCGAGGGCGGCGGCAAGCCCGAGTTCGTCCACTCCCTGAACGGTTCCGGCCTCGCCGTCGGCCGCACCCTGATCGCGGTCCTGGAGAACGGCCAGGAGGAGGACGGCTCGGTGACGCTGCCGCAGGCGCTCGGCCCCTGGCTCGGCTACAAGGGCCGCATCGATGCGGCGGGAGAGCTGGTCTGAGAGGACGCAATGGTCGCGGCTGGGGTCGCGCGACGGCTGCTGCAATGAGGGTGAGGCCTTGGCACACGGTCGGCGCAAGACATGGGACGCGCTACGCCCGGGTCGTGAACGAGGTGCGGAACGTGCCGCTCCGGGCCGTCCGCCGCTAGGGAGGTTTTCCGATTGGACCGCGACACGCGCCGCCTGAAGGCGATCCTCACCATCACCGCCGCGATCGCCTTGGCAGCGGCGCCATTCTTCGCGCCTGGGTTCGAGGGCTTCGATCCCGAGGCGTTTCCGGTGCCGCAGCGCGACCCGCCGGTGCAGCCGGCCGGTTACGCCTTCGCGATCTGGGGCCCGATCTACCTCTGGCTCCTCGCGCACGCCGGCTGGGGCCTTCTCGCCCGCGCCGACGACGCCGACTGGGACCGCCCGCGCTGGCCGCTTTTCGCAAGCCTCGCGCTCGGCGCCTCGTGGCTCGTGGTGGCCGGACAGGCGCCGCTGGTCGCTACGGTGCAGATCTGGGCGATGCTGGTCTTCGCGCTCCTTGCGCTTTTCCGCATATCTCCGGACCGCGAGCCGCTGCTCCTCGCCGCGCCCGTCGCGCTCTACGCCGGCTGGCTCACCGCCGCGGCCTTCGTCGCCCTCGGCCTCGTGCTCGCGGGCCATGGACTTCTCGGCGAGGCGACGGCGGCGACGCTTTGCCTCGCGGGCGCCGTGGCGCTGGGGCTCGCCGTGCAGGTCCGCCTCGGCAGTGCGCCGCTCTACGGGGCGGCGCTGGTCTGGGCGCTGATCGGCGTCATCGTCGCCAATGCCGGGCGCGCGCCCGTACTCGCCCTCCTGGCAGCCCTCGGAGCCGCAGCGGTCGGCCTTGCCGCGTTCCACGCCGGGCGCCGGGGGCTCTAACCCTCGGCGGTGGCGTCGTAACCGTAGAGCCAGTCGAACCGGCGAAGCAGCGCGCCCGGCGCCAGGGCGCCGGTGATCCGCAGCGCCAGATGCGCCGCCGCCCTGACGGGCGGCGCGCTCAGGTGATAGTTGCGCGCGTTCCACGTGGCGGCGTCGATCACCCGCGTCGCGCGGGTCGCGCGCGCCGCCTGGTAGGCAGCCAGCCCCGCCTCGGCGGTGTCGTGCCCGGCGAGCTTAGCCGCCAGCACCCAGGCGTCCTCCAGCGCGAGGTTGGCGCCCTGCGCCAGGAAGGGCAGCGTCGGGTGCGCCGCGTCGCCGAGGATCGCCGCCACCCCGCCCGCGTGCCAACGCCTGGCCACCGGATGCCGGAACAGGCCCCAGAGATACGCCTCCTCCACCCGCTCGAGCAGGTCCCGCACGTCGGGCGCGAAGCCCGCGAAGGCGGCACGGAGACGCACCGGATCGTCCTTGTGGTGCCAGCCCTCGGCGGCCCAGGCCCAGCGCTCCTCGACGGCGACGACGTTGACGACTGCGCCGCCGCGGATCGGATAGCTGACCAGATGCCGCCTCGGCCCCATCCAGACGGTAGCCACGGGCGGCGGGTCGCTCTCGGCCGGCACCAGCGCGCGCCAGGCGACCTGGCGGGTGAAGAACGGCACGACGCGGCCGTTCAGGGCCTGGCGCACGACCGAGTGGAGCCCGTCGGCGCCGATCAGCATCCCGGCGCGGTGCTCGCCCCCTTGCGCCGTGCGCAGGCGAGCGCCCCCGTCACCGAGTTCGACCGCCTCGATGCGCTGCAGCAGCCGCACCTTTACACCCGCCTCCCGGGCGCCCTCGGCCAGGAGCCCGATCAGGTCGGCCCGGTGCAGGAAGTAATATCCCGGCACGCGGCGACCCACCTCGAGCCGCGCCACCCGGGCACCGCCATGGTCGCGAAGCCACACCGCCTCGGCCCGCAGTCCGACACCGCGGAGCGCCTCGCCAAGGCCCAGTGCGTCGAGCACGCGGGCGCCGTTGGGGCTGATCTGCAGTCCGGCTCCGACCTCGCCCAGTGCTTCGGCCTGTTCCAGGACCGTGACATCGGCGCCGCGCAGGGCCAGCGCCCGCGCCGCGGCAAGGCCGGCGATGCCGCCGCCAAGCACGGTGATGGGCAGCCCGATCAAGCTCATCGCGTCCTCCCGACAGAGAAACGCCGGGGCGTGCAGGCCCCGGCGTGTCCCTGATCCGTCGCCGCGCCCTGCGGTCAATCGTCGCGGTGCACCCGCTCGCGGCGCTCGTGGCGCTCCTGGGCCTCGAGGCTCAGCGTCGCGATCGGGC
>JBFKAV010000232.1:0-2637 GCA_041621405.1 Paracoccaceae bacterium
CGGCCGACATCGGCGACATCGTCCTCAGCTTCTTCAGCTCGCCCTCGGCCTTCTCCCTGGCCTCCTTCGAGAGCTTGGTCTTGGCGATCCGCTCCTCGAGCTCGGTGATCTCGTTCTGGCCTTCCTCGCCGTCGCCGAGCTCGCGCTGAATGGCCTTCATCTGCTCATTCAGGTAGTACTCGCGCTGGGTCTTCTCCATCTGGCTCTTGACCCGGCTCTTGATCTTCTTCTCGACCTGCAGGACCGACATCTCGCCCTGCATCAGGCCGAACACCTTCTCCAGCCGCTGGGCGACCGAGAGCGTCTCGAGCAGTTCCTGCTTGCGCTTGACGTCGACGCCGAGATGGCCGGCCACCAGGTCGGCGAGCTTGGCCGGCGCACGGGTCTCGGACACCGCCGCAAGCGCTTCCTCGGGGATGTTCTTCTTGACCTTGGCGTAGCGCTCGAACTCCTCTCCGACCGAGCGGGTCAGCGCCTCCACCGTGTCCTCGTCGCCGGTCTCCTCGTCGAGCGCCTCGGCGCGGGCCTCGAAGTAGCCCTCGGTCGGCAGGTACTCGATGATCTTGACCCGGCGCCGGCCCTCGACCAGCACCTTGACGGTGCCGTCGGGCAGCTTCAGCAGCTGCAGCACGTTGGCGAGAACGCCCGCCCGGTAGATGCCGTCGGCCTTGGGGTCGTCCTCGGTGGGGTCGATCTGGCTGGCGAGCAGGATCTGCTTGTCGTCCTGCATCACCTCTTCGAGCGCGCGCACCGATTTCTCGCGGCCGACGAAGAGCGGCACGATCATGTGCGGAAAAACCACGATGTCCCGCAGCGGCAGGACCGGGTAGCTCGGGTTCAGGGCTTCGTCCATATCGGTTCCTTATGCGTCGCAGGAAGGCGCCGGCCCCGGCAATCGGCAGCTCCGGCCTTCCCCGTCAGGCCTCAATACTTGGGGCGCAGGCCCCCCCGTTTCAACCATATCGGCGACGGGCTTGGCGCAAACATAACCCCCAGCCCGGCAGGGGCAAGGTCGGATTGCGACGATTTCATGGTTTCGCGCGTGGCCCGCAGGCGAGCCCTGCCTGCTTCGGCGGCGCCGGCGAGAGTGCCGGGGCCGGCCCTAGGCCCGGGCGTCCGGGCCGTCCGCCGGCATCGCGGGCTTGGCGGGGATCCCGCTGGCCAACAGGTCGGCCAGGACCAGCGCTTCGTGGCGCTTGAGGCTCACAAGCGCGTCCCTGCGCGAGAGCATCTCTTGCATCCCGAGCGCCTCGAGAACCTCCTCCAGGAGCTTCTGGTTCTCCTCGGACATCGCGTCGATCGTGCGCCGCGCCGGTTGGAAGCTTTCGGAGTGCAGGCCGTTCGTGACCAGGATCTCGTGGTCCTCGAGCAGGAGGTGATAGTACTCGACCTCCGCTTCCGGCTCGACGACCTCGGCCAGGCTGCCCGCCAGGTGCTTTGCCGGGACGAGCACGCGCTCCTCGCCGAACAGAAGCTCCGTCGCCGGCCCTTCGATCACGACGCGATGCTGCGGCGAGACGTCGAGGTCGGCCCTGGGGACGCCGGGCGCGACGGCGCCGGCGGGGATGCGGATCGGCCGCAGGTTGGGATGGGCGCGCAAGCTGGCAAGCGTGACGCTGCTGCAGCCGACCCAGATCAGCGGCTTCGCCTCGCCGCGTTCGTTCAGCACGAGGTCCCCGGCGCGCAGGGTCTCGACCGCGCGGTAGCCGGAAGGCGTGAGAATCTCGGTTTCCGCGCAGAAGCACACCGGCGTGTCCGGCGGCATGGTGTTGACGTTGGTGAGCGTAATTCTGCCGTTCTGGATTAGGTTGAGCAGCGCGGCGGTACCAGTCCCATCAAGCACGAAGAAGAGCGTAACGCCGTTGCTGAGAACGATCTTGGCAACGGTCTTGCCCCAAAGAGCCATCGGGACCTTCGTGTCGCCGAAGGGAAACGTGCCCACGACACTGTAGGTGAACGAGTAAAGGGTGCCCTTGTACATGACCCGAGTGTCGGGGTCGGGCTGCCCATTGTTGTGTTCGAGGATCAGATCGCCGTCGCCCGGTCCGCCGCCCGGGGCGTCGTCGACGAACATGATCGGGTCAGACGTCGTATCGACACTGTTGTTGAGGACGAGTTCGTTCGCCTGCGCTGTAGGGCTGGTCTCGCGCGCATCAAAGGTGATCGATGCCATCTGAATCTCCCGGAAGCTCTGCCCGACGCCGATTGTTGTGCGGCTCTTTACCGTCCGCCTCCTTATGCCGCAATCGCAATCCCGAAGGAAGGAAAAGGTTGTGGAAATTGTCTGAAAATTGCCGCTGTGGACATCACATAGGCGGAAGATCGCCCTCCGCGCGACCGGCATGGAACGCGGCCGCAAAGTCCGCGAGCCGGCCACCGGTGATCGCCTCCCGGAGCCCCGCCATCAGCTCCTGGTAGTAGTGCAGGTTGTGCCAGGTGATCAGCATCGCGGCGATGATCTCGCCCGAGCGGACCACGTGGTGCAGGTAGGCGCGACTGTAGTTCCGGCAGGCCGGGCAGGCGCAGGCATCGTCCAGGGGGCGCGGATCGTCCTGGTGGCGGGCGTTCTTGAGGTTGACGGTGCCGCGGCGGGTGAAGGCCTGGCCGGTGCGGCCCGAGCGGGTGGGCAGCACGCAG
>JBFKAV010000233.1:0-2629 GCA_041621405.1 Paracoccaceae bacterium
CCAGGTGATCGTGGGTGATGACGTGGTAGTTGCCGGTGGCGGTGACGAAGATGTCCGCCTTGTCCGCCACCTCGTCCAGGGTCACCACGCGGTAGCCTTCCATGGATGCCTGCAGCGCGCAGATCGGGTCGATCTCGGTCACCTTGACCCGGGCGCCGGCGCCGCGGAGCGAGGCGGCCGAGCCCTTGCCGACGTCGCCGTAGCCGCAGACCACCGCGACCTTGCCCGCCATCATCGTGTCGGTGGCCCGCCGGATGCCGTCGACCAGGCTCTCCTTGCAGCCGTACTTGTTGTCGAACTTCGACTTCGTGACACTATCGTTGACGTTGATCGCCGGGAACGGCAGGTGCCCCTTCTCCATCATCTTGTAGAGCCGGTGCACGCCCGTGGTGGTCTCCTCGGAGACGCCCTGGATCATGTGCCGCTGCTTGACGAACCAGCCGGGGCTCTCCTCCAGCCGCGCCCGGATCTGCGCGAAGAGGCACTCCTCCTCCTCGTTGCCGGGGTTGGCGATGAGCTCGGTCTCGCCCTCCTCGACGCGGGCGCCCATCAGGACGTAGAGCGTGGCATCCCCGCCGTCGTCGAGGATCATGTTGGCGCCGCCCTCGGGAAACTGGAAGATCCGGTCGGTGTAGGCCCAGTAGTCCTTCAGGGTCTCGCCCTTGATCGCGAAGACCGGGGTCCCGCCCGCGGCGATCGCGGCGGCTGCGTGGTCCTGGGTGGAGTAGATGTTGCAGGAGGCCCAGCGCACCTCGGCGCCGAGCGCCTTCAGCGTCTCGATCAGCACCGCGGTCTGGATCGTCATGTGAAGCGAGCCAGCGACCCGTGCGCCTTTGAGCGGCTGCGTGGCTCCGTATTCCTCGCGCAACGCCATCAGCCCCGGCATCTCGGTCTCGGCGATGGCGATCTCCTTGCGGCCGAACTCGGCCAAGGCGATGTCCCTGACGACGTAGTCGTTGGCCATGTCGCGGCTCCCTGAAGTATCCATTGGCCGCGGCCAATAGCATCGTCAGGGAGGAGCGGCAATGCGCCAGCGGCAGCTCAGCCGAGAATGCCCATGGGCGCCATGGCGAGCTCGAAGCTGCTCCAGTTCTGTCCGGACGCAATGATGCAGGAGACGCCGTTGGCGCGGGTGATGAAGACGGTGTAGGTTCCGCTCTTCAGCGAGGCCCAGATCTCCAGAAGCTGGTCGGCGCTCTGCAGGCCGCGCCCGACCGGCACCTCCTCCCAGCGCTCGGTCAGTTGCTTGACCAGATCCTCCCGCTCCAGGCAGGTGGACTGCGCCTCTGCGACCGGGGGCGCGAGGGCGGCAACTCCGAACGCTGCCGCGGCGGTGAACAGACGTTTGAACATATCGGCACCCTTTCCGTTGTTCGGACCAGGTGGCTGCTCGATTCCCGTGGCGCACCGCCCGGCTCGATCGGTATCGCCATTAATAAATGACCAGGATGGCGCAATCATGCCAGCAACGCGGCAACACGATGCAGTCAGTGCGGCGTTACTAGACGGGGTTTACAGCGCCGCCCGGGATGCCTAGCCAGTCCCGAACGGTGCCGCGAGGAGACCCATGGCGAAGCAGCCCCGCGCCTGGCAGAGGATGCTTTCGGGCCGCCGGCTCGATCTGCTCGACCCGACACCGGTCGACATCGAGATCGAGGACATCGCCCATGGCCTCGCCTTCGTTGCCCGCTGGAACGGGCAGACGCTGGGCGATTTCCCCTATTCGGTGGCCGAGCATTCGCTCCTGGTCGAGGAGCTGTTCGCGCGGATGAACCCCGGCATCGCCCCGCGCTGGCGGCTGGCGGCATTGTTGCACGACGCGCCGGAATACGTGATCGGCGACATGATCTCGCCGGTGAAGGCCGCCGTCGGCCCGGGCTATGGCGCGCTCGACGAGCGGCTTTCGGCGGCGATCCACCTGCGCTTCGGCCTGCCTGCCGCGATTCCGGCGCCGGTCAAGAAGGCGATCAAGAAGGCCGACAAAGTCTCGGCCTGGCTCGAGGCGACCCAGATCGCGGGCTTCTCGGCGGCCGAGGCCGACCGATTCTTCGGCAAGCCCGACCGGGCGGTGGTGAAGAGCCTGAGCATCCGCCCCCGCCCGCCGGTCGAGGTGCGCCTGGCCTATCTCGCCCGCCACGCCGCACTCCTTCGGGAGTGCTGAGACCATGGACCGCGCACGCCTCGCCTACTTCCCCGGCTCGCCCTTCGCGCGGATGGCGCGGGTCATGGTCGAAGAGTGGTCCTTGCCCGTCGATCCGGTCGAGTGGGCCTTCCCGCCGCCCGAGGAGCTGTTCCGGCTGAACCCGCTCGGCCAGGTTCCCGTGCTGATCCTGCCCGACGGCAGCGGGCGCTTCCCGACGCTGATCGTGCTCGAAAGCCTGTGGGAGATGGCGGGCCGCCCGGGCCGGGCCTACGATCCGGCGCGCGATCGGCAGGTTCTGCTCACCGTCCTGCAGGCCGGCGATGCGATCGCCGCGGCGCTTTACCAGGACTGGGCTGGCCTGCGCCCGGTCGGGCCCAACGCCATCGGTTACGATCCCGGCGAGCGGCACCGCGCCCGCGCGGCCTCGGTGTTCGGCTGGCTCGACGCCCTGGGGGGCGGCGCCGGGCCGCGCGACATCGGTCTCAC
>JBFKAV010000234.1:0-2549 GCA_041621405.1 Paracoccaceae bacterium
CAACAGGTCCACCGCCGCCACCGAGGAATTGCCGGTGGCCAGCATCGGGTCGACCACGATCACGATCCGGTCCTCGAGCTGGGTCGGCACCTTGAAGTAGTACTGCACCGGCTGCAGCGTCTCGTGGTCGCGGTAGAGCCCTACGAAGCCCACCCGCGCCGCCGGGATCAGCTCGAGGATGCCGTCCAGGAGCCCGTTCCCCGCCCTCAGGATCGAGACCAGCGCCAGCTTCTTTCCCTCGATGATCGGCGCGTCCATCTCCTCAAGCGGCGTCTCGATCCGCCGGGCCGTCATCGGCAGCTCGCGCGTCACCTCGTAGGCCAGAAGCAGGCTGATCTCGCGCAGAAGCTGGCGGAACGAGGCGGTCGAGGTGTCCTTGTCGCGCATCAGCGTCAGCTTGTGCTGCACCAGCGGGTGGTCGACGACGGTGACGAGGCGATCGGCGGGCTCGGTCATGCGGCGGGCTCCAGTCGTTCAAGGATGATCTTCCGCGTGGCGGCATCGCAGAAGGCGGCCTCCATCGCGGTGCGGTTGAGCCTGGCGAAGACGCCCTCGTCCCAGTCGAAGGCCTCGGCCAGGCGCGCGAATTCGCGCTCCATCGTGGTGTGGAAGAAAGGCGGGTCGTCGGTCGACACGGTCACCCGCACGCCGCGGTCGAAGAGCTTGCCGATCGGGTGCGCGCGCCAGCCGGGATAGAGCCCGAGCGCGATGTTCGAGCCCGGGCAGACCTCGAGCACCGTGCCCGCCTCGGCCAGCTCGTCCACCAGCGCCAGGTCCTCGATCGCCCTGACCCCGTGGCCGATCCGGGCAACCCCGAGCTTGAGCGCGTCGCGGACCTCCGATGGCCCCATCCATTCGCCGGCATGGGCCGTGAGACCCAGCCCCGCCTCGCGCGCGCAGTCGAAGGCCCAGGCGAAATCGGCGAGCCTGCCTGCCCGCTCGTCGCCGGCGATGCCGAAGCCCACAAGCCAGTCGCCGGCGGTCTCGGCGGCGCAGAGGGCGGCCCGTTTCGCCTGTTCGGGGCCGAGATGCCGGATGCAGGTGACGACGCCGCGAAGCGTGATCCCGAGCCCCGCCTCGGCCGCGTCGGCCGCCTCGCGGATCGCGTGAAGATACTCCCGCCAGGCCGCCACGTCGCCGCCGCCGCAGAAATCAGGCGACAGGAAGCTTTCGGAATAGATCACGCCCGCGCCGGCGCTCTGCTCCAGCACCGCGAGCGTCAGCCGCCGGTAATCCTCGGGCGAGGTCAGAACCGAACTCGCCGCCTCGTAGACCTTCAGGAAATCCAGGAAACCGTCGTAGGCGTAATCCCCGCGCGCGTCGAAGATGCCCGAGATGTCGATGCTCTTCTCCTTGGCCAGCCCGCGGATCAAGGCCGGCGGCGCGGCGCCCTCGAGGTGCAGGTGCAGCTCTGCCTTGGGGATCACAGGAAGCTCCTCCCCGCGCCGCGCTCGGCCAGGCCCAGATGCGCGGCTAGGCTCGCCCCGACGTCGGCGAAGGCGACATGGCCCACCGCCTTGCGCGCGCCCCAGCCCACCACCGGCGCCCGCTCGCGGGTGTGGTCGGTGCCCTCCCAGGTCGGGTCGTTGCCGTGGTCGGCGGTGAAGATCATCAGGTCGCCCGCCTTCAGCCGGTCGAACACCCGCGGCAGCCCCGCGTCGAACCACTCCAGCGCCCTTGCATAGCCCGAGACGTCGCGCCGGTGGCCGTAGTTGGTGTCGAACTCCACGAAGTTGGCAAAGGTCAAGGATCCGTCCCCCACCCCGCCCGCGAGGTCGACGAGATGTTCGAAGAGCTCGGCATCGGTCCCCTTCCGCACCTCGTCGATCCCGCGCCGCGAGAAGATGTCGCCTATTTTGCCGATGGCATGGACCCGGCCGCCCGCCTCCGACACCCGGTCGCACAGCGTCGGCGCCGGCGGTTCCATGGCGTAGTCGTGCCGGTTCGCGGTGCGCGTGAAGCCGGCCTCGGGCGAGCCGACGAAGGGTCGGGCGATGCAGCGGCCGACCCGCATCGCGTGAAGCCGCGGCGCCAGCCCTTTGCAGAGCGCGAGCAGCCGCTCGAGCCCGAATGCCTCCTCGTGCGCGGCGATCTGGAACACGCTGTCAGCCGAGGTGTAGCAGATCGGCCAGCCGGTGCGGATGTGCTCGGCTCCGAGCCGGTCGATGATCTCGGTCCCCGAGGCGTGCTCGTTTCCGAGGATGGCGTCGGTCCCGGCCAGCCGGCAGACCTCGGCCACGAGGTCGCCCGGAAAGGCGGGGCGGGTGTCGGGGAAGTAGGTCCAGTCCCAGGGCACCGGCACGCCGGCCAGCTCCCAGTGGCCGGAAGGCGTGTCCTTGCCGCGCGAGGTCTCGGTCGCCGCGCCCCAGAGCCCTTCGGGCGCGGCCGCGAAGCCCTGAATCGCCGCGCCCGAGGCGAGCCGCACCGCCTCGCCCAGACCCAGGCGGCCGAGGTTCGGCATCCTGAGCGGCCCGGTCCGGCCCTCCCCGGCCCGGCCGGCGGCGCAGGCCGCGGCGATGTGCCCGAGCGTGTTGGCGCCGGTATCCGGC
>JBFKAV010000235.1:0-2499 GCA_041621405.1 Paracoccaceae bacterium
ACGCGCTGACGAAGGCCTTGCCGCGCGACCTGCCGCCGGGGGTGAAGGTCAACGCCATGTGCCCGGGCTGGGTCCGCACGAGGATGGGCGGCGCCGGCGCGCCGCGGAGTCCCGAGGAGGGAGCCGACACCGCGCTCTGGCTCGCCACCCTGCCCGACGACGGCCCCACCGGCGGCCTCTTCCGCAATCGCAAGCCGATTCCGTGGTAGCCTCCTTCACCTCGTTTCAAACGCTACACGGGGGCTCTCGGCGGGTGTGACCCTCCGCGCCACCCGGCCCGCTTGCGCCGCCACCGGGGGCGAGGCACTGTCCGCCCCGCGAGGAGGAGGGCGCGCGATGATTCCGGTCAGGGGCTGCGAGGGCCAGAAGGTCGCCGTGCTGGGGCTCGGCCGCTCGGGCCTCGCCACTGCGCGGGCTCTCGTCGCCGGCGGCGCCGAGGCGCTCCTCTGGGACGACAGCCCGGAGGCGCGGGCCAAGGCCGAGGCCGACGGTTTCGCGCTGACCGACCTCACCCGCGACAAGGCCTGGGAGGGCGTGGCGCTTCTCGTCACCTCGCCGGGAATCCCGCATCTCTACCCCAAGCCCAATCCGGTGATCGCCCGGGCCTGGGATGCAGGAGTGCCGGTCGACAATGATGTCGGCCTCTTCTTCCGGTCCTTCGCCACGCCGGATTGGACCAGTTTCGACACCACGCCGAAGGTGATCGCGGTGACCGGCTCGAACGGCAAGTCGACCACCTCGGCGCTGATCCACCACATCCTGAGCGAAGCCGGCACGGCGGCGCAGCTCGCCGGCAACATCGGCCGCGGCGTGCTCGACCTCGAGCCGGCGCGCGACGGCACGGTGGTCGTGCTGGAGCTCTCGTCCTACCAGACCGAGCTTGCCCGCGCGCTCACCCCCGATATCGCTGTCCTCACCAACCTCACGCCCGACCATCTCGACCGGCACGGCGGTCTCGGCGGCTACTTCGCCGCCAAGCGTCGGCTCTTCGCCGAAGGCGGTCCGGACCGGGCGGTGATCGGCGTCGACGAGGCCGAGGGGCGCTATCTCGCCAACCAGCTCGCCGAGTCGCCGGGGGACGATCGTGTGATCCGCGTCTCCTCGGGCTCGAAACTCGACGGCCCGGGCTGGACAGTCTTCGCCCGGAAGGGGTATCTCGCCGAATGGCGCAAGGGCCGGCAGGTGGCCTCGATCGACCTGCGCGCCGTGGCCGGTCTGCCTGGCGCCCACAACCACCAGAACGCCTGCGCCGCCTATGCCGCGACCCGGGCGCTCAGCCTGGCGCCGAAAGCGATCGAGGCGGCGCTGCATTCGTTCCGGGGCCTGCCGCACCGCAGCCAGCTTGTGGGCGAGCGGCGCGGCGTCGTCTTCGTAAACGACTCCAAGGCCACCAACGTGGACAGCGCGGCCAAGGCCCTGCAAGCCTTTCCGAGGATCCGCTGGATCGCGGGAGGCCTGGGCAAGGACGGCGGCATCGCCGCGCTTGCGCCGCATCTGGGTGCGGTGGTGAAGGCCTACCTCATCGGCCACTCGGCGCGCGATTTCGCGCTCGCGCTCGGGCAGACCCCGCACGAGATCTGCGAGACGATGGCGCGCGCGGTCGCCCGCGCTTCCGAGGAGGCCGAGCCAGGCGACACCGTGCTGCTCGCCCCGGCGGCGGCGAGCTTCGACCAGTATCCGGACTTCGAGAAGCGCGGCGAGGATTTCGTGTCGGAGGTCAGAAAGCTGCTCGGGTCCGACTGAGGCCGGAGGCGCCGCGCGGCCTGCAATGCCGGTAGCGCAACGCCGCCTGAAGGCACCGAAGCCGCCGGCCCATCGGGCACAGGGCGCCGGAGAATCCCCTGTTCGCCAGAGAACTGCATTGACAGGCTTTCAATCCAGAGGGCAGCCTGACCGCGTGACGCCTGGGCGGGGGCTTCCGATTTCTGGAGGGGAAGCCCATGAAATCCCTTTTCGCCACCGCCTGTCTTGCCGGCGCCATCGCCGCCGCGCCTGCGATTGCCTGCCCCGACTGGCAAGCCTCGCCCCATTTCGGCCAGATCGACCTCTGGTCCGGATTCGAGCCCGACCCCTACCGCAGACGGGTGACGGCCGGAGGCACCATTGACCTTGGCCGTTGCTTCACCGGAGGCGAGTCCGGCTACGTGACGCGGCGGCCCGATTTCGACCTGTACTGGAACGGAACCTCGAGCCAGCTGACGATCGCCGTGGAGTCGAACGCCGACGCGGTACTATTGGTCAACGCGCCCAACGGCGAGTGGTACTACAGCGACGACTACCGCGGCACCAACCCGGCGATCACCTTCCATGACCCCCAGGAAGGCCTCTACGACATCTGGATCGGCACCTACGACGGCTCGCGCCGCAATCCGGCCAACCTGGTCTTCACAGAGTACAACTACTGACGACAGACGGTTGACGGGCGAGGACCGGACGGCTCACGCCGCCCCAGGCGCTGTCCGACGCGGGCGGCCCGGTCGACCGTCTATCCTGCCGGCC
>JBFKAV010000236.1:0-2450 GCA_041621405.1 Paracoccaceae bacterium
CCAACGGGAGGAGCCGATCTCCGATCGGCGACGACAGGCGGGAGGGCTCCCGGTCTCGCGCGAGCTACGGGTGGCGCCTTGGCTCGCGGCGTTTTCAAGGGGAGGCGACGGAAAGACGGTAGCTCACCGCTTCGGCAACGTGGGGCTTGCGCACCTCTCCCGAGCCCGCGAGGTCGGCGATGGTTCGGGCGACGCGCAGCACCCGGTGATAGCCGCGCGCCGAGAGACCCATGCGCTCCGCCACCTTGAACAGAAGCTCGCGGCCCTCGGCATCGGGCGTGGCGATCTCCTCCAGGAGCCGCCCCTCGGCATCGGCGTTGACCCGCGCCGCGCCGCCGGCGAAGCGCGCCTCCTGTGCCGTTCGCGCCATGGCCACACGCGCCGCCACATCGGACGAGCTTTCGCCGGCCTCCGGAAGGTCGAGGTCGGCGTAGCGTACCGGAGGCACCTCCACCCGCAGGTCGAAGCGGTCCATCAGCGGCCCCGAGATCCTGCCGAGGTAGTCCTCGCCGCAATTCGGCACCCGAGCGCAGGCGCGGGCAGGGTCGGAGAGGTAGCCGCACTTGCAGGGGTTTGCCGCCGCCACCAGCAGGAACCGGCAGGGGTAGCGTACGTGGGCGTTGGCGCGGGCAACCACCACCTCGCCGGTCTCGATCGGCTGGCGCAGCGTCTCCAGCACCGCCCGCGGGAACTCGGGAAACTCGTCCATGAACAGGACGCCGTTGTGCGAGAGGCTGATCTCGCCCGGCTTGGCGCCGCGTCCGCCGCCGACGATCGCGGCCATCGAGGCGGTATGGTGCGGCTCGCGGAACGGACGCTCGCGGGAGATGCCGCCCTCGTCGAGAAGCCCGGAGAGCGAGTGGATCATCGAGGTCTCGAGCGCCTCGACCGCCGAGAGCGGCGGCAGGATGCCGGGCATCCGCGCCGCCAGCATCGACTTTCCCGAGCCGGGAGGGCCGACCATGAGGAGGTGATGCCTGCCGGCGGCGGCGATCTCGAGCGCTCGCTTGGCGCGCTCCTGGCCCTTGACGTCGCGCAGGTCCCGCGCCGCCGCGCCGCCCGTCACCTCGCCCGGGCCGGCCGGGGACAGCGGGGCCTGGCCGGTATAGTGGCGGATCGCCTCGAGCAGCGTCGCCGGCGCGATCACCTCGGTGGCGCCGACCCACGCGGCCTCGGCGCCGCAGGCCTTGGGGCAGAGGAGCCCCCGCTCCTCCTCGGCCGCCGCCATCGCCGCCGGAAGCGCGCCGATCACCGGCACCAGCGAGCCGTCGAGCGACAGCTCGCCCAGGGCCACCGTCTCGGCCACGGTCTCGCGCGGAACCACGTCGATCGCGGCCAGAAGCGCCAGCGCGATGGGCAGGTCGAAATGCGAGCCCTCCTTGGGCAGGTCGGCCGGCGAAAGGTTGACCGTGATCTTCTTCGAGGGCAGCGCCAGGTTCAGCGAGGCGAGCGCCGCCTTCACCCGCTCCTTGGCCTCGCTGACCGCCTTGTCGGGCAGCCCGACGATCGAGAAGCCCGGCATCCCGGCCGTCAGCGCGCACTGCACTTCGACGAGCCGCGCCTCGACGCCTTCGAACGCCACCGTATAGGCGCGTGCCACCATCTCCCGATCCCTTCGCCGCGTTATGGTTAACGGCTACAGCAGGATCGTTTAGGATTGGTAAACAGCCATGAAGGCGGGCCAGGCCTCGGGATCGGCGACGGTCTTGTCACGGCAGAAGGCGTTGCAGAAGCCGAACGTTCGGCCGCCGGCCTCGAGGAAGTGGCTCACCGCCTTGCCGGAGTATGGGCAGGCCTCGTTGACCGAGGGGCCGTCGTCCACCGGACGGGCCGGGATCGGCGATGGCCCGGGCCAGGAACGGCGCGCGAAGTCGCGGGCATACCAGGGCAGCTCTGGGCCGTGGGCGAGCGCCATCGCCCGCCAGCGCCGGAACGACGGGTGGGCGAGGTGCGCATCGACATAGGCCTGGGCGGATTCGGAGACCGGCAGGCCGTAACCCGCGATCCGGCCCGCCACCGGGGCGAAGAACGCGTCGGCGGCGGAATAGGCGCCGCAGAGCCAGGGCCCCGCACCGCCAGTTGCCGCGCGGGCGTGGGACCAGACGCGCTCCAGCCGTGCGAGGTCGGCGAGGACGTCCTCGTCGGGGCGGAAACCGGCATAGGCGACGCGGAGGTTCATCGGGCAACCGTTCCGGAGCGCCGCGAAGCCCGCGTGCATCTCTGCCGCAAGCGTTCGCGCCGTTGCGCGGGCAAGCGGGTCGGCCGGCCAGAGCCCCGCGTCGGGATGGCGGGTGGCTAGCTCCTCGGCGATGGCGAGCGAGTCCGAGACGATGGCGCCCTCGGGCGTGCGCAACGTGGGGACGGTGCGGGCGGGCGCGAAATCGGCGAGCTGCGTCTCGACCCCGGCCGCCGCGAACTCGACCAGATGGGTGCGCACCGGCAAGCCGAAG
>JBFKAV010000237.1:0-2437 GCA_041621405.1 Paracoccaceae bacterium
GCTGTGACCTCGGCGGCGCAGCTCGCGCAGAACCTCGGCTTCGTCGAGACCGCCCGGGCCGAGGGCGGCAGCGTCGTCACCGGCGGCGGGCGGATCCTCGAGAAGACCGGCGGCTTCTACATGGCGCCGACCGTGGTGACCAGGGTCGCGCCGGACGCGACGCTCGCGCAGAAGGAGGTGTTCGGCCCGGTCCTTGCGGTGACGCCCTTCAAGGACGAGGCCGAGGCGTTGAGGCTCGCCAACGGCACCGCCTACGGGCTCGCCGGCGGGGTCTGGACGGCTGACCTGTCGCGCGCCCACCGCATGGTCCGGGGGATCCGCGCGGGCGTGGTCCATGTGAACACCTATGGCGGGGCCGACATGACGGTTCCCCTGGGCGGCGTCGGCCAGTCCGGCAACGGCTACGACAAGTCGCTGCACGCGCTCGACAAGTACGTCGATCTGAAGACCGCCTGGATCCAGCTCTAGGGCCGGGCGCGGGGGAGGAGGCCATGACTTCGGAGAAGACCATCCTGGTCATCGGGACCTACGACACCAAGTCGGACGAGCTCGATTACCTCGCCGGGCGCATCCGGGCCGGCGGCGGAAGGGTAGTGACGATGGACGTCAGCGTCCTCGGCGACCCGAAGGCCCCGACCGACATCTCCAAGCACGCCGTCGCGGAGGCCGCCGGCAAGACGATCCGGGACGCCATCGACGCCGGCGACGAGAACCAGGCGATGCAGATCATGGCCGCCGGCGCGGCGGCGCTGACGCGGCAGCTGCACGCCACGGGACGGATCGACGCGATCGTGGCGATGGGCGGCACGATGGGCACCGACCTCGCGCTCGACTGCGCGGTTGCGCTGCCGCTCGGGGTGCCGAAATACGTGATCTCGACGATCAGCTTCTCGCCGCTAATCCCGCCCGGCCGGCTTTCGGCCGACATCCAGATGATCCTCTGGGCCGGCGGGCTCTACGGGTTGAACTCGGTCTGCAAGTCCTCGCTGAGCCAGGCCGCGGGCGCGGTGCTCGGCGCGGCGCGCGCGGTCGAGCCGCCGCGCCGCGACCGGCCTGTGATCGGCATGACCAGCCTCGGCTCCTCCTGCCTGAAATACATGAAGCTGCTCAAGGAGCCGCTGGAAGAGCGCGGTTTCGAGGTGGCGGTGTTCCACGCCACCGGCATGGGCGGCATGGCCTTCGAGAGCCTCTGCCGCGAGGGCTTTTTCGCCTGCGTGATGGACTTCGCCCTGCCCGAAGTCGGCAACCTCATGGTCGGTTCGGTGGTGAACGCAGGAAAAGACCGGATGCTGGGCGCCGGGCGGGCGGGCATTCCGCAGATCGTGGCGCCCGGCTGTCTCGATCTCATCGACTTCGCTGCCTGGGAGGAGGTGCCGGAGCGGTTCCGCGACCGGCCATGCCACGCGCACAACCGGCTGATCGCCTCGGCGGCGCTCACGCCCGAAGAACGCCGCGAGACCGCGCGCGAGGTCGCCGCGCGGATGGCGAGATCGAAGGCGCCGGTGCATTTCCTGCTGCCGCGGCGCGGGATCGAGGAATGGGACCGCGAGGGCGAGGCCGCGCATGACCCCGGGGGGCTCGCAGCCTTCCTCGACGAGATGCGGAAGGCGATCCCCGAGCGCGTCGGCTTCAGCGAACTCGACTGCCACATCAACGACGAGGCCTTCGCAAAGGCCGCGCTGGGGGTGCTGGACGGGTGGATCGCGCAGGGGACCGTCGGAACCTCGGTCTGAAGCGACCGCTTGCCACGGCATCGGGATCAGGGGTGCGCGGGATCCGGGATCGCGCCGCCGGACCGGTCCACGGCGTGGAAGTCGAGAAGCGCCCGCGCGCGCCACGCGACCTGGCGGGTGCGAAGATGGACGGCGTGGATATCCAGCGCGGGCGCGCGGGCATCGGGCAAAGCCCGGATCAGCCGCCCTTCCGCAAGATCGCTGCCGACGATGCAGTCGGGGCAGAAGTCGATGCTTTCGCCCCGGATTGCGAGATCGCGCGCGGCGCGGGCGCTGTTGACGAGGAACCGGCCGTCGACCTGCACCTGCAACGTCCGGCCGTCCCGCGTGAGGCTCCAGCCACCGATGTCGCGCATGTTGGTGTCGCGGATGCAGGGGTGCCGGGCGACGGTGCCGGTTCCGTGGGACAAGGACCGCGGCACCATCGTCAGCGCCGAATCCACCGAGATCCTGCGGATGCTGAACGCGGGCTTCGGCGTCCTGGCCGACCCGGCAATTGATCTCTGCGCGGCCGATCTGGCCGCCAGGATCGATGCCTTGAGCGAACGCCTATATCACTAGCTCAAGAACGGCGTTTGTCGCGCCGGCTTCGCCGCCACCCAGGCTTCGATCGATGGCTCAACCCGACCGGCATCGTGCCTTCGGGGCCGGATCTGCCCGAGCTGCCGCGCGCGGCTTGAGCGGTCTCTCTGCCGTCCGGGACC
>JBFKAV010000238.1:0-2329 GCA_041621405.1 Paracoccaceae bacterium
CGGGACGGGGTAGCGCCCGGGCGAGGTCGCGGAGCCGCTGCCGGCGGTCGCCGGTGGCGCGCGCCGCGGCGCGGGTGAGCCGCGCCTCCTGCTCGGCGATCCAGGCGAGGAGCTCGGCCCGGACCGGCACCGCCATCTCGGCCGCTGCGGTAGGCGTCGGCGCCCGGCGGTCGGCGGCGAAGTCGATGAGCGTGGTGTCGGTCTCGTGGCCGACCGCAGAGATCAGCGGAATCTCGGAGGCCGCGGCGGCGCGGACCACGATCTCCTCGTTGAAGCCCCAGAGGTCCTCGACCGAGCCGCCGCCGCGGGCGACGATGAGGACGTCGGGACGCGGGATCGGGCCGCCCTCGGGCAGCGCGTTGAAGCCGCGGATGGCGGCGGCGACCTCGGGCGCGCACTTCTCGCCCTGCACCGCCACCGGCCAGATCAGCACGTGCCTGGGAAAGCGATCGCGCAGGCGGTGCAGGATGTCGCGGATCACCGCGCCCGAGGGCGAGGTGACGACGCCGATCACCCGCGGCAGGTAGGGGATCGGCTTCTTCCGTTCCTCGGCGAAGAGGCCCTCGGCGGCGAGCTGAGCCTTGCGCTTCTCCAGCATCGCCATCAGCGCGCCCTGCCCGGCGGGTCTGAGGTCGTCGATCACGATCTGGTACTTGGACTGGCCGGGAAAAGTGGTGAGCCGCCCTGTGGCGACGACTTCGAGCCCCTCCTCGGGGCGCATCGCCAGACGCTCGGCCTGCCCTCGCCAGATCACTCCCGAGAGCACCGCGCGCTCGTCCTTGAGGTCGAGGTAGACATGGCCCGAGCGCGGCAGCGAGACCCGGCCGATCTCGCCCCGGACGCGGACGTAGCCGAACTCGCCCTCGATCACCTGCTTGATCGCGCCCGAAAGCTCGGAGACGGTGAACTCCGGGGCGTTGCCATCGCCCAGCGGCTCCTCCTCGATCAGGTCGGACATCGGGCCTCGCTTGTGTCTCGCCTGACCCGACCTTAGAACGCGCCCCGACGAAGGCCAAGCGGGGGGCGGCGCGCATGAACATCCTGATCCTCGGTGCCGGCGGGCGCGAGCACAGCCTGGCCTGGGCCTTCCAGCAGAACCCGAAATGCGACCGGCTGATTGTGGCGCCGGGGAACGCCGGGATCGCCATGATCGCCGAATGCGCCGACATCGACATCCTGGACAGCGCCGCCGTGGTGACCTTCGCCGAGGAGAACGCGGTCGACTTCGTGGTGATCGGGCCGGAGGCGCCCCTGGCGGCGGGGGTGGCCGATGCCTGCCGGGGCGCGGGGCTCCTGACCTTCGGCCCTTCGGCGGCTGCGGCGCGGCTCGAGGCCTCGAAGGCCTTTACCAAGGAGATCTGCGACGCCTGCGGCGCGCCGACGGCGGCCTGGGCGCGGTTCGCCGAGCGCGCCGCGGCGATGGACTACATCCGGGCAAATGGTGCGCCGATCGTGGTCAAGGCCGACGGGCTGGCGGCCGGCAAGGGGGTGATCGTGGCGACGACCGAGGCCGAGGCGCTGGCGGCGGTCGACGAGATGTTCTCGGGCGCCTTCGGCGAGGCCGGCGCCAAGGTGGTGATCGAGGAGTTCATGGCCGGCGAGGAGGCCTCCTTCTTCGTGCTCTGCGACGGCGAGACGGTGCTGCCGGTGGGCACCGCCCAGGACCACAAGCGGGCGGGCGAGGGCGATACCGGGCCCAACACCGGCGGCATGGGCGCCTTCTCGCCGGCGCCGGTGATGACCGAGGCGCTGCAGGCGCAGGCGATGAAGGAGATCGTGCGGCCGACGATGGCCGAGATGGCGCGGCGCGGGATGCCGTTCCAGGGCGTTCTCTATGCCGGGCTGATGATCGAGGGCGGACGGGCGCGGCTGGTGGAGTACAACGTGCGCTTCGGCGACCCGGAGTGCCAGGCGCTGATGATGCGGCTCGGCGCGCAGGCGCTCGACCTGATGCAGGCGGCCGCCGAGGGGCGGCTCGGCGAGGCCAGGGTCATGTGGGCCGACGACCACGCGATGACGGTGGTGATGGCGGCGAAGGGCTATCCCGGGGCCTACGAGAAGGGCTCGGAGATCCGCGGGCTCGGGGCGCTGCCGGAGGATTCGGCGCATGTGGTGTTTCATGCCGGGACCGCCGCGCGGGACGGCGCCATCGTGGCGGCGGGCGGCCGGGTGCTGAACGTGACGGCGCGGGGAGAAAGCCTCGCGGAGGCGCGGGAGCGCGTCTACGACATGGTCGACCGGATCGACTGGCCGGAGGGATTCTGCCGGCGCGACATCGGCTGGCGGGCGCTTTGTGGGGTTTCGGATCGCGCGGGCGCGATCCGACTGA
>JBFKAV010000239.1:0-2328 GCA_041621405.1 Paracoccaceae bacterium
GATTGTGGATCTGGGGGTCCCCCGTTCGAGCCGGGGAGGCGGTACCACAAAATCAGGGTCTGGGTCGGTCTGCGCGAGGCTCGGGGCGGCTTTTGCCCCGGATCGATCTTTCCGCAAGCCGAGCGCCCTGCCGATTCCGCGAAACGCTCGCCGCACGCTTTACATTCCGGTGCGCAGATGCGGTTCGACTTGGCCGTTGTTGGACGGGGCCTGCACGAATTAGCGCGTGACTTTCCGGCCTGCTCCGGAGGCCTCGACGATCGCGCGTTCCGGCGGCCGCTACGCTCCTTCCCGCAGCGCGCCGGTCGAAACCATCTCGGCGAAGTGCCGGATGGAATGGTCGGCCGCCTGGCTTCTGCCCACGGATTCGCCTGAAGAAGGGAGCCCATTCGGCCCTTTCATTGACACAAGCCACCCATTGGGGCGATTGCAGCGATGATTGGTCATGCCAAATAAGCTGCAGGAGACCGGCCACAGTCGCAAAAGTGACTGCGAGATTTTGGCGCGGCGAGTGGAAGTGAGGTACCGAATGGCGCAGATCTCGGATGTCGAGGCTAGGCTCTTCCGGGTGCCGCTGGCCGAGGTGCTGACGGATTCGAAGCACCCCGATCATACGCATTTCGAACTGGTGACGGTTACCCTGCGCCTCGACGACGGGTCCGAAGGCACCGGCTATACCTACACCGGAGGAATTGGCGGCCACGCCGTGAAGGCGATGGTCGACCACGACCTCACGCCGTTTCTCATCGGACGAGATGCCGCCGAGGTCGAGGCGCTACACGACGGGATGCAGTGGCACCTGCACTACGTGGCGCGGGGCGGCATCGCCTCCTTCGCGATCTCCGCCGTCGACATCGCGATTTGGGATCTGCGAGGCAAGGCGACGGGCCGGCCGCTCTGGCAGATGGCCGGCGGTGCGTCCGACCGCTGCCACGCCTATTGCGGCGGGATCGATCTGAACTTCCCGCTGCCGAGGCTCCTCGACTCGATCCGCGGCTACCTCGCCAGCGGCTACAACGGCGTGAAAATCAAGATAGGCCAACCGACGCTGGCCGAGGACGTCGCGCGGGTCCGGGCGGTGCGCGAGCTGATCGGGCCCGACATCGTTTTCATGGTCGACGCCAACTACTCGATGAGCGTCGAAGAGGCGATCGCCGCGGCCGAGGCGTTCAAGCCCTTCGACATCTTCTGGTTCGAGGAGCCGACGATTCCCGACGACTACAAAGGCTACGCCAGGATCGCCGAGGCCTCCGGCATGCCGCTTGCCATGGGCGAGAACCTGCACACGATCCACGAGTTCGAACACGCCTTCGCCGATGCGAAGCTGTCGTTCGTTCAGCCGGACGCCTCGAATTGCGGCGGGATCACCGGTTGGCTGAAAGTGGCCGAACTGTCGCGGCAGCATGGTCTTCCCGTCTGCAGCCACGGGATGCAGGAACTGCACGTCAGCCTTGTGTCGGCGCAGCCCAATCCGGGCTGGCTCGAGGTCCATGCCTTTCCCATCGACCAGTACACGCTGCGGCCGCTGGTGGTCGAGGATCACCTGGCGGTGGCGCCCGACGATCCCGGAACCGGCGTTAGCTTCGACTGGGAGAAACTCCAGGCCGCACACAAACCGGGCACGCGATAATCTCGACCTGGTTCACATCCGCACCGCCGCAATCCGCGCCTACGTCAGGTCCGGCCGTAGTAGAGCCGGACGACGTGCTCGGCCTCCGCGAAGAACAGCCAGCGCGACACGAAGGCGCCTGCGAGGTGGACGGCGAAGGCGACCGCGAGGGCGGGCAGGGAGGTCGGCAGCAGCATCAGTAGCCCGGCCGGAACCAGGCACATGGCCAGGAGCGCGATCGCCCGCAGCTTCATGGCATGGCGGCGGCCGACCTCGTGGACGAATTCGTTCAGCAGGTAGTTCGCGCCGGTATGCGGGCTTTCGAACAGCCGGAGCCGGCCGAGCCCGCCGAGCCCGGTGGCGGTGGCCAGCGAATGCCCGCGCGCCGCGAAGCGTCCGTCGCCGGCGAGCCACGCTAGAAGCTGCAGGGCGGCGAGGATGAAGAGAAGCGCCGCGGCAAGTTGCGCGCGGCCGGCAAGGATGGCGCCGCCGGCGAGCGCTGCGGCGAGGAAGTAGAGCGGCGTCAGCGGGCTGTTCCAGCGCGGCACGGTCTTGAGCTGCGCGTAGATCATGGAGGTCGCGAAGACCGTCAAGAGCGCGAGCAGGGCGCCGATGAGCCCAAGCGCGGGCAGCCTGGCGCCGACGAAGACCGCCGCCGCCCCGACAAGCCCCATCAGCACCAGCGTCGCCACCGAGGCCCAGGCCTCGCGGCTGAGCCA
>JBFKAV010000240.1:0-2207 GCA_041621405.1 Paracoccaceae bacterium
ACGCCCATCACGTTGTAATGCGGCATCACCTGTTCGGCGCCGTAATAGGTCAGCGTCAGCATCGCGCCGCCCTCGGTCATCAGCTTCTCGGCACGCTGGGCGACGGCAGTGAAGGAATAGACCGAGATGTCCATGGTCATCCGGAAATTCGCCGCCGTGGTATCGACATAGCGCCCGCGAAGCTCGTTCTTGTCGGAAAACCCGATGGCGTGGACGACGAAATCGAGCCGGTCCCACGAGTCGCCGAGCTCGGCGAAGAGCCGGTCGATCGAGCCCTCGTCGGCGACGTCGCATTCCAGGACCAGCGACGAGCCGAGCTCGGCCGCCAGCGGGCCGACCCGCTTCTTCAGCGCCTCGCCCTGGTACGAGAAGGCCAGCTCGGCCCCGGCCTCCGCGCAGGCCTTGGCAATGCCCCAGGCGATCGACTTGTCGTTGGCAAGCCCCATGATCAGGCCGCGTTTGCCTGCCAGCAATCCCGTGGTCATGCCCTGCCGCCCCCCGCGCGCTTCTGCGTCTCACCGGCCCGCTTTAGGCGATTGCCGGCGGTGCTTCAAGCCTGCGGGCAGGCGTTTGACCTTGCCGACGGTTGTCGCCAAAAGGTTGCAACGGGGCCGAACGGCGGGAGGACCGGCGATGAGCGACAGGGGCGGGATCTTCGCGGGGGAGGATCCCTTCGCGATCGCGCGGGCCTGGCTGGCCGAAGCCGCCGAGAAGGAGCCGAACGACCCCGAAGCGATCGCGCTGGCGACCGTCGACGAGACCGGCCTGCCGAATGTGCGGATGGTCCTCCTGCGCGAGATCGAGGCGGCCGGCTTCGTATTCTACACCAACTACGACTCGGTTAAGGGCCGGGAGATTTCGGCGAGCGGCAAGGCGGCCTTCGTGCTACACTGGAAATCGCTCCGTCGACAGATCCGGGTGCGGGGCCTGGTGGAGAAGGAGGACGGGGAGAAAGCCGATGTCTACTACGCGTCACGGTCCTTGAAGAGCCGGCTCGGGGCATGGGCGTCACGGCAATCCGAGCCGCTCGCGTCGCGGGCGGCGCTGGTGGCCGAGGTCGCGCGGATGACGGTGGCGCACGGGAGCACCCCGCCGCGGCCGCCGTTCTGGGGCGGATATCGGATCCGCCCGCTCGAGATCGAGTTCTGGGCGGACGGCGCCTTTCGCCTGCACGACCGCTTCCGCTGGCGCCGCGAGAGCCTCGACGCGGCGTGGCAAATCGCCCGGCTGAACCCATGACATTCGCGCTTCGTGAATGGCAATGCACTGGCTTTTAGGGGATATTTCCGCTTGCATCGCTCGCCGGAAGCTCCGAGAACTAGCGCAAGCAAGAAGAACGGTGCCAACTTGGCCAACGACCAAAAAGACCAGGGACTGACCTCCATCCGCGGCAAGGTGAAGTGGTTCGACCCCTCGAAAGGCTTTGGCTTCATCGTCGCGCAGTCGGGCGGGCCCGACATCCTCCTGCATGCCAACGTGCTCCGGAACTTCGGCCAGAGCTCGGTGGCCGAGGAGGCGGAGATCGAGGTCGTGGTGCAGGACACCCCGCGCGGCCGCCAGGCGGTGGAGGTGCTGCGGATCGAACCGCCGGTGGCGCCGAACAACGGCGGGCTCGAGGACATCGCCCAGCTCGACCCCGACACGCTGGCGGCGATTCCGCTGGTACCGGCGCGGGTGAAGTGGTTCGACAAGGGCAAGGGCTTCGGCTTTGCCAATGTCTTCGGTCGGCCGGAGGACGTGTTCATCCATATCGAGGTGCTGCGCCGCTCGGGATTCGCCGATCTGCAGCCCGGCGAGGCGGTGACGCTGAAGGTAATCGACGGTCGACGCGGCCGTCTGGCAACGCTGGTGGCGCCCTGGGACGCTGCGCCGCGGACCAACGGACCGCAATGAAGGCAGCGGTCTGCCTGGCCCTGGTGCTGCTGCCCGGATCGGCGCTGGCCGACTGCGCTGTGGGGCGTGCCGAGCTTCGCGGCCCCTTCGGCAGCGCCGCCTTCAGCGTGGAGATCGCCGACGACGCCGGCGAACGCGCCCAGGGACTGATGCACCGCGAAAGCCTGCCGGCCGGCGCCGGCATGCTGTTTGTCTACGAGCACCCGCAGCCGGTCAGCTTCTGGATGGAGAACACGCTCATTCCACTCGACATGGTGTTCCTCGATGCCGCCGGCCGGGTGGTCAAGGTGCACGAGAACGCGGTGCCGCTCGAC
>JBFKAV010000241.1:0-2158 GCA_041621405.1 Paracoccaceae bacterium
AAGAGCCGCCCGGAGGCGGGCGCCGGCAGCGCCGAGACCAGGAGCACGGTCAGCGCCACGGTGGCGACGCCGCCCGCGATGTAGAGCTCGGTCGGCAGAAGCAGCACGAAGCCGCCCTCGGTGGCATGGGCCAGGGCCGGCGCGGGCGGGCAGAGTGCGGCAAGGACGAGCAGGCGGCGCATCGCCCGACTATCCCCGCCACTAGCGATGAGACACAAGGGGATTGCCGCGGACAATGGGACGCGGGCCGCGTTGACTTTCCGGCGCGGCTCGGGAAACCATTTGCACACCAACGGTTCGGGGGGCGCATGGGCGAAGGCACGGGTCAGGTTGTCGGCGTCGACGTGGGCGGCACCTTCACCGACCTCGTCCTGATCGACCCCGCCACCGCGAGGGTCCGCCTCGCAAAGGTGCCGAGCACGCCCGAGAACCAGGCCTTCGGCGTGATGGCGGCGCTCGGAGAGGCCGAGGCCGACCTCGCCGCGCTCGACCTCATCGTCCACGGCACCACCACCACAACCAACGCGGTACTCGAGCGCAAGCTCGCGCGCACCGGCCTCATCACCACCCGGGGCTTCCGCGACGTGCTAGAACTCGGCCGCCGCACCCGCCCCCAGCCCTACGGCATGACCGGCACCTTCGTCCCGGTGATCCCGCGCGACCTCCGCCTCGAGGTGGCCGAGCGGATGGACGCTGCGGGCGAAGTGCTCGTGCCGCTCGACGAGGCGGGCCTCCGCACCGCGGCGGAGACGCTTCTCGCGGCCGGCTGCGATTCCGTCGTCGTCCACTTCCTGCACGCCTATGCCAATCCCGCGCACGAACTGCGCGCCGGCGAGATCCTCGCCCGGCTCTGGCCCAACGACCATGTCACCCTGGGCCATTCGCACCTCTCCGAAAGCCGCGAGTTCGAGCGCGGCGTCACCGCGGCCGTCAACGCCTCGGTCCAGCCCCTGCTCGAGCGCTACCTGCGCCGGCTGGAGGGCGAGCTCCAGGCCGGCGGCTATTCCGGCGAGCTTCTGGTGATGAACGGCAACGGGGGCATGACCTCCTCGCGCCTCGTCGCCCGCGAGGCGGCGAAGACGGTGATGTCGGGCCCGGCCTCCGGCGTGATGGCGGCGGCCTACACCGGGCGGCGGGCGGGGCTCTCCGAGCTCATCACCTACGACATGGGCGGCACCTCGACCGACGTGGCGCTGATCCGCGGCGCCGAGCCCTCGGTGTCGAACGAGATCGAGCTTGAATACGCGATGCCGATCCACGTGCCGATGGTCGATGTGCGCACCGTCGGCGCCGGCGGCGGCTCGATCGCCCGGGTGAACGCCGCGGGGCTGCTGGAAGTGGGCCCCGAAAGCGCGGGCTCGGTGCCGGGGCCGATCTGTTATGGCCGTGGCGGCAGTGAGCCGACGATCTCGGACGCCAACCTGATCCTCGGCCGGCTCGACCCCGGCAAGCTGAAATCGGTCGAAGGCGGCGTCGGCCCGGACGAGGTGGAGCGCGTCTTCGCCGACCGCCTCGGCACGCCGCTCGGTCTCGACGCGGTGGGCGCGGCCGAGGCGGTGATCCGGCTCGCCAACGTCAAGATGGCCGGCGCGATCCGCATGGTCTCGGTCTCGCTCGGCCAGGACCCGCGCGACTTCGCGCTCTTCGCCTTCGGCGGCGCCGGGCCGCTCCACGCCGCAGCCCTTGCCCGCGAGCTCGGCATCCCCCGCGTGCTGATCCCCGCCCGCCCCGGCATCACCAACGCGCTCGGCTGCGTCATCGCCGATCTGCGGCACGACTTCGTCACCACGCTGAACGCGCCGCTCGACCGCCTCGACCCCGCCCGCCTCGCCGAGGTGCTGACCGCCCAGGCACAAGAGGGCGAGGCGCTGATTGCCCGCGAGCGGATCGCGGTCGAGGACATCCGCCGCCTCTACTCGCTCGACATGCAGTTCATCGGCCAGACCCACCTCCTGCGCGTCCCCCTCGACGGCCCCGAGATCACCCGCGAGGCGCTCCAGGCCCGTTTCGAGGAAGTCTACTTCCGCCGCTTCAAGGTCCGCCTGCCGGAAATCCGGGCGAGCGTGGTCAACGCCAACTGCTCGGTCGTCGGCCGCCGCGCTGCGCTCGACCTCTCGCGGCTGATCGACCCCGCCGGGCGCAGGCCGAGCCTCGCCGA
>JBFKAV010000242.1:0-2094 GCA_041621405.1 Paracoccaceae bacterium
CATCGCCGCCGAAAGCCCCTTGTCGCGGCCGTAGTCCATGTCCTTCGCGTTCGCCGCCGCGATCTCGGCGCGGCGCGACCAGACCGCTTCGGCCGCGGCCTCGAGCGCCGCCCGCTTCGCGGCAGGCTCGGAGAAGGCCAGGACGGCCGCGGCGGCGCGCGCGCGCTGCCCGATCTCCGCCATCAGCACGGGGATGTCTTCGAGGTCCTTCATCGGGTCTCTCCCGTTGCCCTTCCCGCGAGGCCGGCTCCGGCCGCGCCCGAACGACTTCGACAACCCATGGGGCAGTCTCCTTGGAAGAGATCTTGCGCCAGGCGGCGTCCTCGCACAACCATCTCAGACGACCATGTCGTCCCGGTGGACCAACGCCGCCCGCCCCGGGTAGCCGAGCAGCCCCTCGATCTCGCTCGAGCGGCGCCCAGCGATCGCCCTCGCCTCCTCGGCGGTGTAGCGCGCGAGACCCTTGCCGAGCGTCTCGCGCGACGGCCCGAGGATCGCCACCGGGTCGCCGCGCCCGAAGCGGCCGCCAACCTGCACCACGCCGGCCGGCAAGAGCGACTTGCCCGCCATGAGCGCCTTCGCCGCGCCGGCGTCGACCACCAGCTCGCCCTTCGGCTTCATCGCCGCGATCCAGCGCTTGCGGGCGGCCTGCGGGTCGCCTTCGGGCAGGAACCAGGTGCAGGCCGCACCCTCGGCCAGCGCGTTGATCGGCCGGGCCACCGAGCCTTCGACGATCGCCATGGCGCAGCCCGCGCCCACCGCCGTCTTGGCCGCCATCAGCTTGGTCTTCATGCCGCCGCTCGAGAGGCCCGAGACCGGGTCGCCCGCCATCGCCTCGATCTCGGGCGTGATCGCCGCGACCGTGTCGAGCCGCCGAGCCTCCGGATCGAGTTTGGGGTTCGCGGTGTAGAGCCCGTCGACGTCTGACAGGAGCACCAGCTGCTCAGCCCCGACGGTCGCCGCGATCTGCGCCGCCAGCCGGTCGTTGTCGCCGAAGCGGATCTCATCGGTCGCCACGGTGTCATTCTCGTTCACGATCGGCACCACGCCGAGCGAGAGAAGCGTCGCCATCGTGGCGCGAGAGTTGAGATAGCGGCGGCGGTCGGCGGTGTCCTCGAGCGTGACCAGGACCTGGCCGGTGGTGATGCCATGCGGCGCAAGCGCCTGCTCGTAGGCGCGGGCAAGCCGGATCTGGCCGACCGAGGCGGCGGCCTGGCTCTGCTCGAGCGCCAGCGCCCCCGACGGCAGGCGCAGCGCCCGGCGCCCGAGCGCGATCGAGCCCGAAGAGACGAGGATCACGTCGGTGCCTCTCGCCTTCGCCTCGGCGACGTCGAGGGCAAACCCCTTCAGCCACTCCGCGTTCAGCGCCCCGGTCTTCTGGTCGACGAGGAGCGCCGAGCCGATCTTGACCACGAGCCGCCGCGCGGCACGAACGTCGGGGCGGGTCAGGGTTGCCACGGCCGCGCCTCCTCTGCCGGCTTCTCGGCCGCCCGCGACCGGGCGATCTCGTGCCAGAGCGCGCGGAGCACCTCGTCCACGCCCGCGCGGCTCACCCCGGAGCATTCGAGTACCGGCCCGCCCGCCGCCTTCTCCAGCGCGCGGCGCCGCGCCGCCAGCGTCCTTGCGTCGAGTGCGTCGACCTTGTTGAGGGCGGTGATCCGCGGCTTCGCCGCCAGCTTCGAGCTGTAGGCCTCGAGCTCCGCGAGGATCGTGCGAAAATCCTTGGCGATCGTCTCGGAGGTGCCGTCGACGAGGTGCAAGAGCACCGCGCAGCGCTCGACATGGCCGAGGAACTGGTCGCCGAGCCCCCTGCCCTCGCTCGCCCCCTCTATCAGGCCGGGGATGTCGGCCATCACGATCTCGCGGCCGTCGATGCCGACCACGCCAAGGTTCGGCACCAGCGTGGTGAAGGGATAGTCCGCGATCTTCGGCCGCGCGTTCGAGGTGGCCGCGAGGAAGGTCGACTTGCCGGCGTTCGGCAGGCCGATCAGCCCGGCATCCGCGATGAGCTTCAGCCTGAGCCAGACCTCGCGCTCGACCCCCTCCTGGCCGGGGTTGGCGCGCCGCGGCGCCTGGTTCGTCGCGCTCTTGAAG
>JBFKAV010000243.1:0-2073 GCA_041621405.1 Paracoccaceae bacterium
CGAAGCCCGATGCTCGGGCGGCCGAGGTGTTTCTCGACCATTGCAACGGCTGCGAGCGCTGTGTCGCCGACTGCCCCTATTCCGCAATCACCCTGATGCCGAGGAGCGACGGCGCGCCGTTCCGCTGGGAAGTCGAGGTCAACCCGGGGCGCTGCGTCGCCTGCGGCATCTGCATGGGCTCCTGCCCGTCCTCCTCTCCGTTCCGGCGCTCGGGCGACCTGGTGACCGGGATCGACCTGCCGGACCATTCGCTGGCCCGGCTCAGGGCCGAGGTGATCGGCGCGGGCGAGGCGCTAGGGCGCGCGCCCGGCTCTGGCCGGGTGCTGACGCTCGCCTGCGGCTCGGGCGCCGGCGCCGGGGCGGCGGGGGGCCGCGTGGAGGTGCCTTGCGCGGCCATGGTCCCGCCCTCGATGGTGGATTTCATCATCAGCCGTGGGCTGGCGGACGGAGTCTGCATCGCCGGTTGCGCCGAGCGCGACTGCCACAACCGGCTCGGGGTGAAATGGACCCGCGCCCGCTTCGCCCGCGAGCGTGACCCGTTCCTGCGAGCCCGCGTGCCCCGCGAGCGGGTGCTGACGGTCTGGGCCGGCCCCACCGAGCGCCGCCGGCTCGACCGCACGCTGGCCAAGTTCTCCGAGCGCCTCGGCGCCCTGCCGCCCTACGAAAAGATCCGGCCCATCGACGAGGCGGATCTGGCCGAGGCGCGCCACGCCGCCCCTGAAACGAGTGCGGCCGAATGACCGCGCGCTGGTATCACCTCATGATCGGCACCATTCTCGGCCTGGGCGTCGTCCTGGCCACCGCGGCACTCTCCGCCTGGCCGACCTGGCAGAGCCTGCCCGAGGATCACGCGCTTGTCCGCCTCAGCTTTACCGTGAGCGGCGCGCGCAATTGCCGCGATCGCACTCCCGGAGAACTGGCCGCCCTGCCGCCCAACATGCGGCAGGCCCAGATCTGCGAGCGCCGCCGCGCCCCGGTTCTGGTGGAGCTCGATCTCGACGGGACGACGGTCCTCTCCAGGGACCTGCCGCCGACCGGTCTCTCGGGCAGCGGCCCGTCGCGGATCTACCGCCGTTTCGAGTTGCCGGCCGGATCCTACGAGATCGCGCTGCGCCTGCGCACCGATCCGGCGGAGGCAGGCTTCACCGCCACCGCCCGGCGAAACGTGACCCTGGTGCCGGGCCAGAGCCTGGCCATAGACTACGACACCGGTGCCGGCGATTTCGTCTTTAACTGACCGGAGGAAGAACCCATGGCCCTGCTCGAATGGAGAAAGGAATTCAGCGTCGGCGACCCGGCCGTGGACCACGAGCACCGTGAGCTGATCGACCTGGTGAACGAGACCGCAGGCGCGATCCTTGAACGCGGCGACGCCGAGAGGATTGACCGCGCGTTCGGCGATCTCTTGCGCGCGATCTCGGCACATTTCGCCCACGAGGAGCGGCAGATGCGCGCGGCGGGCTACGATCAGCTCGCCCAGCACAAGGCCGACCACGAGCGTCTGATCGACGCGCTCCGCGACATCATGGATGCCGCGCCCGGGGCACCCGGCCGATCGGCCGACCACTTGGTCGACGTGCTCGGCGATTGGTTCACCGGCCATTTTTCCAGTCACGATGCGAGGTTGCATCGCCGGCTAGGACCACATGAGCACGACTAGTCCGGGATCCGCCGCGGCACAACGGGCGCGCGAGGCGTGCACGGCGGCGAACTTCTGCGGTCACGCGTGCGCCGATGTCCCAGCATCTCCCTCTCACGCCCTCGGATCGTGAGTTGCGAGTTCTTCACCCTGTTGTTCTGCCAATGACAGGTCCCCTACCGGTCTTCCGCGTCGGACGTCTTTAGAGCGGCCCCGTAGGAGCGAAGCCGGTCGGTGGCCGAGGCGAAGCTGCGGGAGGACTGCAAGGAGGCCGTTGCCCCGAACGAGGCCTGGGCGATGGACTTCGTCCACGTTCAGCTGGCGACGGGACGGAAGATCAGGGTCCTGACGGTGGTAGACACCTTCTCCCGCCTCTCGCCGGTGATCGACCCTCGGTTCAGCTACCGGGCCGAGTACGTCGTCGAGACACTCGA
>JBFKAV010000244.1:0-2068 GCA_041621405.1 Paracoccaceae bacterium
TCCGGGCTTAGCTCCGGGCCGAGCAAGCCGGAGCCCCTGCCGTGAAGATCCTCGTCGCAGACGACGATCCCGAGATCCGCACCGTGCTGACGGTGGCCCTGGAGCGCGCCGGCTACGGCGTGGTCGCGGCCGCCGACGGGCAGGCGGCGCTGCGCGAGGCGCGCCGGGCCGGGCCGGCGCTGATCGTGCTCGACGTCGGGCTGCCCGAGCTCGACGGTCTGGAAGTCTGCCGCCGGCTGCGCGCGGCCTCGGCGGTGCCGATCCTGTTCCTCACTGCCCGCGACGACGAGATCGATCGGGTGCTCGGGCTCGAGCTCGGCGCCGACGACTACATGACCAAGCCGTTCTCGCCGCGCGAGCTCACCGCAAGGATCAAGGCGATCCTGCGCCGCGCGGGCCCCGGCGGGCCGCCGCCGCAGCCCTTGCGCCGCGGCCACCTCATGCTCGACCCCGAGCGCCACGTCTGCACCGTGGACGAGGCGCCGGTCCTGCTCACCGCGATGGAGATGGCGCTCCTGGCGCGGCTCATGCGCCATCCCGAGATGGTGGTCACCCGGCCCGAGCTGTCCGACGCGCTCTACGGCAATGCCGAGGTCTCCGACCGCACGCTCGATAGCCACCTGCGCAACCTGCGCCGCAAGCTCGCCGAGGCCGGCTGTCCCGACGCGATCGACACGCTGCACGGCATTGGCCTCAGGATGGGTGCATGCGAAGGCGCGTGACGGCGAAGTGGCGCCCGCCCCTGATCCTGGTCCTGGGCGGCGCGCTCTTCGCGGTGCTGGCGCTGCCGCTGCTGGGGCTGCTCGCCGTGAGCCTGTTCGAGGATCGGCTCGGCTACGGCCGCGCCAGCGTGCTGGTCGCCGTCGCGGTCTGCGCGGCGACGCTGATCCTCGCCTTCCTGCTCTGGCGCCTGCTCTACGGCCCGATCACGGCGCTCGCCGCCCAGGCCCGGGCGGTGGCGGCGGGGCAGGGCGAGCCGCCCGAGGCGCTCGCCCACTACGGCACCGGGGAAATGGGCGAGCTCGGGCAGAGCTTCCTCGAGATGACGGCGGCGCTCCGGAACCGCGAGGCCGCGATCCGGAACTTTACCGACCACGCCGCGCACGAGCTGAAGGCGCCCCTGACCGGTATCCGCGGGGCGGCGGAGCTCCTGGCCTCGGCCGAGAGCCTCGGCGACGAGGACCGGCGCCTCGCCGAGGCTATCCTTTCCGCCGCCGAGCGGATGGAGCGCGAGCTTGCCGCGCTCCGCCGCGCCGCCTCGGCGCGTGAGCCCGCGCATCACGGCAGCTGCCGGCTCGACGCGCTGGTTCCGGCGCTGGGGGAGGAGTTCGCCGGGCTCGAGATTGCCCTCAGCGGCGGTGACGCGCGCCTGCCGCTCGGACCCGAGGGGATGCGGATCGTCCTGACCCAGCTCTTGCGCAACGCGGCCGAGCACGGCGCGACCCGGGTCGATCTCGCCACCACTCTCACCGTCGAGGGACCGGTGCTCACGGTCCGGGACGATGGGACGGGGATTTCGGAAGGCAATCGCGAGCGGGTCTTCGATCCGTTCTTCACAACCCGCCGCGAGGCCGGCGGCACCGGCATGGGGCTGGCCATCGTGGCGGGCCTGCTGCGCGCCCACGGCGGCGCGATCCGGCTGCTGCCCGGCGACGGCGGCGCCGGATTCGAGATCGCGTTCTGAGCGCCCGCCCCGACGTGCCGCCGCACGATTCGCAGGCAATCCGCCCGGACTTCGGACGGTAGGGATTGCATCCCGCCGCCGCAGAGGATTTGAATGCAACCGAAATTGCCGCCGAGCGGAGGAGGCAGCCAGGCCCGCCGGATGTCCAGGACCCCGCGTTTCTTCGACGAGATGAGCGGCGGCAAGAGCGAGCCGCGGCCGCCCTATGCCGAATACGGCCGCTGGTTCGATAGCGAGGTCATAGCCCGGCTGCGGAAGAAGTCAAGCGAGGCCGAGACCTTCTTCCGGCGCACCGGCATCACCTTCAACGTCTACGGTGCCGGCGAGTCGACCGAGCGCCTCATTCCCTTCGACATCGTGCCGCGCATCCTTTCGGACCGCGAA